>CAZVAS010000107.1:0-7834 GCA_964625165.1 uncultured Methanospirillum sp. | reverse complement strand
GATGTAAATCCCTTGAAGGGTAACAGAAATACTCCGCTAATATCATCTATCATATGTATGTTGTTTTCATCATTCTATAAAAAAGTAAATATGAAATTATCGATGGTTTTCTGGGTTAAGTCAGGGCATAGGTTCAGGTTATTCACAATGACACGAATGAAAAATGAGGGTATTACATCCCTTTAAGCCTTTTAATGAATTGGTAATCAGGCTTTGTAAAATCAGTACCCATTGTTATCTGCGATTGTCCTTCTCCATTATGAGTACTGATCAGGTTTGGTCCTGTTTCCATCTCTGATGATACTGCAGAACTTACAGTGTTCTCATTTGGATTCCCGATATACCCTGCCAATACGAATAAGGTAATAATCATCAGCCCGACAGCGATCTGGGATGCCTGACTAAACCCTTCTCTAGAAAAATTCTCTTGTAGTTTTGTAGTATGATGGGGCATATCTGGTAGATGGAAATGCGAATAAATAAATATTTGCTATGCATTATTCGTCGGAGCAATTACCGATTATTTGCAATTGACTATCCAAATTTAAATATTGCATATGCGCTCATCTCGAATATTCCAATCATTGGAATATTATACCTTTTCAATTATTTTATCAAAAAGAAGGTGTTATCTATCTTGAGTAAGAATATACTCAAATATTGGGGGTATACGCTATGCCTAAAAAAGTATTTTTTTGTATCGGGACTCAGGATATGAACGATCTTAGGATCAATGTTGTCAGGTCTCACAAAATGACCCATGAGGATCATGGTGGATACTTTTCTCCCTTCATCTGGGAAGCCGCTGCCAGGGGAGGGGATGATTCGATAAAAAAACTGATTGATACACAGATTCAGGCTTCTTCAGCATCTGTTGTCCTGATCGGCACCAACACCTATGACCAACGATGGGTAAAATACGAGATATTCAAGAGTATGAGGAAAGGGAATAAACTTCTCGGGATTCACATCAATGGCATTGAAGGACGTGACGGTAGGGGAAAACCACGTGGCCCGAATCCATTCAGTTACCTGGGATTTGCCTATAGTGCAGACGGTACTGAGTTCATCCCTCATGAATATCGTGATGAGGTCTGGGCACCATTCAATGATATTCCTCCATACAAGGTGAAGCAGGTTCCTGAACAACATCGGAACAAGATTATCACTCTCACAAAAATAGCAAAAACCTACGACTGGGTATCAGATAAAGGGGCTTTGAACTTTCCTCAATGGGTGGAATGAAGTAATTGGTGCTGTGAGCCTTTCTAGTGTTCCAGTTTCAATACTTTCTGGGCATTAATCTCTTAGTCCCCTCGACTCGAATATTATGAATACAAGGTTACTGCCTGTTCGCACCATTCAGAAAAGTCGGAGATAATTTGAAAAAAAATCATGAATTTGCAGGTGCGGCCGCTATTATTATTACTCTATATCGCGATTAAAAAATATGGAACGCTTAATCAGGGTAGTACTAGTGATGTCTCTGTTCATGTTCGTGATCCCCATGGGTCTTGCAGAAACCGCTGCAAATTCAACGGGCTCCACTGTTTCAGATGTCACCAAGATGACCCCTACCTTTAAAACTATTCCCGCGGTCAATGTTTCATTTGCAACAATCACTCCTGTATCTGTATCAATCGCTCCAAAAGCAGCAAATGTAACCTTTGCAACGATTGGACAGGCAGCAGTCACACCAACAGCAACCGTAAAAGCAAACGCAACTGAAGCCAAGGCAACCGTTACACCTGTAGCAACTGTAAAGGCAAACACTACCGAGGCTAAGGCAACTGTTACACCTGTTGCAACCGTAAAGGCAAACACAACTGAGGCTAAGGCAACCGTTACACCTGTTGCAACTGTAAAGGCTAACGCCACCGAGACCAAGGCAAACACAACCCCTGTTGAGGCAAAAGTTACAATTACCCCAGCCCCTACAAAAGCAGTAAATGCAACTCCGGCAGCAAATACAACCGCCGTCTCTAATGTAACTGCATCACTGAACTCAACTGCAAAGAAGCAGTAAGTTTTCTCCTTTTTTTGTTACTCGTCAATTTTAGTATCCTGTCACTCATAGTTCGATAATCTGCAACAATCAGGTTGTAAATTATTTATCCGATTAGGCTGTCAAATTTTACCATTGGATTCTTTTTTGGTGAGATGACATGGTAAAAAAACAGGCCCGCATTATAATTTTTGGCGCAATAACCGGATTAATTACCCTTTGTATTCTCTACTCCTGTGTATGGGCTCAGGAAACGCCTTCAGATCAGGGGCAGAACTCTGGGAATCCGGTAACCACCGTTTTCGGGGCAGATCAAACGGTAATTAATCTTCCAACTCCTGACCACTCTCAATCAGCAACTCTTGATGATGCACTTTCTGATCGCCGGTCTGTCAGGGAGTACCAGAATACTTCAGTATCTGCACAGGAGATTTCGAACCTTCTCTGGGCTGCACAGGGGATCACTGACCCACAGACCGGAAAGCGAACTGCCCCATCTGGACTGCAGATATATCCAATTACCCTTCATGTAGCTGTAACCCGTGGTACTGACATTCCATCCGGTGTTTATGCCTATTATGCTCCTGAACACCGGCTAGTTAGGGAGTTGGATGCATCAGGAGAACAGAACCTGGTTGATGCACTCGGACAGAAAAGTGTGGCATCTGCCCCGGCCTGTATCGTTATGAGTGGAAATTATACTCCATATCAGAAGTTCGGTACCGATATGGCGAACCAGAGTATATACCTGGAAGCAGGTCACATCGCACAAAATTTCCTGCTTGAACTTACATCTCTGCATCTCTCAGGAGTACCGTTCTCAGGGTTTGATCCTAAAAAGGTGGGAACTGTCCTGGGTCTTGATGCTGACCACCCGGTACTTTATGGTATAGCATTTGGTAGATCCTCCTAATCTGGGTCTACATTCTTTTTTCGTTTGATTTATCTCTGCTCCTGTGTCTTGGTTTTCTGCATCTGTCAACTCTCTGCGGAAGATTCCACCCGCGCTATAGGGAGTAGAGCGTTCAAAGGAGAGAAAAAAATTTCAAGCACCATTCATGGTAAAGAATTGCGATCAGAAACAAAATCTGAACGTTTAGATCATCATCGTCTGCTATTCCGTTCAAAAAAAGATAAACCCTCTGAATCTACCTGAAAAAAAAGTCGGTGAACCAGGTGACTCTCTCATATGTCGGTGTATTAGATAATTTTATATCCTGTTGTTGATTGAGTGTCCGATATAATAATAACAACATAAAATTTAGGATATAACAGGGGGTATGGATGGATCTGAATATGAGTTTACAGTTTTCAGAGAATGATCTGGAAATTTCAAGGATTTTAACCGATGTGGGGTTGAAAAATAATGAGGCACGGGTCCTTGTCGTACTGTTCAAGGGGTATGATCTCACATCACGGGAGATTGAACGGATCGTAGATCTCAGGCAACCTGAAGTAAGTATTGCCATAAATCAACTGATAGACCGGAAGTGGGCACAGGTCACCAGTCTCATTACAGAGAAGAAGGGCCGGCCTGTAAAGGTGTATACACTCTCCCGAACTGTTGACAGTATCCTCGATCAGATCGAAGAACAGATCGAAGGAGAATACCGCGGCAGGCTTGAGGTTATCGAACGTGTCAGGTCAATGGTCAAGGAGTCCAGGGTTACTGAATAATCCTAACACCATTTTCTCTTCATGTCATGGATCCGCATGTCGGTCATGGTCTGTGACCTGAATCCTGAGGGTGAACCCAAAAGATATATGACCCCTCCTCCGATATTCTCACCAAGGTGGTAAGAACGGCAGGGATTATGATCGATGCACGGGTGGACCGGATTCAACAGCCAGATACACTGAGGTTTAGTAAACTGGTTGCAGGGCAGAAGAGTACCTGCCAGTTAGCCGCATGTTGTGAGGAATTTTTCTCGTTTGGGAGAGCAGAATCCCCATTCCCGGTTCCTGATGATATCAGGGTCGAGATTTCAGGTAAGTCATGTCCCGGAACACTTGCCGATCCTGCCGGGCTTCATGAACTCAGGGAGGCAGTAAGTGGATTCTATGCACGTAACTATAATATAACCGCGGATGCAGACCGGATCATCATTGGGCATGGTGTAAAAGGGCTGGTCCTTCCTATCTTTACCATTCTTGCCGGGTCGGTTGTCGTGCCTTCTCCCGGATGGCTGGGTTATCTGCCGCAACTCAGAATCCTCAACAAGCCATATTACCGGTTGTATGGCCATTATGCAGCACAATATAAGATACGCCCGCCCCAGCTTGCAGCCATGCTAAAGGGTCTTGTCAAATCCCAGCATCTCCTGATCCTGAACAACCCGGGATATCCGACCGGGAACCTTTACACTGAGAAAGACCTGAAAGAGATAGCAGCAATCTGCCGTGAATCTAATACACTGGTCCTTGCAAATGAGGCGTACAGTCTTCTCACCTATGATCTCTCAAAGTTTGTGAGCATGGGTTCGATCTATCCGGAGGGAACATTTGTCCTGAACGGTCTTTCGATGGACAGGTCTGCAGGCGGTCTCCGCATCGGTACCTGTATCCTTCCTGAAGGATCTGATCAGGCTCTCAAGGATGAGTTAATCAAGGTTCTTGCAACTGTGTATACAGCAGCAGTAACGCCGGTGCAACAGGCTGCGATACCCGCCTACCTTCAGAATCCTGCGATGGATGCGTACCTGCATGACACCCGTGAGATTCACCGGATTATGACAACCCAACTAGCATCCCGGTGTGCAGCGATAGAGGGAGTCAGAACTATCATTCCTGAAGGTGGGTTCTCCTTCATGGTGGATCTCAATGCCATGATTACTGCTATCCGGGCTGCCGGGATCCAGTACTCCAATGACCTCGCTCCAGCAATGATACAGCACCCGTATCACATCGCCACTGTCACCGGTGAAGCGATGATGGCAGGATATGATGATTTCTATATCAGGTTCTCTGCCACCGATTATGATGGTGCAAAAGCACTTGAGTCGTACCGATCAGATCCTCCGAAGACCTCTTCTGACGAAGAAGCATTTTTCATGAGACACGGGGCACGGATGGCAGCTGGTATGGGGATGTTCGGCAGGTGGGTTGATGATGTGAAGTCAGGAGCGTTTAGATTGGAGAAATTGGCCGAATAACCCATTATTCGTTTCACCTTTTTCTTCCGAATCTGATATACTGAATCCAGACTGTTTGGTTAATACACCGGCTGCTCCTGCATCTCCCACTTTTTGCACCCCAGCCTGATCAAGATCCATGCCGGTAATGCCAGTGTTATCGATGAGAGTGAGGCCCAGGGGTTTGCAAACGCTATCGAGCTGAAGATAGCCGTGACCATCCCGATGAGGAAGAAGTACCGTACCATGACTTTTACATCATACACAAGGACGTTTGGTGAGAGTCCTGCTAGCCATACCGTTACTGCAAGAGTGAAGAATGATGTAGAGAGAGCGAGCACGATCACCGGAATCAGATAGGCAGCCTGTCCTGAAATCGTACAGATGATCGCAAGGAATACAACTGGTATCACCTGCAACACCGTGAAACTTGCAATCTTGCTGATGATTACGGTCTTCACACGTACCGGAAGGCAGGCATAGGAGGCGAAGGAGTCAAATGCTGTAAGCCAGGTGTACATGGTCGAGGCGATGATACCGGTGGTCATTGCATAGAGAAAGAGTACATTTCTCTTAGGCAGGTAATCGCTCGTCAGTGATAAGAAGAACCAGATCACGAGGAGAGGAATGAGAAACGAGAAGAGTGTCTGGCCGATGGCACTCCCGCTCCTGTACAGGTCTATCAGGTCTTTTGCAGAGAGGGCAGGTGCTGGGAACCTGGATAACAACCGGGAGAGTGGAAGGATCCGGTCCCTGTACTGCCGTGACGCAGCGATGTTTTCCGGTGTAAAAAGAAGGACTCCAATTGCTGAAAGAATGATAATGCCGACGAGACACTCCCCGAGGAGTGGCAGGGAGAAGTCTTCGAACAGAATAAATGGTGGAAAAAGTTTGGCAGGATTATCTCCGGTCACGAATCCGTATCCTGCAAGTATGAGGATCAGGATACACATGATTGCGAGCAGTCCTGCATGGGTTCTGCTGTATAATGATGAAAGGAAGAAGATCAGAGAGAGCCCTGAGAGGAATGATATCGTCAGGGTCAGGCTGAGAAGAAACGGAAGGTACAGCGGAATCCCGATGAACGGTGAGGCCAGAAGGAAACCAAGTGCAAACGGGAAGACCCAGAGCACGAAATAATACAGGAGATCCTTGAGCACGAAGGTCGTGAAGATCTCCCTGTCCGAGACAGGGAGCGTTCTGGCAGCATACGCGATAAGGCTAGCCTGTCCGAACCTCCTGTTCATGGCCTCGTTTCCCAGAAGTCCGAATGCACCGACCATGAACCCGAGAAGCAGGTAATTTGAATGCAGGATCAGGGATAGATTCCCAGGAGGAAGAGATCTCCTGATGAATGGAAGCAGGAATGATCCCATGAATGCCATGGCTCCAACCATGATCGGAAAGAGAGCAAAACTCAGGCTTCCGAACATTGTGGAGTGAAGCCGCCACTCCTCTTTCAGCATGTACCAGAAGAGTTTACGCATCTTCCTTCCTTCCCACCAGGTGTAAAAAGAACTCATCCAGATTCATTCCCTCTCCCGAAAGTTCCTGTGGTGTGCCGGTATGAAGAAGGCGACCCTTATGAAGAATGGCAAAACCTGAACAGATCTCCTCGGCTATCGAGAGGATATGGGTTGAGATGAATATGGTGTTCCCTGACTTAACGTAATCTGCGAGATAGTCTTTGATCTTTCTCTGCATGATAGGATCAAAGTTGATGAGCGGCTCATCGATCAGAGCAAGTTCAGGCTGATGAATAAACGCCTGCGTGAACATTAGTTTCTGCCGTGTTCCTCTCGAGAGATCTTTACAGAGCACATTCTTCTTATCAGCAAAGTCGAGAAAGTCAAACCACCAGTCAGCCCTGCTTCGGAGATCAGGGAGGTTTCTGAGCGATCCAACCAGGTCGAGGTACTCCAGTGCGGTCAGAAAACTCGGTGGTGTCTCCTGTTCTGGGATGATCCCGACCTGTTGCCTGACCCATATGGGATCAGAGGATACCTCCCGGCCGAGCACCAGGGCCGATCCACTGGTCTGCCGAATCTGCCCGGTTAGCATCTTGATCATGGTGGTCTTGCCTGATCCATTCGGACCGAGCAGTCCGAAGAGTGCCCCCTTTTCAACCGAGAGGGTGATACCATCAACAGCGGTCACATCTCCGTACGATTTCTTCAGGTCTGTGGTCTGGATGATCGGCGTCATAAGGGTTAATCCTGATATTTTACTCCTGGACAGTAATATGAGATGGTTGTGTGTGATAATATCCATAGGGTAGGGAAAAATCAAAACAGTATCTTGATGGTGTCTGACGAAAGAGAGGATAAGAAATTCAGGCAGTGCCAGTCATGAAGAAACAATATGTATATTATATCGGATTTGGGATCGTCATCATCGCTGTGATCTTTGCAGGACTGATGGTTGCAACAACTCCCCGGACAACCCCGGCACTTGACAAGAAACCGGTTGTCACGATCTCGGTTTATGAGTCACCACAGATGAAAATGACCAAAGAGGGAACGGTCATCTCGTACGCTGTCAACACATCCCGATTTGCTGATGACGGTCTTGATCTGGTAAAGGCCGAAGTTCTGGATAAGAAAACCGATACTGTTCTTCTCAAATTGGAGGGGACAAGCCTTGCAGAGCAGTATACTCCTGTTGTTCAGTCAGCAGGAACCGGAATAGCAGAATATCC
>CAZVAS010000106.1:4116-8012 GCA_964625165.1 uncultured Methanospirillum sp. | reverse complement strand
TATTTTGTGAACACATCCCCTCCGCCACCACATGATATCTATCTCAATAATGCTGCAACCTCATGGCCAAAGCCAGAATCAGTCATCCGGGCGGTTCATGATCACCTTACGGCCCTGCCTGGAGAATCGGGGCGTTCAACCGATGAACTTACCCTCGATCCGGTTCAGAAGGCACGGGAGACGGTAGCAGAGTTTTTCGGCTGCGACAACCCTGATAACCTGATCTTCACATCAGGGGCAACTCAGTCGCTGAACATGCTGATCCACGGGTTTGCTGCCGGACAACCCTCGCAGTTTCATGTCATCACCACAGACCTTGATCATAACTCTGTCCTGCGTCCACTCACAACTCTTGCAGATCAACAAAGAATAACCCTCTCGACAATCCCGTCCCGTGATGCATATATTCGTTCTGCTGATGTACGGGATGCAATACAGGATGACACCCGGTTACTTGTCATAAATCAGGGCAGCAATGTCATTGGGACTGTTCAGAATATACCGGAGATACATGCTGCACTCAAAGGAACCGGGATATTCCTGCTTGTTGACGGTTCGCAGACTGCCGGACAGATCCCGGTGGATCTCTCACGACTTGGTGCTGATGCCTTTGTCTTCACCGGACATAAGTACCTCTTTGGTATGCCGGGATCAGGAGGGTTCTGGATCCGCGATCCAGAGGCAGTACAACCGATCATGCAGGGAGGCACAGGTACAAACTCGGCAGACCTCAGGCAACCGGCAATGCTTCCGGAGCGGTACGAAGCAGGAACGCCCAACTATCCCGGGATTATCTCGCTTGAGGCAGGGGTCACATATATTCAGGAGACCGGGTTCAGGAGGATTGCTGATCATCAGAAGAGATGCATTGATGCTTTTTATGAACCACTGAAGGATTCTGATTCAGTAATCAGGTACCACCAATCGCCTGATATCCCGGTCTTTCCGGTAAATATCAGGGGAATGGATCCCGACACCGCAGGATTTGTACTCAGGACCACATACGGTATCATCACCAGAACAGGACTCCATTGTGCTCCCCTGATTCATAACCAGATTACTGCAGGAAAAGGATGTGTGAGGCTCAGCCCATCACTCCTCACCGATCCTGCTGACTGCCGGTACGCAGGAGAAGTCTTGGAGGCTCTTGGGGAGCAGGTTCAGGCATCAGGAATGCAAAGCCATCATCTCTGAGTCTGGGATCTCTGTAACTCTTCGGCTTTCGGTGAGAGGTCCATGAGTGAAAGAGTCTTCATCCAGTCAGGATTCTGTGTGTCAACCGTGAAGGTCACCGTCTGTTCCGGATCTTTTCCAGAGAGGAGCGAGATCCTGAGGTGTGGTGCCGGCCTCATCTGCTCTTTCTTCTTGCAGATGATCATGGTCATCATGAAGTCATCCTTGCAGAGATCAGGGATCTGTTCTACCTGTTTTATGTCAAATCCACATTCCCTGAGGGCATGGACATACGTGTCAGAGAGGAATGGCTGCTTCCCTTTGTGTGACTTCCATTCAGGTTCTCCGTCTACTGCCCACATCTTGCGTTCCAGTTGGGAGACAGGATCATCCACAAAATCAGTACCGCTGGATTGAATATTGACAAAGATACCACCCGGTGCCAGGGCATTATAGATCTTCGATATCATGGCGGCCTTCTTCCCGCTCGGATTTGAGGATGAGAGGATGAGATCATACCCTGTTCCAAGATCGTCAGTGAAGAAGTCACCGGGAAATACCTTGACCTGCTCGTCCATATCATGAGCAATAATATAATCACATGTTGTATCAGTCACCTCTGGGAGGTCAAAGACAATACTCACGAGATCCGGTTTTAGTGAAGCGAGTGCAATCGAGTAAAGCCCGTGTCCTCCACCAAGATCAAGCATCTTGTGAGCAGACAGAAATTCAGGCATAGCAACGATTGATCTGACAACATGCTGAAGCCTGCCGGTCATAGCATTCTCTGCCATCGGGGGGAGGCACATATCGCAGAAGAACTCCTTCTTGTCGTACACAACCGGGCCGTTCCTGATGACATCAGGGAGGTGTACCCAGAGTTCTGATATCTTTTTTCTGATCTTTTCCAGGTATGCACCCTGAAAGTATGGAGAATGGGTTGTAAAGTACGTGGATGTAGCCGGAGTATTCTGGTACAACCCCTCAACTTCACTAATAAATCCACAATCCACAAGGATTCTCAAAAGTGGGGAGATCATCTCATTATGAGGAATAATCAGACAGAGATCATCGAGTGAGACCGGTTCATCAAGATGATCAAATAATTTGATATTCAGTGCTGCAATGAGAGAGTAGAACTGTTGTGCCTCTGCAGCCATGTGGTTGATTGTGGCAAAGAGGTGATCGGGTTCTGCCGGTGGATTAGTGATGAATATCCGCTGCCTCATCCGGCTTCTATCTTCGGTCTGGTGATACGAGGATTGGACAGATGACATGTTGTGTGAACAGAGTGTTTGGGTCATTTCGATCACTATACATACTGATGGATCATATATATTTTTGATGGAAGCTCACTTCTTTACACTAATATTTAATCAATTCTAATATGGTTGGATTTTTAGATCTCTGGAGGTTCAATGAATACCAGCAATTCGAATACATACAGGACAATCATGATAGA
The DNA here is from genome assembly GCA_964625165.1 of uncultured Methanospirillum sp. GTDB lineage: Archaea > Halobacteriota > Methanomicrobia > Methanomicrobiales > Methanospirillaceae > Methanospirillum. The sequence goes on along the minus strand of CAZVAS010000106.1, from coordinate 5,377 downwards.
TACCATTCAGGAAGTAAAGGTCAAACAGTGCGGGGATGGCAAGATAAAAAAAGAGTATCTTCTGCCCGGACCAGTAACACGGGAGATGGTCAACGCCATGAAACCGGCTGGGGATGTCTATGTCATGGATTATCTTGCAGATCCGGTATACACAATAATCCATGGTTCAACCTTTAACATGAGAGGGGTTGTAGGAAAGAGGAAGATCGAGGTATGGTACGCTGCCGATGAACTGGAGAGATCAGAGAAGTTTCTCCTCTCCATGTTCTTATCGGTCCTTTCAGGTGAGTCTGACATACAGTGACTCATTCGCCGGTCTGACAGTTCCTTGAAGAATCACATCAATTTATCATCACAGACAGTGATCCTCTACTACTGAACGGTGGTTTATTCCTATGGGCATGAGGGGACTGGCATACTCAATTCGATATCTCAAGGTTGCATGTATACTACTCATCTGTCTGGCAGGGTCGGGGAGCCTTGCTTGTGCATATCATATCCCGACTGTTGATGAAGGACTGCTATCTGAGAAGGGATGTTACATCGGGGCATATCTTGGTGGAAACCAGGGTTCAAACAATATCGCATGTGTAAATTATTATCAAAAAGCACAACCCAACCCATGGGAGACACAGATCTGGGATCATCCGGGAACATATGGAGAACGTGCATCCGATGGTGTTGGAGCTGTTGATACCGGTATCGACACCTTCAGAACCGGTGTAGACAGTATTCACTCGGGAAGCGGGAACAAACAACTACTCTTTTCACGATACTATAACCTCGCCAGTTATCCTGATTCGGACTACGGCAAGATCAAGTATACCCCTTCCTCCTCCTGTGTTGTCTGGGCTGAGCGTGTTCTTCAGCAGGGCGGTATTCCGGTGATCGTCCTGTATCCCTGGTCATATACAGCGTCTGATGGTACCCTCGATCTCTCCTCAACAGCTGGAGGGTCAACGAAAGGAACTCAGAAAATCAGTGAGATTGCAGGTCTGTGCGATGCTTTGAGCAAGAAATACCCTGATAAAACTGGAAAAGCGGCAACAATCCTGATCTGCTTTGGCCTCGAATACAACGCCCAGTCGGTTGTCAACCCAAGTGGGAATGATAATATTGACGATGCCAACAAAAAGGCCTGGAGAAAGGCGTTTCGCACGGCTTATTCGATTGTCCATGCACAAGCAAACCCAAGCGTCCAGATGGTCTGGGCAGGCAACATTGCCCAGAAAAAAGAGGACCGCTTATATTACTGGCCAGG
>CAZVAS010000106.1:0-4016 GCA_964625165.1 uncultured Methanospirillum sp. | reverse complement strand
AACGCTACAACACTCGCAGGATTCCCCAATATCAAAGGGATCATCTGGTTTGATGTTATTAAGGGAGAAGCGAAGAGTGGATCAGATGGAACATTGGTTGCTAAAAACTTCCTGATTCCTGACGGGGATTGGGACAATCACGACAATAGCATTTCGATTCCCGGGACGCTCTATTCATCATCAAACCGGACCAGGATGATGAGCAACCTGTATCCTGATGCAGTAGCTGACTCCTACTTCCTTGGGAAATCCGGTGATCTTGTGGTTGCTGATTATACAACCCGGTTTGGACGAAATGCATTTTCAATACAACTGGTTGATGCGAGCAAAGGTCAGGTTACTTCATGGAAATGGGATGTAAACAACGATACGATCCCGGAGTATGAGACAAAAAATGCCACTCACACCTTTGACATGTATGGAAAATATCCGGTAAATCTTACTATAAAGGCTGGCGATGAAGAACAGACCGAGATGAGAGTGATCCGGATCCCGGGCGGGCTGATCTCTGACAAACCCTTCATCTCTTTTGGAACAAATCCGGATAACGGATTCTTGTACATTGACAACACATTTTATGGGCGTACAAACGGGACTGAGAAGTTCTTCCAGGTCCCTCCCGGAACTCATACAATCAGGATCCTTCATGATGGATACAGACCCTGGTCTGCCCGGTATTCTCTTAAATGGCCGGAGATGATGAGTTATGGCATCATCAACCTTACCCGGAATACCGAAACCAAATAATGTTGATACACCGATTCATGGGAGTCCGGAAGATATCAGGTTCGGTTTAAAAAAAAGGGGCGGTTAATCAACCGCTACCATCACTTCACTTGCCTTTACCACTGCGTATGCCTGTTTTCCTTCCTTCAGCCCAAGGTTCTCAACCGCATGAGCAGTGATCATGGAGGTTACCAGAACACCGTTGCCGATATCAATGACCACTTCAGCGTTGACCGGACCCTTGTTGATCGACTTGATTGTTCCCTTCAGCGTGTTTCTTGCGCTAATTTTCAAGGTTGATTCCTCCTTCACCCGGGGGTGAGTGATAGAGTGAGGAACCTTTGACCATATATCTATGTCGTGGTGTTTAGTATTTTGAGTCAATCTGGTATAGAAATAGAATAATATTGATCTGTTTTCCCCTTCTAAAGGAGTTTAAACAGAATTCTGAATCACAGACTAGCGATGATGAATCAGAACGTGATACTCGTGACACACGGATATTAATAAAACAGGATATCATTGCCAGGACACGAAAGGGAGAATAAGAGTTACCTCCTATCTTCCTCCAGCACGGTAAAACCGTTAATCCCTTCCAAAATCCAGAGTGTTCTCAGCCGAAAATTTGGATCAATACATCATCACACTGTTTCCGAATGAAATCGTAACGCCTGTATTGATCAGTACCTGATTGTTCGATGGAGTTGAAGTAGAATCCCGTCCACTGGTTTCATACAACCCCACCTCCTGCAGTGCCATCCTTCAATGGCAATGTTTCGTTGCGTAGATGCTTATTTAAAAATTTGCCATGCAATAAAAACAACACATGATGTTACATATAAATATATCTCGATTATCTCGGTAAATGTTGATCAATACTGGTTATCCTGGTGATGACCTGAATGAGAGATCGATGATAATCATGAGGATCACAACAGTATCAAAAAAACTTCGAGATGATTGGCCTGATCGATTATTCGGTCTGTTCACTGGACATCTGTGTCTCTCCGGCATTTGCGTACCATTGGGGAACAACCCTGGCGAAGCCCTCATGATCCTCGATCATGGCCTGCAATCTTCTTATTGAACGATCCAGTTCATCTGATCCGGTCTGGCTTGTGTGTCTTCCTGACCAGACAAGGTCCGGGATGATACTCATGGCACAGTAAAGGGCATATTTTTGCCAGAAATCCGGAGGGATAGAGCCGCTCCAGTATCCGTCAACCTGCCCTCGTGCAAACGGAACGCTGATATGGCGGGTAAACAGAGCAACTTTGTAGAAATCATGGATTGGATCACCCCAGTCCGACCTGTTAAAGTCGATAATCCCTTTCAACTGCCTGTTCTGAAAGATCAGGTTGGCAGGGTGATAATCATCATGCTGAAAAGTCTGTCTGGTCCCTTCCATGAGGTGCAGATGATCGCTGACATACTGCTGAATTATATCAAGATTAATGTCTGCTACTTTGACCGGGTTACGTAGAAATTCAGCACAATACCACTCGTACTTTCGCTTTTTCAGTATGTTCCAGGAGGCGATATCAGGTGGAGCAGGAAGCTGATGGAGTTTCTTCAGCTCTTCTCCTGACTGGTATCCGACTCTGTACTGATCTTCACTGCTCATCAGGTTGAGTACTTCTTCGCCATCTTCTCCGTCAATGTAGTCAAGGATCATCAGGCATGATCGGTGATCATCGGTAATCTTGAAGTGATGAGGTTCCGGCACAAGCACCGAGTACTGCCTGAGTGCTTTCAAAAGATTGTACTGATTCTCTCCTGATTTGAGAACCCTGCTTTCATCAGATATAATGATCCGAGCCAGATATTTTTTACCGCTCGTGGTGATCAGGAGGTACTTCAGATCAGAAGAATAACCTTTAGAGATCGGGCTGATATCCACAAAGTCAACAAGTTCACGGATCTGTTTCAGTATCAGGGCTTCAGGGTTCATGGATACTGAGCGTGGGAGCATACGAAGGTTCTATCACAGATACACATTTCAGAAATATTAGATATTGAATATTAAAATAATACTCTTAGTGCAAGGGATGTAGTTAATGATATTGCCAAATAGTTATACCTTATTCTTCCCAATATCTGTCTATCGGAGTCTGAAAAGATGGAGGTAGGTGATATTGACTGGGATGGAATGTGGAGAGAGAAGCAACAGATACACAGTTTCTCTTCAGACCCCGATTCACAGCAGCGCCGATGGGATCAGATGGCATCCTGGTACCGGTTCTGGTCAGAGAATGACGAATATCCATCTAAACTCCTGCAGCGTGTTCAGATGGATCGGGAATGGTCAGTTCTTGATATCGGGTGTGGAATCGGGACCATAAGTATTGCTGCAGCGATGAGGGCTAAGCGGGTCACTGCTCTCGATATCTCTGCACAGATGCTTGACATTCTCAAGGCCGATGCTGAGCGAAGACATCTTGGAAACATCAGGTACCTTCACCGGACATGGGAGAGTATTACGATGGGAACTGACATCAAGGCCCATGATATCGTTGTTGCTTCCCGGGCTATCGCTCGTACAGGTGATCTCAGGGAGTCTCTCAGAAAGATCAACCATGCAGCCAGGCAGTATGCATATGTGACTGCATGGGGTGGAGAACTTGGAGATTTTTCACGGGAATTTCTTGAAGCCATCGGTCGGAAGTATACCAACACTCCGGATGACATATTTGTCTTCAATATTCTGCACCAGATGGATATTCATCCCAATGTTGAGCAACTGGAATGCCGGAATCCGATATTGTATACCGATCATGAGCATGCCCTTCAGAGTTATCAGATGCTCCTGAACCTTACCCCTGAAGAGACAGATTTAGCCAGGGATTTTCTGACAACTCATCTGACACGGAGACGGGATGGCAGGTACGAAACACCGGAAACAAGGGTCCGATGGTCCCTTTTCTGGTGGAAGAAGTAGAGCCGGAAAGGTTCCCTTTTTTTCAGATTCACTTTCCTTTCTTGCAGACCTTACGATACAGGATTACATGTTGGGCAGAGATACATCCTGCAGAGTTCGGGTCTTGTGGCATACACCGTACAGATAATCTCATCCCCTTTTTTGCGCAGGAATGGGCATGAGAGAGATTTTTTACCAGGTATTGTCTGATTCAGAAACTGATCCTGCTTATCGGGATCGATCGTAACTATCTGTTCAACTCCGGTTATCAGGAACTGGATCCTGAATTTTGTCTGTTCCAACTGTTCGATAATGCCCAAAACTTCTCCCATACCACTGCAACAATTCCCGCATTGTCTGCATTGACCTGGTG
>CAZVAS010000105.1:5112-8032 GCA_964625165.1 uncultured Methanospirillum sp. | reverse complement strand
TTCATGACCCCGAGTTTTTTCAGTACCTCATAGGCAAAATCAACTGCCGCAAGCCCGCTTGCGGTGATCAAATTCCCGTCAGTGACTGCCGGTTCTGACAGATAGTATTTCTCTCCTGAATATCCGGGGCAGAACTGCTTCAGGGCTCCAATATCATTGCTCGTGTGGGACCGGTTATCGAGCATTCCTGCATTGGCCAGAGCCATGGTAGCCCCACAGATGGCACCAACAATCATTCCGGTATCAAGCAGCTTCCTGGCCTTTGCAAGCACCGGGTCGTGCAGCGGCTCAAGCCATGTCATACCACCCGGAAGAATGAGTACTCTATCTGGAGCATCCTCGATCTCATCTATGGTGATATCAGGAACCAGGCGGAGACCTCCCATGGTGGTGATCGGATCACGTGTCAGGCCGCAGAGACGCACCTGGTACCGCAGATCAGGTGATGCCAGAAATCTGCCAGATACAAGTTCAGGAAGGAGATAGGCAGGCTCCCAGTCGGCCATGGTATCCAGGACATAGAGATAGAGAACACGAGTCATTTTTATGTACTGGTCCCAATCTGAAGAAAAATCTACCCATTTTTGCAAGAGGTAAAAAGACAGGTTCATGAGCCTTAAATCAATACAAAATCAGTACAAAAGACCGGAACCCATCTCTTTAATATACTCTCCACCTCTACCCTGTTTGTGTCAGATCAGAAAATTTCACCAATCATTCAATATCTCCCAATCCAGGAGTCTGACCTGCAGCGTCTCAATGAAATATCAAATATGCCAGATATCTCCGGGATTTTTGAGACCCTTCCACCGATTCCCATTGAAGCAACAGTAAACCTTTACAGGCAGATCTTAAACGGAATCGTTTCTCTCTGGGGAATTCATCTGCATGAACACATGATTGGCGGTGCAGGATTCTTCGTATACCCGCCCGGAACCAGGCTCTCACACACAGCGACTTTTTTCATCTTTCTTGAGCCTGACTACTGGGGGCAGGGCATCGGCAGGAGAAGTATCGAGTTTCTGGAGGAGATTGTAAGATCCCGTGGGTATTACCGGATGGAGTGTTTGGTTGTCATTCACAACACCAAAGCGATCAGACTGTATGAGCGTATGGGATTCAACCGGGAAGGGATAAAACAGAAGGCCTATCTCTATGACGGTGAGTATACAGACCTTTTGATTATGGGGAAGATTCTGACATAATCCTGCAACCTACCGGCAGACCATCGGAAATTTACTTTTCAGGGTGGACGAACCGCCTGTAATAATCAACGATAGTATTTTGGCAGATACCTGAACATGCCCCTCCTCCGGGACCAGATACCTGGCCATCTCAGATCATATTCAGGATCACTACGACAGAACTATGCCATTTGAAACGGCACCATATCATATGATCAGACGCTCTCACCTGATATTGTTCACATTACCACTCCTATTCCTGGCATGCTTCTCTCCTGTTTATGCAGAATCCCCGGCAGATCTCTACAAGATAGGACTGGCCTACTCAGATAAGGGCGACTATGAAAACGCTCTCAAGACATTCGAGCAGGCAATAGAGAACAGTCCTGACTCTGCATTGTTATGGCTTAATAAAGGCAGCACCTTAACCTCTCTTGGAAGGTATCAGGAAGCTCTTGACGCTTTTGACAATGTTACCCGTATTGATTTCACAAACAAGGATGTATGGTACCCGAGAGGGGTCGCATACTCAGGCCTTGGTAACTACGAGATGGCTCTTCATGCATTTGATAAAGCAATCCGGTATTACCCAAATAACTCACTCGCATATCACAAGAAGGGAGATGCACTCATGGCTCTTGCAAGATACGATGAGGCGATACTCGCATACGATGATGAGAAAAGTATACCCAGCTGATCTCTAATCTTCCTCTTTTCTGTTGATTATCAGAGATGAACAGATAGAATCCTCATCCGGGAATCAGATCTTCTGGAGTAAAGCTATTTCAGATATGATGTGAGATCTGCATCGATATTTTCTTAAACTCATATTTTTCATTAGGATATATGGTGTATGGATCCTGGTGATTGAGACTATTAATATAAACACCGGAATTCGGCTGGATAACTTGTTATTCAATAATCCAGAGCCAAAAGAACTTGTCCATAAACTGAATAATAACGATTCATAAGGCCAATGATGAAACCAGAGAACCAGAAGGATGCAAGTGGTATGACAGCAACCCCAGACCAGGAGGAGGAATGCACCGAAGGAGATTATTATCTCAAAGTACTGGACGACTTTCCAAACCCGGTGTGGCGTTCTAATATATCAGGAAAATGTGATTTCTTCAACAGGAACTGGCTCGAGTTTACCGGCAGAAGCATGGACCAGGAGCTCGGTGATGGATGGGCAGAAGGTGTCCACCCTGATGATTTTGAGAGATGCCTGGCGATATATCTTGAGAACTTTGGCAACCACTCACCATTCGAGATGGAGTATCGGCTTCGCTATCATGACGGTACCTATCGGTGGATCCTTGACTGCGGAAACCCATTCTTCTCACCAGATGGGACGTTCAAGGGATTTATCGGCTCATGTTATGACATACAGGATCGAAAAACTGCTGAAGAACTGTTAAATAAGGCAAACAAGGAGCTGGAAGAGAATATTTCAGAGATCAATACCAGCCGGTCACAACTCCAGGAGACGAAGGATTACCTGGAAAAACTCATCGCATCAGCCAGTGCTCCCATTATCGTATGGAATCCGGGTGGGATCATAACAAAGACAAATAAGGCATTGGGCGACCTGATGGGGATACCTCCGGTTGATATCATCGGTAACGATCTCTCTTTTGTCTTTCCCAGGGAATCCCTGGATGAAATCCGGATGCAGGATCCCTGCCTCACAGATCATCTTCCCAAAGATGTCTTTGAGATACCGATAACCCACC
>CAZVAS010000105.1:0-5012 GCA_964625165.1 uncultured Methanospirillum sp. | reverse complement strand
CCCTGCCTCACAGATCATCTTCCCAAAGATGTCTTTGAGATACCGATAACCCACCGGTCAGGAGAGATGAGGGTAGTTGTCTGGAATCTGGCCCCGGTCTTCAGCAACCCGGATGAATGTGTGGCAATAATTGCACAGGGTCAGGATGTTACAGAACACATCCAGACCGAAAAAGCGCTCAAACAGTTAAACCGTCAGCTCAACCTCATGGGCAGTATCACCAGGCATGACATCCTCAACCAGGTAAATATCATAAAATTACTGATAGATCTGCTCAAGGATTCGGTAACGCAGGAGACATTAAGGAAATATCTTGACGGTGTTGAAACCGCAACAGGCAATATTCACTCCCAGATAGAGTTCACAAAGGTATACCAGGAACTTGGATCTCATGATCCACAATGGGAGAACATTCCATTACTGGTACGTTCCCTCCGGATCCCGGAGACAATAACCTTTTCTTACGATATGAAGGGGATCGAGGTGTATGCAGATCACCTTCTTATACGTGTCTTTGACAATCTCCTGGATAACTCGGTCAGGCATGGAGAGCATGTCTCAACGATACATATCTCCTGCAGAAAAACTCCAGATGAAATAATCTTAATATGGGAAGATAACGGGGTTGGTGTTAAGCCAGAAGAGAAGAAGAAGATTTTTGATATGGGATATGGCAAGAACACCGGACTTGGGCTTTTTCTCATTCGTGAAGTACTGCTGATAACAGGAATTTCCATTAAAGAGACCGGCACTCATGGAGAAGGAGCAAGATTTGAGATCAGCATTCCGAATCAGGGATGGAGACTCTCAAAAAATTAGACCCGGTTTCCTTCAGAGCAACGTTACACATGTATGCAGGATTCAGACCTCCTGATCGATACCCCCTCCCCCCGCATCTTTCCTCCGCGATGAGACCAGGATATGTGTTCATGAATCATCAGGTCAGCCAGCAGGTACGGTTTTTTCTGTGTGTTGCAACTGGTTGCAACGGTTTAAACAGACAATCCCGGGTTTTTGCCATATACAATAAACACATTCTTCCCATCCTGATCCCCTGACAAAAACCGGATGCAACATAGAATGGAAACCTCATTTCATAAATCATCCGGGATATAAACGATGATTCAACAAAATATCGAGCAATCAGTAATAGAAATGATTTTGAACTAATCTCTATCAGTTTTTTCTATCAGGTTTATACTCTGTTTCAGGCAACGATAGTATGTCACACCGGGACCTGCACAATCCTGTCAGGATAGAAATCCTGAAGGGGTGCCCGCAGGGTCGGTGCACTATAGATGAGAAGCGTTCAACATGTCCTCCTACAACCGTTGTCTCTCATCATCTCAGGTGGAGCAGAGTTTTCATAAGAGCCCAACTCCACCGAAATGTAAGGTCGCTGCGATGACCCTACAATCTCTCAGCCAGTCGTAAACGGCTGGCTTTCCTCCTACACACGATTATAATAATGAGGTAATTATGTTCACAAACAATCCATTAACCACCACCTATAATGACAGACAGATGTGCCTGATCAACTATCTTGAGACAAGGGTAAAGGAAGGAAAGAACTTCTTTAAATCCAAGTACATTGCCAGAGAGACAGGTCTCTCATCAAAAGAGGTGGGGACCAACATGGGAATTCTTGCTGAAACCTGCCCAAGATTTACAATCCAGAAGTATAGTTATTCAAACAGTACAACCTGGCTCATCAGCCCTTCCCGGTCATAACCGGCTTACTTCTTTTCTCCTCCTACTTGTAGTTCCTTCAAAACAGATTCCGATGGTCAGAAGACCAGTTTCAGGACTCCAATGCAGAAGTTCTCTTCCCTAGAGACCGATAATCATCGAAGTGAGAGAGAACAAAAAATTGGTGAGGTGCGATCGACTCCCTGACCTATTGTAGAAATTTGTCAATATACAACAGTGACCATTGGGCTCCCCAGACAAGCCCTGTGAAATGTATTCGTGCAAAAAATTTATTGTTTTAAACGAATAATAACCATCATTCATCAACCGCAGGAATTGACAATTTTCATGATGGCCACATCCTTCGATTGTCTGAAAAGGGATTTGAATGGGGAATTTTTTTGTGCCCTCCGGGGACCGTGTATGCAGGCATGACATGCAGCATCGGATTGCTGAACAGACCACTGTAATTCAGGAAACACCTGGCCTCCTCCATTTTGCTCATGGAAGACAGGCAGTAATCACCCTGATGCTCGCTTTGTTGTGTATGATAGTCCCGGTATCAGGCTCATGGACTGCCCTTGTCGCCGGGCATTCAGGAGCTGATTACACATTTACGGGCAACTACTCAGCAGGTCAGATCGTCATCAACGCCGCTGGCGCCTATTACCTTACCGATGACCTCACTTCTTCATCATCAGACTATGGAATTCAGATCCAGGGTGACACGATAGCACTTGACGGCAACGGAAAAAACCTGACCGGAACGGCAGGGGTCGGCATAAACGTATCAGCACTCGTCCTTCAGCCGGTGGTGACAAACTTCAGTTCAATATCAGGCTTTGATTACGGACTGTATTCAATTGGAGAAGGACTCACAGTATCTGACTCTGCGATATCAGGAAACAAAATAGGAGGAATCTATACTCTTGGCTCTAATGCAACCATTCTCCGAAACACAATCTCCGATTGCAATGTGGGGATTAATGCCTGGTTTGCAGACGAAAAGTATCCATACCATGGCGTTCAGGTAAAAATTTCAAACAATACCATAAATCAGAGCAGATACGGAATCCGATCAGCCAGCAATAATGCACAGATTCTGGATAACAGAGTCTATAACAACACCTATTCAGGTATCACTGCCGGAGGTATCAGATGTGGAAGTAATCCTGATCCCGGTACCTGCGGAATGGGGTACTATACTGTTATCGCAAGGAACATAATCGGAGATGGTGTCAACGGTATCTTCAGTTATGAGCCGAGCGGAAGAGTTGTTGACAATATTGTGATGAATCAGCAGCAGTACGGACTATTCATCGCAGACTCTGTAAACATCTCTGCAATGAACAACACCCTCATAAACAACACACAGGGAATCGTGTTACGGAACGGAAGGAACCAGAACAGCCTGGTTACCGGAAACAGGATTATAAACAGTTCAGACAGTGGCATTTTCTTCTCCTATTACTCATCAAACATATCAGGGAATGCCACCCTTTTTGATAATTACCTTGCAAACAATGTGAATGTCAACGGCACAGCCTCCCTGCAAAACTATACCTGGACAAATCCTGTAGGTCCGGTGTCAGGAACTAACGTGATGAGAGGACCTTTTATTGCAGGAAATTACTGGAGTAATCCGGAAAAAACCGGCTGGTCAGATCTGCAGGAACCAGCTAAAGCAGGATACTCTCAGGTCCCCTATGAGGTAAAGAGCGGATCAGGAGCGTTCGACACTGCACCGTTGGTGAGGGTTGCAGAGACCATCAATTCATCACACGATGACTGGACAATCCTCAATCCTGCAGGAAATATATCGTATCCCCGGTATAGCAATGTAACTTATGTAGCAGAGGCAAAACCAGGTGCAGACCTCCTGAACGTCTCGGTAAATGGGAGCATGGTAGGCCCGGTCGGCACCTGGACGTTCTCATCGATCACAGCCGATCATACAATCTCATCATATGGACAACCAACTCCGGGGCAGGTTCATGCATTCTTCACCCAGAACACGACCTGGGGAGCAGTGCCTCTGACAGTCAGGTTTACAAATCAGTCGCTTGGAGATCCGACCTCATTCTTCTGGGACTTCGGGGATGGAACAAAATCTGTAGAGAAGGACCCGGTCCACACCTATACGACACCAGGGACATATACAGTTACACTTCGGGCATCTAACAACCAGACTAGTGGTATAGGAACGCTGACAGGTGCAGTGACGGTTACATCCGGGCAGGTTCCATACCCGACACCAACACAGGTTCCCGGGTATATTACAGCCACTTTCTCTGCTGACCAGACATCAGGATCATCACCTCTGCAGGTTTCTTTGAATGATAGATCCACCGGGAATCCAACATCCTGGCTTTGGGATCTCGGGGATGGCAACAGTTCCAGATCGCAGAATGTGACCCATATCTACACTGCCAAAGGATTGTATTCGATACGCCTCACTGCACAGAACAGCATATCATCCGGGAGCATAGAAAAGAGCGGATTTATTGCAGTCAGGTAAACATAACCTTCCATTCTTTCTTAGTAGCAGAATGACCCCATTTTTCATCCTTCTCTCTCTGATTTCGTTCTCTCCTGGTTAACCCGATCATCCAAACACTTAAGGTGGTCTGGACATGATTCTGGAGAGAGGTGAATGGGTTGATACACATAAACCTGGTGATACTTATCCTGATTGCCGGAACTCTGCTGGTCCAGGCTACCGGGGCAGATATTCCTGCCCCCCCGATAGAGGGCCTTACCCTTACAAATATTACTGAACTCCAGGAGAGTGGATTCCGGGCAATGGAACAGAGAGACTGGAATGAACTCATTCGCATTGCTGATGAGGGAATTGCCCAGGATCAGAACGATGCTCAGATGCATTCAATGAGGGGGTATGCACTCAGAAAACTCAACCTTAGTGAGCAGGCCCTTATTGAAGACTCAAAGGCTATTGCCATTGAACCAAATCCTGTCAGGTACGCAAACCGGGGAATGACTTATGTGTCACTTGGGAATTATTCTGCAGCTCTTGCCGATGGCGAGAACGCCACTAGCATCATACCAGACTACTCATCAGGATATGCCCTCAAATCACTTGCATATCTGAAGATGGGAAACATCACTGCTGCCAAAGAGAATATTGACCGGGCACTCGCAATAAAGCCTGACACGGCCTCACATCTCCATTATGCAGGGATCATTGCGATGCAGGATGGTAATTATGAGGATGCGATATACTTCCTGAATCGTTCAATAACCATTGATCCCAATTATTCACTCCCCTGGCCGGGTATGACAAATGCAACGGTTGATCTGGAAAA
>CAZVAS010000104.1:0-8035 GCA_964625165.1 uncultured Methanospirillum sp. | reverse complement strand
AAATCACGAATCTCTTCTAGTTCTACACCCCGAACCGGGTATACCCAGGACTCAGTTCCGGGCCTATCCAATGTATTCAGTTGTATCAGATCAGGCCGGAGCGAGACTATTGTCTCTCTGATACTCTGCAGTTCTTCCCTGCCGGTGTTGATCCCAGGAATAAGGAAGACTTCAGCCCATATCTGTCCGGGAAACTCGCTGCGTAAGGCATCGAGCCCACTAATTATGGATGAGATTAAAGTGCCCGGGACCGGCCTGAAGATCTTCTCCTGCATCTTCAGATCTGATGCCGGTATTGTTGGTATTATAAGATCCGCCTGGATGAGAGCTCGCCGGACTTCTGGAAGCATACACAGGGTCCCGTTCGTCAGAACAGCCACACGGTACCATGGGTAGGATTCCTTCAGAAATCTGATCACTGGACCGAGTGAATGGGAGAGCGTCGGCTCGCCTGATCCTGCAAAGGTGATATAATCAAGTAACGGCTTCTTTGCAAGGATCCTATCCAGTTCAGCGATCACATCGGCAGTCGGGAAGAACTCCCTTCTGGTGAGGGTAAGGTCGGTTGTTGCTCCACACTCACAGTATACGCAGTTGTAGGAGCAGGTCTTGTAAGGAAGCAGATCGATGCCGAGTGATCGCCCAAGTCTTCTTGATAAAACCGGTCCGAATACGTATCTGTTCATGATAATATCTTCTCTTACAACCTTGATCTGTGCTGGATCTCTAGGGTTCGCTCCACAGGTATGAGAGGGTATCGGTGCTGGCAATATCTGCATGGAGTCTTAAGGAGAAATCCACTTTTCACCCTTGGGAAATTTTTGGCTCCCTCCAAGGAGGTATATTTCAGTTCTGACAATACGAATACCGGAATCATTATGATACAAAAAACGTATCGCTATTAACATGCCCGGATATCTCATAACTGCTGCTTTATTTTTTATCACAACTAATATACAAGTGAAGATGACAGGCTCCATCCGGGTATGAATATGGAAGATGAGGGGACTGATACCAGTGAAAAAGGCAAGATATCAGTCCTGTATGTGGATGATGAACGGGATCTTCTGGATCTTGGGAAGATCTTTCTGGAACGGTCAGGCGAGTTCACAGTTGATATCAGCACTTCTGCAACCGAAACCCTGACATTATCATCCCTTCAGGAGTATGACGCCATCGTCTCTGACTATCAGATGCCAGATATGAATGGTATCGAGTTCTTACAGGAGATCAGAAGAACGCACAGGGACATTCCATTCATCCTCTTTACCGGTAGAGGACGTGAGGAGGTTGTCATACAGGCCATCAATAAGGGGGCCGATTTTTACATCCAGAAGGGTGGCGATCCAATCGCACAGTTTGCTGAACTCGGGCACAAGATCAGAGAAGCGGTTGGAAGACGACAGATAGAACAGATGCTTAGAGAAACACAAAAAAGGTTCTCTGATATCATCGCATTTCTTCCAGATCCCACATTTGCCATTGATCAATCTGGGAAAGTAATTGCATGGAACCGGGCTCTGGAAGAATTCACAGGAGTCCCATCGGAGAGAATGATGGGAAGTGGAAAAAAACAATATCATACTGCATTTTACACTTCTGACCGCCCGCTCCTCATCGACCTGATAGATGAACCAGATGAGGAGGTCAGGAAGTACTACTCTATCGTTCACCGGGAAGAGGGCTCAATCACTGCAGAAGCTGAAACAATAAAACTCAATGGGACAAAAATTTTCGTTCATATCAAAGTGAGCAGGCTCTATGACCAGTCGGGAGTTGTAACCGGGGCAATAGAGTCGATTCGAGATATCACATTTATAAAACTGAAAGACCTGGAATTCCTCAAGATGGAGGAGCGGTACCGTTCTATCATCCATGATCAGACCGAGATGATCATAAGATTTGTTCCAGAAGGAACAATCACGTTCATCAACGACGCATTCGTCCTCTTCTGTTCCCAGATCATGAACCGGACTCCAGTCGAAGGAGACAGAATTCGTGACCTTCTGCAGGATACATACCCGAAGTTCGAGGAGTTTATATCTCATCTCAGCATGGAGAATCCGATTCGCGATGGTGAACAGGAGATTACCGGTGGTGACGGCAGAAGATTCTGGCATTTATGGTCTGTCAGAGCGTTGTACGATTCGGATAATAACCTGGCAGAGTATCAGGCTGTGGGAAGGGACATCACAGAACTGAAACTAACTGAGATCGCTCTTCGTGAGAGTGAAGCAGGACTTCGGGTATTCATCGAGAAGACAAGTGACTCCTTTACCCTGATAGATGAAGAAGGGGTCATTATTGAATGGAATACCAGTTCTGAACGACTTTCCGGTTTTTTAAAGGAAGACATAATCGGGATGAAGATCTGGGACCTGTTCTGTAGGCTTACAACCTCATATAAAAGGACCGAAGAGAACAGAAAAAAAACAGAAGAGACATTCAGAAAAACACTGGCTACCGGCACTCCTCCATTTTTTAACGATCGGATAGTTGAGATTGAGCGGTCTGACGGATCACGAATCAGCGTCAGGCAGATACTGTATCCCATTAAAACCACAAGAGGATTCAGACTCGGGCTGATAACCAGGGATACTTCCAGGGAGAGAGATGAGAGAGCTTCCGCGTGATCCTGATGGATTATCCATAGGGAATGAAGGGCAATTCAGGGACATTGTAGAGCGGTCAACTGACCTGATCCTTCTCCTTGATCGTGACCTGAAACCGGTGTACGTATCCCCTTCAGCAAAAAAAATCCTCGGGTATGAACCAGAGGAACTGATTGGAAAAGACATTGAATTCGCCTCATCAGTCATCTTTCCACTGAGCAGGAATGTTTTTACTTCTACCTTCAGGGTTCTGATAACCGGTGAACCTACCGAAAACCTGGAGATGAGAACAAAAAAGAAAGACGGAGAGATGATCCTGGTCAGCATGTCTGTTGTGCCTATTCTCGAAGACGGAGTCTTTTCTGGTGCCCAGGTCTCGATGAGGGACATCACCGCTGCCAGGAAGATTGAAACCGAACTGAGAGAGAGTGAAGAGAAATTCAAACGGTTTGCTGACAATGCCAGGGATATCCTGTACAGCATCACAATCCCGGATCACAGATTTGAGTTCGTGAACAGAGCAGCGACAAGACTCACGGGATATTCTCCAGAAGAGTTCTATGCAGATCCTGACCTAATAGGACTGCTTATCCATCCTGATTCGAAAGAGGCTTTCAGCAAACGATGGGATGACATCCTTGCGAATAGAACCCCACCATATTTTGAGTACCGGATCACGGACAGGCATGGCAGGGACCGCTGGCTAAACCAGAGAAATGTAATTATCACAGACGAAAACGGAGATCCTGTAGCACTCGAAGGAATTGTGACTGATGTATCAGGGCAGAAGGAGATCGAGAACAGACTGAGGAGAAGTGAGGAGCGATTTCTTGCAGTCACCCAGAATGCAGGCTCATGGGTCTGGGAGATCGACCCTGATGGTATCTACACCTATGCAAGCCCTGCGGTTCATTCCATCCTTGGATACTGGCCTGACGAACTGGTTGGAAAGAAACACTTCTCAGATCTCTTTGATCCTGCTATACGAGATCAATTCAAAACTACAGCGATGGATGCGATATCCAGATGTCGTGTTATTAACGATATGGTCAACTGCAACCGCCATAGGGATGGAAAAAGAGTATTCATCAAGACAAATGGTATACCAGTCTTTGATGATTCCGGTGCATTCACGGGGTATTGCGGTGTTGACCAGGATATCACGAGCGAGAAGGAAGCAGAAGATAAACGCAATGAGAGCGATGCAAAATACCGGTTGCTTGCAGAGAATATCTCTGATGTGATCTGGGCGGTGGACAAAGATATGCATCTCACCTATGTCTCCCCATCTGTCCTGGCACTCAGGGGCATGACACCCGAAGAAGCACTTGTGGAGCCGGCATCTGATGCTCTGATTCCAGATTCGCTGGAAGACCTGAAACAATCATATAATAAATGGATCGAAATGATCAACCGTGGAGAGCGGGAACTGAAAGATAATACCATAGAACTTGTGTTCAGGCGTAAAAACGGTTCGACGGTCTGGACCGAGGTGATGATAACACCCATCATAGACAGAAATCAACAGTTCAACGGGTTAATCGGAGTTACCAGAGATATCACGGACCGAAAGTGGGCTGAAATAACACTCAAAGAGAGCGAAGAAAAGTTCAGAACATTTGTGGAGAATGCCAATGAGCTCGTCTACTCCCTAACACCAAATGGCACCTTCACATATGTCTCCCCAAACTGGACCGAATTTCTCGGATATGAACCTGACGAGATAGTTGGAAAATCCGCAGAAACCGTCGTTCATCCGGATGATTATCCCAGAGTTCATTCATTTTTTAATGAGATTGTCAGAACAGGAGTAAAAAACAGGATCGAAGGATACAGGGTCCTTCACAAGAATGGAACATGGCAGTGGCATACACAGAGTATCTCACCGGTTTTTGATGATAAGGGGAAAGTTTTCGGTCTTCTGGGTGTCTGTCATGATGTCACAGAACGAAAGCGGACTGAAGAGGCTCTCAGAGAGAGCGAAGAAAAGTTCAGATCGTTTGTAGAGAATGCAAATGATGTGGTGTTTTCTATTAGTCCTGATGGGATCTTCACATACCTCTCTCCCAAATGGGCAGGTCTTCTAGGGTATGAGGAGGGAGAGGGGGTTGGAAGATCATTGTATTCATTTATCCACCCAGATGATCGCTTTGATATTCAGGAGTTTGTAACAGAGGCAATAACAAAGGGAATCAGAAAGAGTGGTAATACCTACCGGATCCGTCACAGAGATGGAAGCTGGCAGTGGCACACCCAGAGCATCTCGCCAGTCTTTGACGATAAAGGCAGCGTTGTAAGCCTTCAGGGTATCTGTCACGATATAACCAGAAGAAAACAGAACGAAGAGGCACTGGCTAATGCGAACCGTCAACTCAGCCTTCTCACCGGTATCACCAGACATGATATTCTCAATAAGATCACAGTAATTCTCGGTCATGTCGGTGTTGCTGAACTGGAATGCAACAATGAAGAGTTTGCGGAGTATTTACGCAGGATAAAATCAGCAACCAACGATATCAGGTCTCAGATAGAGTTTACCAGGGTTTATGAAGATCTCGGAGTCCTGGAGCCACTATGGGTTGATCTCGAGACCATCATCCCAACAGAAAACCTTCCATCTGGCATTACAGTGACTTCAAATCTCAAGGGTGTGTCAATTTTTGTTGATCCGATGATTGAGAGGGTTTTTTACAATCTGCTCGATAACTCGGTCAGGCATGGTGAACGGGTGACGGCAATCAGAACCTCGTCATATGTAGAGAAAGAAGATCTCATTGTTGTATGGGAGGATAACGGGGTAGGAATTCCAGATGCTGAAAAGATTCTGATATTTGAGCGGGGATTTGGGAAGAACACAGGCCTTGGAATGTTTCTTGTCCGGGAGATCCTCTCCCTTACCGGGATCTCAATTCATGAGACCGGAAAGCCAGGTGCCGGGGCACGATTTGAGATCAGGGTTCCTCACGGAAAGTTCAGGATATGAAAACGAATGGGATCCTCATCACCAGAGGGGGGGTATCTGGTTCATGAATCATGATTGCCGGTACGTCGCCACATTCCGTCAGGAACATGGATCGCGAACCTGACACCGCTTCCTGCCTTCCCGTTCTCTTCTATTGATATATTGGTGATATGAAGGATCTCACGCACCAGAAACATCCCCAGCCCGGTGTTCTTCCCAAATCCCTTCTCGAATATCAGTTCTTTCTCATCGTCAACAATACCAACTCCATCATCGGTGTACACCAGGACAATCCCCCCGATTTCGTGTTCCATTTGTAACGATACATGAGATACGCTCAAACCATGACGAAGTGAGTTTTCAACAAGATTGAAGAAGGCCTTCTCAAGCATATTGTCTCCGTAGACCTCGATAGCCTCTATATCACAGATGAATATGACTGGAGTCTCCCTGAACACGGTTGTAACCCGATTGAAAAGGGTATTGATATCATGCCACCCGGGTTTCTTAACCCCGATATCCTGATAGTCCCGGGTAAACTCGATCTGATTTCTCATCTTGATGAGTGTGGTACCCATCTTTTTCCGGTATACAAAACTCTGATTCTCATCGGGATTCTCGTTGATCATGTGCAGAAACCCGATAAGAGAGGTCATCGTGTTGAGCAGATCATGCCTGGTGATGCTTGAAAGCAGGTTGAGTTTGTTGTTGGCCTCCTGAATGGCAGCTTCAAGTTTTCTCCGCTCAGTGATGTCGCTCCCTACTGAAATAACCGATATCACCTCTCCGGTATCGTCCCGTATTGCCCGGTTTGCCCAGAGAATCCAGACTTTTTCCCCGCTCTTCTTAAGGCTTGTATTTTCATGTGGCTTGAACTTCTCCGGATTCTTTCCAAGTTCATACACAAACTGCTTCAGGTCTTCGGGATTCTCTGGATCTTCAGGGAGGATAGTCCCGATGAGATGTCTGCCCACCAGTTCTTCTGCTGTATACCCAAAGAACCGTTCGCCATACGGATTGATGTACGTGACAATTCCATCCGGTGTGAAGGTTACCAGGATATTATTGATGTCTTCAACCAGATTTCGAAACTTCTCCTCGCTCTTCTGCAGGTCCTTCTCCCTCAGGGTGAGAAATGTCACGTACTGCTGTAATTTCTTCTGTGTTGTGTTGAGTTCTGCATCTGAATGCTTCAGCTCGCGGGTTCTGTCCTCAACCATCTCTTCAAGATGCTTCTGGACCTTCATGAGCCCCTGTTCTCCCCGCCTTCGCTTTCTGATATGTATCACCAAGGCAACAATGACTATAGTCTGGCAGAAGATGAGGAGAAGGGCAATCAGGATGTAGTTCCTGTACTCCTCAAAGAGTGATACCTGATGATTGATAATTTCGGATCCGGGAGGTAGATCTGAAAGTATCAGTCCATATTTACTCATCTCATTGTAATCAAACATGACAGGGTTCGGACTCTCTTTCAGGACAGGGATCCAGGAGGGAGAAGTTCCTTTCAGTATCCGTTCTGCCATTATTGCTGCATTTCTGCCCTGATCATACTCTGAAATCAGGACTCCACCGAGAATTCCCTCTCCCATTCCCTGATGCCAGAGGTGGTAGAGGGGAACAGGCAGATTCTCTTTTATAAATTTAAGACTTTCTTCAAAGTTAGATGTTTTCAGATTCTTGTCCTGGTAGGCGGAGAGGAGGAGGACTGAAGAGGACTTGTTTATTTTCTGTAACTGCAGAGAATACTCATTCCAGGTCAGATCTGCAAGAGAGAGGACCGTTAAGGTGTACCCGGGATAGGTTGTGTTGTATCCAAGAAATCTCGCGGCATAATCTCTGCCGCTAACAGTGTTATCTGAAAGGGCGACAATGGTTCTGGCTTCAGGTTGCAGCCGTATCATCAGATCAATGGTCTCTTTCATCGAGACTGCTTCCATCACACCGGTGATGAGAGGATCTGTATCATGAATTTCTGCCTTCTTCTGATCATTGATGCCAAAGAAGACGATTGGTGTTCTGTTAAATAACTCTGATTTCTCTGAAAGGACGAGGTTCAGAGCATTATCGTCTGCAACAAGGATGAGATCGTAGGAAGGGAGTTGTCGAATCTTCCTGGTAAATATCTTCGAAAACTCGCTGATATCTTCAGGTGAGGAGAAGCGATTCGCATCCATGTACTCGATATCAAGGTTTACCTTATCGGGAGATAGAACAGATTTTAAGCCATTTATCTGCTCAAAAAATGTTGAAAACCCAGGGCTCGATGAACTAAGGAGGAGAACATGAGGATTTATATGGATCTGACCCGGGCCCTGATCGCTCGCAGATCCCTGGGCGAAACAGATCAGAATGAGTACCAGTACAAGAATTATTACCCTGATACGGATCACAGATCTGTTTCTCCTGTATCAGAGGTATAACACACGTAAATGGATAAACTTCACGGATTGAGTTAAAA
>CAZVAS010000103.1:0-8086 GCA_964625165.1 uncultured Methanospirillum sp. | reverse complement strand
GGATCTTTGTATGGGGGTATCTGATGTACTCGTATACCAAACGTATTACAACTCTATCTTTCTGCCTAATACTTCTTGTATCTCTCGGGATTAGTGGTTGTGCAGCTGACACAAAAAATAATGTACCAGGATTTGAAAATTTTCTGAATTCTTCTCTCTCAAATATTCAGAATTCCGGAGATATCATAATTCCTCCACCAACGGTAAATAATACAAAGAACCTGTTGACAGCCCTAAAACCAAAAGATTCCAGTCAGGTTGTTTCCACACCATCATTTTCAGCTTCAGGAATGGAAACAATGGCTAGTGCGGTCCTTGTTCCTATCTCTCCAACTCCGGAAGGGAATGGATATTATTTTTTTAATCCTACTGGAACTGATCCGAGTTACTATATCTATGAATCTGGAACTTACACATTACAAGACGGTTTTTCTACAAATAATTCTTCGGCTATATGGATAGCGGCTTCAGATGTTATCCTTGATGGAAATGAACAAACAATTTTCGGGAATTTTGAGAATACCGGGATACTGAGCTCAGGAGAGCGAAATGTGACCATCAGAAATTTTGCTGGAATCAGAGAGTTTTACTTCGGTATTGATTCTTTTAGTAATCGTATGACTCTCGTTAATAATTCAATATCAGATAACAACTATAACGGGATCAATGCAACTGGAACTGAGATCACAATGACTCAAAATGCCCTGTATAACAACAGTAATTTTGGAAGTTACATGTATAGCACCGGGGCAATGGTGACAAAAAATACAGTTCATGACAATATGTTCGGGGTGGGATGTTACGGTAATAACTCAATAATTGATGGGAATAAGGTTGTTAGAAATGGATATTTTGGTGTTGCTGCTATTGGTATTGGATCCATAATCAGAGGTAATGAGATCAGCCAGAGCCGCGAAAATCTATATACTGTCGGAAATGATTCAGTAATTTCACAGAATACCATCTCTTCAGCTACCAGTTGGTATGGATATGGTATTTACTCATACGGAGAAAACCTGACATTCTCTGATAATATTATCAATAACAATGGAGTAGGGATTATCGCTTTAGGAGAGTCCTGTTCGGTCAAAAACAACAGGGCATATACAAATCAAAATGGTATTGGAGTAATTGGAAATAATGGCACAATTTCGGGTAATATTATTCGTGATACAGAAGAAATTGGCATGGAAATTCTTGGTAACGACTCTGCAATCATTAACAATATTGTCTCGAATGTATCAATCGGAGCAGTAACCATAGATCTACCCAACACCACTATTACAGGTAACCATATCGATAAAATTAGCGAATATTGTATTTTTATTAATGAATATGAAGACCTAACCGGAGAAGGGAAAATTTACAACAATTACTTTGGAAGTGAAACAAATATTGGTGGATCTTGCAACATAAGTAAGTTTCATTATATCTGGACTAACCCGGCAGGTCCACAACCTGGAACAAATGTTGTAGGAGGCCCGTTTATTGCCGGCAACTACTGGAGTAACCAGAACGGAACAGGATGGTCAGATCTACAGACTCCCAATGTTACCGGATATACTACCACACCATATGAAATAGTAGATAATTCTGGAGTATTTGATACTGCTCCACTCGTTCCCCAGAAAGCAGTAACAATTAATGCTTCTGCAAATGACTGGGCAGTCATTGCACCAAATGGGAATAATTCTTATCGATCATATACGAACCAGTCATTTATCACACAGGCAAAGCCCGGTGCTGATGTTACTGATCTGGTCGTAGACTCTGTATCCAAACCAAACGTAACCGCCTGGACCTTTACTCAATTGACTGATGATCACACAATTCGGGCGATTGGCAATGCAACACCAGGCCAGGTTCATGTATTCTTTAATGCTTCAGATCGGTACGGGGAGAAACCACTGACTGTCTCGTTCTCATCAGAGCAGTCTCTTGGCTCACCTACCTCATGGTTCTGGCAGTTTGGAGATGGAACAACTAATACAACCCAGAATCCGATTCATACGTACGAAATTCCAGGAACTTACACTGTGACATTACGTGCCCTCAATAGCCAGACCGGGGGGTATGCTGCTTGGAACAATTACATTACCGTAACAGACGGGCCTGTTCCAGAGCCGACTCAGACTCCGGTTCCTGGCAATATTATCCCACAATTCTCTGCATACCCGGCAGCAGGAGATGCACCACTGATCGTTGACTTCAGGGATGAAAGTTCAGGAAACCCGATCTCATGGCTATGGGACTTTGGGGACGGGGCACAATCATCTCTGCAGAACCCATCCCATACATATACAACAAAAGGTTCATTTCAGGTTTCATTATCTGCAACCAATTCAAATCATGGTGCCAGCCTGACGATTCCGAATGCAATCGTTGTAACCTAATTTCACTACAACTCTTTTAATTTTTTGAATGATATACAGATTTTCTGGATATGTGCATAACTCGTTCTTCTTCTGAATCGCTCAAATCATAAATTATGATAGGAGACCAAACTTCACACTATTGAAGGACCGGCGATTCTGAAGATATTTTATTGATCAGTCGCCGGGTTTATCCCATGCAACTAACCCCCCCAATAATTATCAGATCCTTATATCCTATTCTGATAGAAGGTCTTCAGATCTTTAATTGTGATCGTCCGGTATATCCACCAGGCTAATGTTACAAGAACCGGCCAGATGATCGCCCATCCTACGAAAAAGAGAATTGCACCGGTGAGAAGAAACGAGATCCCGCTCACTATCCTCCCGAGACCACTATCTTTGAGCAGAACAAGACCTGCAGCAGATCCCCCCAGATATGTAAGAATAAATGTCGCGTTCGGGATCTGGATAAGGGTTGCAAGAGAGACAATTCCTGTGCTGTAAACCAGAAGGATTACTGTAAAACACGCCATGAGAAATAACAGTCCTCCCACCGGTGTTGAGTACCGACGGGATAGAAGTGAGAGCCGGTGAGGGGCACTGCCGTTCTGTGCAAGAGTATATGCAAGACGTGAGGCAGCTCCGATATAGGCAATAGACGGTGCAATCGTGATAAAAAGTGTGATAAACCCGGTGATAAACATCCCGTTCTGTCCGGCAGCGATTCCTATCAGGTGTATCAGAGAAACTTCAGAGATTCCCGGGCCATAACTGTGGGTTCCGATGACTGCACCCACCGTTGCCAGATACAGAATACTGATCAGAACCGATGCGATGATCGTTCCCTTCAGGACATCACGCCTTGGATCCTCAAACTCCTCAGTGACATGAGATATCGCCTCCCATCCGAGAAAACACCAGAAGATCAACGTTGCACAGTGTCCCACGCTGATCCATCCGTGTGGCAGAAATGGTGTCATATTTGCAGGATCTATGGAATGAAGACTGCCAAGAACTGCTCCTGCAAGGATTCCTATCGTCGCCACCACAACAGCAAGCTGAATCTGCCCGGTAAGTTTCATGCCAAGATAATTGGAGAGGAGACCGATTCCAAGAATACAGACCGTGACTGGTATGCGGGCTGAATCACCCAGGCCAAAAGCACTGCATGTGTATCCTGCACCGGTGAGGGCAATTACCGGGACAGCCATGATCGCTGATAACAAAAAGTAATAGCCCACAAGCGAACCGATTGCAGGATTGAATGCCCGTGAGACAAAATGCGATACACCGCCGGCATGTGGAAGCTCGATTGAGAGCAGTCCCATGGTCAGGGCCATCGGGATTGCAAGAAGGCTCATGATGAGCCAGGCGAGTAGTGATGCAGGTCCTGCAAGTTCTGCAGTAAGACCGGGTAACAGAAGAATCCCCGAGCCCAGGACCGATCCGATATAGAGGGCAATTATCTGTCGAAGATTAAGTGATGCAGTTTTCGGTAATGATGAATCAATATCTGGCAGAGGTTTCATGGTTACAGATCACGGAATAAAAGATCAGAGGTTTTTACAATACAGAGGCAGAATATTGGGGTTTTAGGTGCTTAAATCCATGCACCAGTCATGGATATATGAACGAGTTTTTTGTTTGCAGATTAAAGAAAAATCGTAATGATACCTAAAACGTTCAATCATAGAACTTTTTTATAAAGAAGATTGAGAAGAAGAATTACTGTGCCATTTTCTCTGCGATCTTCTTTCTGGCATAGGGTGGATACTTGATGGTAAACGCAATACCAACAATCATTGATATCCAGAGGAATGCATCACCAAGCACACCAAAGTAATCAGGTATATAGAGTTCGATAACACTCTTTACTGCTCCGATAAGAAACAGTAATCCCCAGAACCCGGTCATCACCTGATTGATCCTGATAAAGTTCGGATCATTCCACTTCTCCTTTGGAACCTCCTTTTTTGCATACTGGATTGTAAAGGAATTGCCAACAGCAATCGATCCGAATGCTATCAGAGTGAGGACAACACCTGAGAGCAGGCCGATATAGGGAATGACTGCATAGAACTTGAGTGGAATTACTAAAACGCAGATTATAATGAAATATAGAAGTGTTACCCAGGGGACAATCAGTTTGTTCTTCAGATCAGACCAGCTGACAACGACTGAAAGAAGCAGACAGATAACTAGACATGCTTCAAGCTGAATAAGGCTGTGGCCTGCAAGGACACCGAAGATGATCCATGGAGAAAATGATATGAGTAATGTTAGCGGGTTCACATTCAGCGTTTGTCATAAACCCCAATAAAATATTCCTTGATTCCTTCACACAGAGAAAAAAGAAGATGGATATTGTATTATGCCTGTACTCCTCGCATCGTGTCTCCTGTTCCTCGTAAGGCTGATACAATAATTGCAAAGATTGTTATCACCGACGAGATCCAGAAGGCAAGGGTGATGCCATGAGTAAAGGCAACCTGAATTGCGACCGGCTGATGCACACCTCCAAAGATAAACATGTTCATCATCTCGTCGAGAGGAACAGTATTTATCAGGAGTGGCATCGCGATCGTCATCGAGATGACCATACCAGTATTCTGGAAAAATGCCCTCATGGCCGAGGCTGCCCCTCTTCGTTCCAACGGTACAGAGGTCATGATGGCACTCGTGTTTGGTGGCTGGAACAGACCTGATCCAAACCCATTGATAAAGAGCCAGACGGCAATGGTCCAGTAGGCGGTGTCATACTGCATCAGAGCAAGCCCAATCAGTCCCACGAGTGATATCCCCAGACCGAGAGTGGTTATCAGCCTCGACCCATACCGGTCAGAGAGTGATCCGCCGATCGGTCCGGACACAACAATTCCGATCGCCATCGGGACAACAAGGATACTTGCGATCAGAGGATCATACCCCTGTAACCCCTGGAAGAAGAGGATCAGAAGCATCATCACTGCACCTCGTGCTATCGCGTTGATAAATGCACTTGACTGGCCGAACAGGAATATCCTGCTCTTGAAGAGTGAGAGATCTATCATCGGGTACGGGAAGGTCAGCTCCTGTCTGATAAATGCCGCCAGCGTTACCAGTCCGACGCAGAGTAATGCCAGCATGAGTGGATCAAACAGGCCCACCATGAAACCTGCACTGCCGTACACAGTCAGGGAGAGAAAAGCGACTGCAAACAGAAGCATCCCCTTGAGATCAAAAGACTCCAGTCCTGCGAACTCCTGAACTTCTTTCAGATTTTTATATGCGTAATAACTGGCAAAGAGACCTATTGGAATATTTAAAAAGAAGTTCAGACGCCAGTCTATAAGGGTTAAAAAGCCACCGATAACCGGACCTATGGCAAAGGTTCCTGCCATAATCATCGAGAGGATTCCCATAGCACGGCCCAGTTCGTGTTTAGGAAATGCATCAGCAACAATGATCGTCCCGTTCGCTACTATTATTGCTCCCCCAATCGCCTGGAAGACACGGAATCCTATCAACTGATACACATCTGCGGATATTCCACAGAGAAGGGATGCTACTGTGAAGGTGACGAGACCGAAGATGTAGATCTTCTTCCTGCCATACATATCTGCCAGACGACCGCTTGCTGGTGCAAGGATCGTCATTACCAGCATGTACGCAATCAGCACCCACATCACATTTACGAGCGTGGTGTTGAGTCCGACCATCATCGTTGGTAAGGCGATGATAAGGGTGCTGGCATTCAGGATTCCGACCAGCGTGCCAAGTGATGCGACGGTGAGAGCCACCCACTTGTACCGTTCCTCAGGGAGTGAGGAGGAGGGGTGAGGATTTTTGAAAAACACCTTTACAATTTGGAGGGGAAACTATACAATGGTCTCGCCAGATCATTTCGATGCTGATGCCAGGGATACACACGATTCTGATGTAGTTCTCCTATTATTTGTGTAATTCGTGCCCCTGCTCTATCTTTGCCTTGACACGATCCCAGGCAGGAGTTATAAGAAAACTCTCTTCCATGTCCTTAACCATCCCGGTAAACTTCTTCATGGGAACTGCAAAAGAGAGCATATCCATCTGAACACATGGTCGTGCAGAGGGATCCATCATCCCGAGTACAGCCCTTGGATCATCAGACTGCTCTTCATGCCATGGATAGTAGATCAGAGATGAGCATCCTGCCCCCATCGGAGTGATCACCCCGAAGGGATCTCTTCGATCAAAATTGGCGAGCGTAAATAATCCTGACAACACCTCTCCACGTGCAAAGAAGATAACTGCTACCGGGTTATCCTCTTCAGTCAGGTTGTCCCATCGCTTGAAGATCAGGCTTTTACCTTCCGAAGGGAGAGGCTCAAAATCCTTCATCCATTCTTCAACTACATCGGGAGATTTTTTGTACCGTTCTCCCTCTGTCTTTCCTTCGAGACCATAGGACAGAAAATAATTGAAGTTGGGTATCTCTCCTGCTCCATACCCGCAGTATCTCTGCCCGCCTTTGCATGTTACCGAAGTGGAATCAAGAACCAGGTTCTTTCCATTTCTGACCTTTGTCAGATCACAGACAAGACACTTCCACTTGTCTGAAGGTTTTGGAGGTTCAAGCCCACGTAGATCAGATGAGAACTCAAATGTAATCGGCAGTGGCTCGCCGGGAAAAAACCGATTCCAGAGTCTGATAAAATCATCACGCAATGAGAGGTTCATACCGATCCTTGAGCACCTGAAGATATACGATTATGGATCCAAACTGAGCCGGACAGATTATGAGATGAAAAACTGTTTGCTGTTAATTTATGAGGAGGAAGAGACGAAATTTGTACCCGTATGAGTGGAGGGTATGAGGATATGACTGGACGAGTGCATCAATCTGGCATTATCAACAATTATCAGAGAATTTTGCTCGTGGTATTCATGCTGATGAGTATTACCGGAATCGCTTTTGCAGATGTACCATCGCAGAGCACTGAACAACCGGTGAATATCACTATCCTGGCAATCAATGACTTTCACGGGCAGATTACTTCAGGAAAGACCGTCAACAACTCACCGGTCGGGGGGCTTGGATCCCTTGCCACATACTTGACCGATGCGGTGAATGTATCTGGCGAAAACAAGACTATCATAGCCCTGCCGGGAGACATCACAGGAGCATCAACACCGGAGTCCGGCCTTCTCCTTGATGAACCCACCTTGCTCTTTTACAACCTCTTCTCAGGAAATACTTCAGGGAACAGAACATACCAGCCCATTACCTCATGCCCGGTTGTTGCAACCGTGGGAAATCATGAGTTTGATCGTAACATATCAGAGCTCATACGTAAGATCAATGGTGGAAATGGAGATACAACAATTCCTCATCTCCAGGATCCATACCCTGGCTCTGATGCATCATTTGTTGCATCCAACGTGATTTACAACAACACAGGCAACCTTCTGCTTCCTCCGTATACAATAAAAACGATTGATAAGATTCCAGTTGCTTTTATCGGAGCAGTAACGACCTCAACCCCTTCCATCGTCTCCCATGATAATGTGAAAGACCTCACCTTCCTTGACGAAGCAGATTCCATCAATGCACAGGTAAAAAAACTACAAAAACTCGGAATTCATGCATTTGTTGTCCTGCTCCACGAGGGTGGATCACAGAATTCCTATGACGGTCAGACACGGTCCGGCACACAGGTGACCGGAAGAGTTGTAGATATTGTCTCCCGGCT
>CAZVAS010000102.1:1472-8180 GCA_964625165.1 uncultured Methanospirillum sp. | reverse complement strand
TACTGTTCAATCCCGGTCAGATCGTCACTTACGAGTTGGGGAGTTACATACTGGCTAAGTACTGTAGTGAGGATCTTCCGTCGTTCTGAAAACGGCCGATCCAGCAGCATCTCTCCGTCAAGGTAAAGAATATCGAATACATTAGGAACCAGGGTTATCGCCTCAACCGCATCAGCAACATTGTGCTTACGCCGAAACCGCTTCAGGACGGTCTGGAAGGGCATCGGTCTTCCTTCCTTGATTGCGATAACCTCCCCATCAAGAATCAGGTTATGATCAGTAGCAGAAAGCAACATCGAAACAACATCAGGTAGGGAATCTGTCACATCCTCGAGTCTTCTCGAGTACATCCGGGCAGTTGTTCCCTGTTTGTGGAACTGGAACCGTGCCCCGTCGTACTTGTACTCGACTGCAATGGTTCCGGCATCTGCGATGACTTCAGATATGGTACCCTGACGTGCCAGCATCATCCGGACCGGATGGAAGAGTTGAAGTTTCACCTGTGATAGGGCTTCGTCACCCAGAGAGGAAAGTACTGCAACCTCACCCATGTCATTGAGCACCTGTTGGGCATGTTCAACCAGAGTTGTATCCACAGTAAACGCCTTTGCGATCGCATCGCGGAGGTTTCCCTCCCCCACTCCGATCCTCATATCATCGAGAAGGATACCGGTGATATAATGACCTTCTAGTGGTGTTGCAACCGAGAAGAGCCGCTGAATGATCCGCAGTCGCTCTTTCTGTGATTTTCCTCCTTCAGCCCTGGCGATAGCCTCTAATGAGGAGTAGACATCTGCAAGAGTAAGACTTTCAGAGAAGAACGAGGTCTGGGATTTGCTTGCCAGCATCTCCTCAACTGCCCTGCCGAGATCTCCAACCGAGTTAAGTGTGGTGATTACCTTTTCCCGACTTCTTCCGGTCACATATGCCACAGATTCATAGAGTAGGTTTGGACCGATCCCGAGTTTCAGCGGACTCCAATCAGGGAATGGTTTACCCAGAATTAGCCGTACAAAGAGGGGGAGATCCTGTGAATCCACTTCCTGCAAAGCTGAACTCAACAGATCGATTGTGTCAAGTCTGCCTTTGATAGACTCAATCTTCCTGCAGAGTTCAGCAAAGAACAAAAAATCCATACTTCATCCTCACAGACTGAACCTGTATCGCCAGCATTCATCAGTACAGACTTCACGGCCTGAACCCTGCACTTTCCTGACCGGTGCCTTCTCTTTTAGATCAACTGTCGATGCAGCAAAGAGTTCCACAGATTCAGCATGGAGGGAAAGCCCTTCCTGGGCTGTTGACAGGGCAAGTCCTGGTTCATTATTCTCTTCAGACAAGTGGGCCAGAATTGCCAGGTGGATAGAGTCACCTAGTTCCCGGAGCACTGAAGCTGCATCCTGATTTGAAAGATGACCACGGTTTCCGGCAATCCTTCGTTTGAGAAATTCAGGGTATGGACCTGTCCGGAGCATCTCAGGGCAGTGATTTGATTCAAGAATCACTCCGTCTGCACGGGATATAACCGACATCATGCTCTCGGTTACTATCCCGGTATCAGTGCAGTAGCAAAGCCGTGTTGATCCTTCGCTGATCAGGTACCCGCACGGCTCGGTCGCATCGTGAGAGACCGCAAACGGCTCAACCTGAAAACCACCGATATCATAGTGTGATCCGGGTTTAACTGTCTGCACCGGGAACCGGACCGAACCAGACCGCTGCCTGAGAAAGGCATCCATGGTTCCCACCGTGCCATATGCCGGCTTTTTAAGTTTGTTCCCAACGGCAGCAAGACCCTTGATATGATCTCCATGTTCATGTGTTACCAGGATCCCCTCTATCTTCTCAGCATCGCCACCGGATTCTCCAAGGCGCCCTTGTTTTGTTTTGGTTCCAAGGAGTTCACGTCCGGAGCGGCCTGCATCAACCAGAAGAGCGCAGTCCTCACCCTCGATATAAACACAATTGCCCTTGCTTCCACTTGCAAGGACTGATATCTCCATAATCTCATTATTTGCTAAGAGAGGGCATAAAATCAGAGTACCAGATTATGATACTGCCTCATCATCTCTCCATCCATTTTCCGGATACATGAAATAATTTCTGATTAGATCAATACTTCTAACTTCCAGATATTGAGAATATAGAGAATATTGAGGATACATTTAACCTAATCTCTCCCGTTATTCTACGGCTGGTGTTTTATTTATGAAGCATAATGCAAGTGTAGTATATGTCATAGCAGTCCTTGGATTGCTCTTAATGGCAACCATGTTCTGTGGATGTACGAGTTCTGACAAATCATCTGTTCAGTCAAAGACCACCACCGCCCCAACTACCGCTCCGGTCAAGACCACTGCAGCCACCTCTGCTCCCACCGTAGAGCAGACCGTAAAGGCTCCCGCAACCCAGGCAGCATCAGCCCCGGCAGAAGCCAAGGAAGTTCCAAAGACAGCAAATGTCTCTGCAGAAAAGAATTCATCAGTAACTGCATCAACCTCTACAGTGACTGTAAACAGAGAAAAGACAGTCGCGAATGACACTACAAAGGTCAACACAACTGTATCAGTATCAAAGGAGACCGTAAAAGAGGCTGGAGCTTCTCAATCAAAGACCCCGTCAGAGTCCAAGAACGCAACCTCATCCAATGCAACAGCAGCAAAGTCCCCGGCAACTGCAGCAAACAAGACTGCAACACTCTGAACACATATAACATAGCATTCAAATCCGGGCAGATCTGCTCAGGATGAATACTTTTTCTAAAAAAAATACAATCGTGCGTGATTACGGGATAATCTCGCACCCATTGTACTTCTCATGAGCAAAATCTTCTATTCTTATTACACCGTCATCTAAAAGAGCCTGTATCCGGGGAAGCAGGCCTGATAACTCCCGAAACAATTCCCGTACAGTTTTGCAAACCATCTCTCGCCCTTCAGCAGGCCAGGGTTCAAGAATTGCAGAATAGAGGCACCGGCCTCCACAGAGATCGCGTATATCGCAGGTTTGACATGCTCCAGGAACAGGAATATCAGGAAGTTTTCTGATATCTGCTTCGTTAATCGTCCCAAGATAATAGTCTGCCATGCCAACCATGATAGGGCATGGTGAGATCTGCCCGTTCGTGAGAACCGTGTAGTTTGCAAAACCTGATCCACACCTGAGCCGGGAAGTGCGGCCGAGAAGCATATCCTCAACCGGATCGATGAACGGGTACCATCTTTCCACTAATCCGGTCTGTTCTATGCGTGATACCCACTCTTCTGCCAGTTGTCTAATACCTGGGAGATACGAGCTTTCTGCCCACTCTCTAAATGAACGTATCTGATAGTCGTTCCAGAAGTTGGCATCAATCTGCCAGTGAATCGAGGAGAATGAGTATTCTGAATTGTGAGAGAGATGCAGAACTGAACTCATGATATCAACCGGTTCATGAACCGTCATCCTGGCTATGATCTCTCCCACAAACCCATTTGCAAGAATATGCTGAATGTTTGTCATAACCCTGCGATAGGTTCCAGAGCCACGACCTGCATCAGTTGTTTCTTCATCTCCATCGATGGAGACCAGGATTGTCTCAAACCTGTTAACAATTTCTGATGGGAGCCTGTGAAGAAGAAGTCCGTTTGTCTGGATCATGAAACGGGTGTCTGGAAGATCCTCCATGATCTTGATGATGAGATCATTGCGAAGGGTGGGTTCTCCACCGATAAAAGTGACAACAACCTCGGGATCCCGGGAGAGAAATGAGTAAAGGTCTGATAAATCATAACTGACATCGACCGGGATATCGGCATCGATCGATATCTCTTCACGATCAAGTTCAGGAGTATCAAAGATCTTACCACGACAGTAATTACAAGCGAGATTGCATGAGTCTGTCAGAAAGAGATGAATGTACACACAAATCCTATAGGGATATACACGATTCTGATATGAAGATCACTACCTGATATACATCAGATTGGAATGCCGGATTCACAAGTGAAATATGTGGGTATGCTCATACATACCATTACATCTTTCATGACTCATCGAATTCTTCTCCTGGATGACGAGCCTGCCATCTGTGAGATCACCTCAATACTTTTAAAAAAACTTGGTTATGATGCAGTCATCACGAGTAAAGGAGAAGATGCCATAGAAGCATACCGTGCAGCTCTGGTTCAGGGGGCACGGTTTGATGTTGTAATATTGGATCTCACGGTACCCGGAGGATTAGGAGGCAGAGAGGTCATAACTGCCCTCCATGAGATGGATCCTGATGTTCTTGCCCTTGTATCAAGCGGAGATGCAAACGACCCAGCGGTGGTTAATTTCAGAGACTTCGGGTTTACCGGGGTTCTTATGAAACCATATACCAAAGCAGTTCTTGATGCAACTATTAGATCAGTCATTTAACAGGCATCTAGTCTTATTTTTGCTGTTAAATAGCGTTCCCGGTATACTCAAGGTATATCCTATTCATCAACCGTTGGCAAGATCATACCAGTTGATGAGGATATTGGGATGAGGATGCAGGTACCAACCTGGGCATCTGCCACCGTAACACCAGAAAATTGATCAAATATTTCATCCAAAAAGGGTGACACTTCGTGCCTTTGCCAGAACATGCCCTTCCATGGCTGATTCAATATGTGACCGGTCAGCAGGATCAGGGTTGATCTGAATATCAAGGGCATAGAGGGTGAAGATGTACCGGTGTACATTCCCCGACGGAGGACATGGAGGATAGTACCCTTTAGTCCCAAATGAGTTGATACCCTGATATCCTGAACCCGCACGCTCAGCAACAGGAACCTGGTTGGGAGGGATCGCCTCGTCTCCAGGGTTGAGATTATATACAATCCAGTGAGTGAACACCTTATCAGGGGCATCGGGATCGTCCATAATGAGCAGCATGGATTTTGCAGCCTGCGGAGCATTCCTCCAGAATACCGATGGCACCTGCCCGGCCCCCATGCAGGTAAACCTGGTTGGCAATGTTGACCCATTCACTGCTGAGTTTACAGAAACAACCAATGATTTATTGGACTGGATATCAGGTTTAATGGCAGTTGACTCTGTTTCTGAAGCCTGTATACATCCAGAGATAAGGACTCCTGATACCAGAATGAAAAAGAGAATGTATTGAACTATTTTCATACGTTTTTATCATCACCGGGATAATTGAGGCTTTCGTTTATCTGAGTCCTGTGAATCCATTGAAGGTACAGGATAGTATGAAGCTGCATCCGACGAGCAGGTATCGAAACTGATGAGGATAAATCCCTGCGGGTAGATTTTTCTTACTAACAGGTATTCGATCCATCATAAACAATGAACTGAACTCCTGATAATAAGGCGGCAAATGACCACATTCTTCGAGCTCATCACCGGAAATATCAGAACCTGCATCGTCCTCTTACAGATGGTATGCGTGATCATCGTCATCACCTACCTGATCATGCGATCCCGGTTTTTTACCGATTTCCAGAACCGGGCCTTAACCTGGAAGAGTTCAATCCTGATGATCCTTCTCTTCGGACTTGTATCCATATACGGGACTGAAAGCGGAATCTATGTATTCGGTGCACAGATCAACATCCGAGATCTCGGCCCGATGGCAGCCGGTCTAACCTGCGGACCGGTAGTAGGGCTTGGAGCCGGTCTCATCGGCGGGTTGTATCGATACTTTATTGCCGGAGGAATCTCCCAGGTTGCATGCACCAGTGCTGCAGTAATTGCCGGGCTTCTGGGTGGGGCCGTCTATCTCTTCAACAAAAAGCAGTTCATAGGTATCAAAGGCGCCGTGGTCATAGCCGGCTGTATGGAGTTGATCCATATGGGGCTTGTGCTTCTGATGGGAAGGCCATTTGATCAGGCAGCAGCACTTGTATCGCAGGTTGTAATTCCGATGACCATTGCCAATATGGTCGGAATCGGAATATTCTCATTCATTTACATAAATCTTATTCAGGAGCGGGCAACTTTAAATGAACGTGATCGGATCAGAGCCGATCTCCAGCGAAAGCAGGCTGAACTCTCTATCGCACGGGATATCCAGCTCAGTTTTCTACCAGATACAATCCCATCAATTCGCGGATACCAAATCTCACCGTTGAGCCTGCCGGCACGCGAGGTGGGAGGAGATTTTTATGATGTCATCATTCCGGTCTCACAGGACAAGGTAGGCGTCCTGATTGCTGATGTTTCAGGAAAAGGAGTACCTGCAGCCTTGTTCATGGCACTCTCACGGACGATAACCCGTGCAAATGCCACCTGGCACAAATCAGCAGTCAGTGTGATTGCTGAGACCAACACGATGATCTGTGCAGATGCCAGATCAGGAATGTTTGTCACCCTCTTCTTTGGTGTACTGAACCCGGAGAGACGTATTTTTACTTATGTCAACGCCGGACACAACCACCCGATCGTCTTCAGGGTCGATGGTATCAGAGAAGAATTGATCACAACCGGTCCTGCACTCGGGATAATGGAAGATGCAGGATACACTGAACAGGTCACAACCATCAATCAGGGTGATATTCTTGTCATGTACACCGACGGGGTTACTGAATCGGTAAACCGGAGTAATGAGGAGTTCGGTATAGAGAGACTTGAATCCGTTGTAGAGCAGCACCGATCATGTCCAGCAGAAGAGATCCGCGATGCCATCATCAGGGCAGTTACTGAATACTCAGACGGACAGGACCAGTTCGATGACAT
>CAZVAS010000102.1:0-1372 GCA_964625165.1 uncultured Methanospirillum sp. | reverse complement strand
CTCGCTGATGTCGCTTTTGCAGTTGCAAGCAACACAAGCGGAATCCCCGCTGTTGCGATCAACACCAGTATCACCTATATGAAAGCAGCCACATCAGGGACCCTGGTTGCCGAGGCTAAAGAATTTTCATCGAACCATAAGCTCGGATCCTATGTCGTAGAGGTCTATGATCAGGAACGGGAGAAGATAGCGGTATTTCAGGGGCTTGCATACCGGAGATCTCCTAGAAGATAATCCAGTTACCGGTAAAAAAAGAGCCGCCGAATGGCGGATTAATATCCTCGGAGTTCGGTCTCAACCTTGCGCAGGTTCTCAATCCGCTTCTCAAGTGAGGGGTGGGTAGAGAAGAGGCTTGCCAGGGTCTTTCCGGAGATGGCAGGGATGATGTAGAAGGCGTTTGCACCCTCTGCTGCAACCTTTGCCTCTGCCGGAACATACTCCATACGACCGCTGATCTTGGTCAGTGCAGAGATAAGTGCTTCAGGATTATTAGTGATATAAGCACTGCCACGATCTGCTGCAAACTCACGGTACCGTGAGAGAGCCATCATCAGAATTGTTGCAACTATCCATACTACTGCTGCCACAATACCAGCTATGATCCAGGCACCTGCTCCTCCCTCACGCCGATCAAAGATTGAAGCAAAGAGGAAATTCTGCATGATCATCGAGGCGATCATGGCAATAAACGATGCAAAAGTCATCGTAAGCATGTCGCGGTTCTTGATGTGGGAGAGTTCATGGGCGATGACCGCTTCGAGTTCCTGCTGATTCAGGGTCCTCATGATCGAGTCGGTCACTGCTACGACGGCATGGGTTGGGTTTCGGCCGGTTGCAAATGCGTTCGGTATTGGTGACTGCATCACGGCAACCTTTGGTTTTGGAAGGCCGGCCTCGGTGCAGAGCTTTTCAATCATCCTGTGAAGGCCTGGCTCTTCATCCTCTTCGACAACACGTGCACCGGTGGACATCAGTACAAGTTTGTCAGAGAAGAAGTACTGGGCAAGACCCATACCAACTGATAGCAGGATGATGAACATGATATTCAGGTGCAGTACCATGAGGATACCGATGAATACCAGGTAAACCAGGAGGAGCAGAGACCAGGTGATGAAAACCCGGTAGGTCAACCCCCAGTCACGTTTCCATATCATGATAGTAGGTATGCGAGCAGGTCATCATAAACATTATCTGCAATTCCATTGATTATCACGAAAATTTTCCATTTTCCTCCATATCAAGCAGATTCTAAAAGAGAAACCTTATGTATGGAGTGAGAGAACAGGACGACAAATTCCACTCCAGGTTCTCTCATGCAGACGATCCCGCATCAGGACTGATAAACCAGCACAGTCAACCAGATATAAATGAA
>CAZVAS010000101.1:1157-8249 GCA_964625165.1 uncultured Methanospirillum sp. | reverse complement strand
ATAAATGAGATAGGTTCATCTCCGATCACTGGGGAATAGTGGTTATGTCATTCAGATTAGATCTTTTCCTGGCACTTCTGGTGATCTCAGTTCTCTGTGTCGTCTGTGCTGCAGACTCTTCCGGTGGATATTATACGAGTCCCATCTCCCTGAATACTCCCTGGCAGAACCCGGTGTCTGATCCGGATGCCTGGAGAAACAGTATACCCGTGAATCCTGTTCCCGGATTACGGGCTCCGATATCCAACCCACCCCCTGCTCCTCTCTCTCCGGTAGTTGCATCTCAGTATTACTGTAGTCCTGGTTATTACCGGCCGGTGAACAATCCCTATCCTGTTTACAGTGATCCTGAACCCAGGTACCGGTATGCATCACATTATTACTGGAATGATGCTGATTACCGCCGGTATTATCCATACAACTCTTATTACTCTTCAAATTACTACTACCGGTCCGGCACAATTCAGATCTTGAGTACACCTGCGGGTGCTTCAGTGTATCTGAACAACAAATACCGCGGACGAACTCCACACACTGGGTACCTCGATATCTCATCACTCCAACCTGGCAACTATGATCTGCTCATACAATACGACGACTACCTTCCATATACGAGCACAATCTATGTGGAACGTGGACAGGTAAGAACAGTCAATGTCGTGCTGACCCCTGAAATTGGAAGAGGATCATTAACCGGTTCGATGCAGATACAATCAGATCCTGGCGATGCACAGGTATTCCTGAATCACCAGTTCATGGGAATCACTCCTGTATACCTCTCCAGTCTCACACCCGGTGAGTATACCCTTACCCTGCAGAAGGAAGGATATGCCTCGTACATCAGCGTGGTTCAGGTCATTGAAG
Source organism: uncultured Methanospirillum sp. (assembly GCA_964625165.1). GTDB lineage: Archaea > Halobacteriota > Methanomicrobia > Methanomicrobiales > Methanospirillaceae > Methanospirillum. The sequence continues at coordinate 7,385 of CAZVAS010000101.1, read as the reverse complement.
GGCAGACTCTGCCGATAACAGCAGTACTGGCCGGATTGCCGGCAACTCCTGCAACTCCGGTACCAACGGCGACACCGATCATAACCCAGACTCCTGTGCCTGCTCCGACAAGGGCAGGTCTTCCTCTCACGGTAGTACTGCTCGGACTTGCAGCTAGTCTGTTCTGTGTCTCCAGGCGATAACCTGCCTGAACTTTTTTTAAGATCCAACTACACTGCTGACTGCAGAAAAAAAGGGTTAATAACTCCGGCCAACAAGTGTTATCACTGAGCCGGGTTTTCTGCAGATCACACAGGTTCCTGAACCGTTGCTGATAAGATCTGATCTGACTTCAGTTCCGAGGATGCTGGCGTCAGCCGCCTCTTCGATCCTGTCAGCACATTCTTTGCACCCGCACCAGTGGACGGCTGCAACACCCTTTGTGATAACCTCCTTGAGACTGGTGACATCCTCAACCGGGAAGAGGTGATCCCTGATGTGCTGAACTGCCCTCTCTGTCATCGCCTCATTCATGGCTGTCATCTTGGCCTGAACACCACTGATGAACTCTGATCTGGCTATGGTTGACTTCTCCCCGAATCTGGTCACGGCGGTTACAACACCATTGTCAATATCACGCGGACCGATCTCTATCCTGAGTGGCACACCGCGAAGTTCCCAGTAGTAATATTTTGCTCCGGGCCGAAGGTCACGACTGTCCACCTTCACCCGGTACCCGGCTGCTTCAAGTTCTTTCTTAAGAGAATCAGCGGCCGCAACAACCTCTTCCTCCCGCTTCTTCATGATAACCGGGACAATGACAACCTGTGTCGGAGCCACTTCTGCAGGCAGAGCCAGGCCCCGGTCATCACCATGCAGGCTGATGAGTGCTGCAATGGATCGTTCTGATATCCCGTAACAGGTCTGATAGCAGTACTGCTGCTGGCCTGAAAGATCTTCATAGCAGATTGAGAAGGTCCGTGAGAAGTGATCCCCAAGATGATGGACCGTTCCGATCTGCAGCGTCCGGCCATCAGGCATGATCGTATCGACAGCGATTGTATAATCTGCACCCGGGAACTTGTCCCAGTCAGGCCGTTTTGAGATCAGGACTGGGATACACATCCGGTCGTAGAACTCCCGATATAGGGCAATCGCCTCCTCCACGGTCTTCTCTGCATCATCCCAGGTTGCGTGAACGGTATGTGCCTCCTTGAATGAGGTAATCTCCCTGAGTCGAATCAGAGGCCGGGTATGTTTTGTCTCGTACCTGAATGTGTTGACGATCTGGTACACCTTGATCGGGAGATCAACGTGTGACCTGACCCAAAGAGCATACATCGGGTAGATTGCCGTCTCACTCGTCGGACGCAGGGCGAGTTTCACATCAAGGGGACTGGTACCTCCGTGGGTAACCCAATACACCTCCTCTTCAAATCCCTTGATGTGTTCAGCCTCTTTCATGAACTCATTTTCCGGAATGAGCAGTGGGAAGAGTGCCTCTTCATGGTCACGATCAAGAAGTTCACGCAGGACTCCGTATACCCTTTTTCTGATCCCAAACCCGAACGGGAACCAGACATACAGCCCTTTCACCGGGTAACGTACGTCCATGATCTCTGCACGCCAGAGAATATCGTTGTACCATTCTGAGAATTCCGCTTTTGGCGGGAGAGTCGCCTCTTGCTCTTCCATTACACAGCTCCTATGTTACCATCCCTAAGACTGCGGGAGTGATAAATGCCTCTATACATGCCGCGATTGCGATGAACGGCACCACATATCGTACAAACAGTCCTCCGAGAACGAATGCCTTCCCTGCAGCATCCCCCTGTCCTGCCAGTTCAAGCATCACGGCCCTTCCAAGCATAAGTCCGAGAGTAGACGAGACCAGCACCGCCGGGAGCTCAAAGATACCATGGGGAATTATGGAGGCGAACATGACCACAATGTCGGTCTTTCCCCTGACAACCTCCAGAATACCTCCGATGATGAGCCCGTTGAACGAGAGGACCAGCAGGGTGACAACTCCGAAAATTGCACCCCCGAGAAAGAGCATGACACATGACTCCAGGTTGTTCAGAAATAACTGGAGTGCAAGGAGCGGGGGTGCATCAGTCATAATGTCGTTTGTGATCATTTCCTTGAAGAGCTTCACGAGCGACTCTCCGAATCCCGGGTCAGCCTGCGAGGACAGGAATCCTCCTGCGCATCCGACGACAAACACCAGGACTGATATCCCGAGGTACCTGATAAACTCCTGTTGGAACGTGGTGTAGCGGGAGGTGGAGACCGGCTGGGGGACTTCCTGATTATCCTCCTCTTCATCCTGCCATGGCCGGTCAGACATAGACCACCATCCTGAGCATATCCCTGATGCCCGGTGCCATCCCTACCATGATCATTGCAAGGAGGATCAGATACCAGATACCTGAGTCATCCGAACGACGATACTGTTCCAAGATCCAGATACCCGGAATGACCACGAGGAGTTTGAGCGGGAACATCACGAAGGCAGTTCCGGTCATGGCAATAAGAGACGAGCCTACCACGTGCTGCTCGACGTACGGGATCGAGTGAAGATCGATACCGTAACTGGTCGCACTGGCATCGAGCATATGACCGAGGATCAGCAGCTGGTAGAGCCGGTCAGAGACGTACTCCCATTTGAATACGTATCTGAGCAATCCGTATACTATCCCGGTTGAAACAGCCGCCATGGAGAGGATGGTGACTGCTACCATTAGATCAACCCGGGTCGTAGTCACTCCGTACCAGAGCAGGAAGATGAGAGTGCCCAGACTGATTATGCCACCGAATCCCCCGAAGGCACGTTTGAATCCGGTGATGACCTTCCGTGTCTCAAGGAACCAGAGTCCCCAGAGAGTAGGCGCTGCAACAGCAAATATCAGGAAGAATATAAATGGTGTCGTGAGCAGGATTCCCCATCCTGATCCTGCAACTCCTGTATCTTCAACGACCCTGAGCAGACCTCCCCATATAACCCATGGGATCAGGGCATACACGAATTCACGGTCTACTGGTATCCTGCTTCTGTTTAGCCAGCGATAGATCAGCCAGACACAGATGATAAGGATTCCTGCGTAGGTCAGCGTATCAACAAGGGTATAGGGCTGACCATACGTGATGGGATCTATGTAGTATTTGTAGATGAATTCCCTAATCATGTGCTGAGAGCTACATGAGTGCAGATGACATAAATGTGCTGAGGAGGGACTTTTCCAAGTCACGATGGACGCAACTCCCCCGTGATGTCCTCGTCGGCCATAATGCAATTGAACAGCTCCCAGATATTCTTGCTGATATCAAGCCAGGGAAGTCTGCACTACTGATCACCGGCTCTGCAACCCGCGAGGTTGCCGGCAACCAGGTCTCCGATGTGTTGAGCCATGACTATTATATCACCCACTTCTCGGCCCCCCGGCTTGATTCAGATCTCCTCAAAGACGCAGAGCAAGCTGGCAGAAAGGCAGATGCAGAGTTCATCATAGGGGTCGGAGGGGGTAGGGTAATTGATACTGCCAAGATCGTCTCCTACAACCTTGACATACCTTTTATCAGCGTGCCAACTGCTGCATCCCATGACGGGATTGTGTCAGGCCGGGCAACTCTCCCCACCGAAGACGGGAATGTCTCTGTGCAGGCTCATCCGCCTGTCGCTGTCGTAGCAGACACCGGAATTATCTCAAGGGCTCCCCACCGTCTCCTCGCTTCCGGGTGTGCTGATGTGATATCCAATTATACAGCAGTCCTCGATTGGGAGCTTGCTCATCGTCTGAGAGGCGAGGAGATCAGCGAGTATGCTGTTGCACTCTCCAGAATGACTGCCGAGATCCTGGTGAAGAACTCACGGCTCATCAAACCGGGCCAGGAGGAAGCAGCCTGGATAGTTGTAAAAGCTCTCGTCTCGTCAGGGGTTGCGATGAGCATCGCTGGCTCGTCCCGGCCGGCATCAGGAGGAGAGCACAAGTTTGCGCATGCCCTTGAACGGATCATGCCAGGAGGGGCACTCCATGGTGAGGTCTGCGGTATTGGTGCAATCATGACTATGTATCTTCATGGGGGTGACTGGCGAGCTATCAGGCAGTCCTTGATCCAGATCGGTGCACCAACGACTCCTGAGCAACTGAAGATCCCTGATGAGGTCATTGCCCAGGCTCTGCTCAGCGCAAAGGATATCAGACCTGAACGGTTTACTATCCTTGATACCGGTCTCACCCGCGAGTCGGCAGAGCATCTGGTACGGATGCTGTACGAGGAGTAACTATGGATCAGAAAAAGACCCGGGTAACAATTGTCGGAGCAGCGTATGCCAAGCCTGGCGTTCAGTTTGTCTATACCGGTCGGACTGAAGCATGTGAATCATGTGCCATCTCCCGGGTCTGTCATAACCTTGAGACAGGGAGAAGGTATGAGGTCGTGGCAATCAGGGCAGCCAACCACTCATGTCCGGTCCATATGAAGGGGACGGTTACTGTAGATGTAATCGAAGCACCTGTTGATATCCGGGTTTCTGAAGACCTTGCAAAGAAGAATACAACCGTTATAATCAGATTGCCTGAATGTGATGAGGCCTGTGAATGGTATGCCGACTGCCATCCTGCCGGTGTGGTGAGTGGTCAGAAATACATCATCACCGAGATCCTGCCGGAGGATCAGATCCAGTGTCGTACAAACCATACACCAGTGATGGTAAGGGTTATTCCTCTCCCTGATGTACTTCCCAGAACAACTCAATAGCTCAGCCCACAGCGCTTATTTTTTAGTTTATGGTGAGTATCTCGCCATCCTTGATTAATGGGGGCTCCTCCTCTGACAGCGCGGATGAATCCCATGTTCTGGGGTTCAATTTAGTTATGCGCTCTTCAGGTCTTTCCCTTTAATAAACCATTTGCATAATCTATATCCTAACCCCGGTGGACATGACAGATGAGTGTTCCAGGTGATAGAGTGCAGAAGGAAGAGTTGCTACATTTACACATGCTTTTTGTCCACGTTAAGAAGTATTATGAACTTACCACCAGTGAGGAAGTCCCCACTGATCGGTACGATACTCTGCACATCTCTCCTGTCCATATTCACAAGAACAAGAGGTCACATAAGGAAGCTATCCTCGTTCTTGGACAGGAGATTGTTGACCACATTAAACAGCAGCATAAACCCCAGCTGATAGGGTTTACCGATATGGTCACACCTGAAATAGCAGTTGAAAACTGACATAATGGACGACGAGACCGCATATCGGGAGATCGTCTCCCTTCTTTTAGAATCAGATCCTCAAGATCGTAATCTCCGCCGGATCGTTGCAACGGTCTGTAAGAAATATCGTCTCCCCCGGGTTCCCCGAAATTCTGATATCTTTGCCTGTGCGACCGAAGGTGAGCGTGAGTTCCTTCGTCCTATTCTGCAGGTAAAGCCGTCTAGGACTCTCTCTGGGGTTGCCCCGGTTGCTGTGATGACCTCACCTGCTCCCTGTCCTCATGGCAAGTGCCTCCCCTGTCCGGGAGGGCCGGACCATGAGTACCATTCCCCCCAGAGTTATACCGGTGGTGAACCTGCAGCAAGACGTGCCTTCCACCATGGTTTTGATCCATATGATCAGACTGCTGCACGACTGGCTCAGTTCGAACAACTCGGCCATCATGTGGATAAGGCTGAATTGATCATTATGGGGGGAACCATCACCGCCAGGGATGGGGAGTACCAGGAGTGGTTCACTGCTAGTTGTATCAGGGCGATGAACGAGTATGAATCAGGTTTTACTCCGGATTACTCCCCTCCCTCCACTTTGTCTGGAGAGGTCGAAGAGAGACCGGTGAGTGAAGCTGTTTCCCTCAACCCCGGTGAGCGTGATGCCATCTTTGCACGAAACGAGGAAGCAAAGGTCAGGTGTGTGGCTATCACGTTTGAGACCCGGCCTGACTGGTGCCGTCGAGAACATATTGACCGGATGCTTGAACTTGGGGTTACCAAGGTCGAACTCGGAGTTCAGCATCTGGACGACCGGGTTCTTGAGCTGAATCAGAGGGGATGCACGGTTGCTGATACCGTGGAAGCGAACACCCTGCTCCGGGATGCTGGAATCAAAGTCGGGTTTCATATGATGCCAAACCTTCCTGGCAGCGATGCAGACCAGGACCGGAAGATGTTCAGGGAACTCTTCAGCGATCCCAGGTTCAGACCTGACTTTCTCAAAATATATCCAACCCTCATCACCCCCGGCACCGG
>CAZVAS010000101.1:0-1057 GCA_964625165.1 uncultured Methanospirillum sp. | reverse complement strand
CGTGAGATAGGTCGTCGATCTTCTGACGATGAAGCCGTTCTTCAGACCCTGAAATATGACTCCTGCGGAGGGGAGGAACGGTTTATCAGTTTTGTTTCAGGAGACTCACTCGTGGGGTTTGCCAGGCTGCGGCTCCCGGGAAACTCCTGGCGGCCGGAGATTGAGAATGCTGCGTTCACCCGCGAGCTGCATGTCTACGGAAAGGTTGTTCCGCTCGGCAGGATGGGTTCAGGTGAGGATCGACAACACCGCCGGTTTGGGACCGAACTCCTCACCGAGGCCGAGCAGCAGGCTGCTGATGCAGGGTTTTCCCGGATGGCTATCATGGCCGGTATCGGTGTGAGGCCCTACTATCGCCGACTCGGTTATGAACGCTCCGGCCCCTACATGATCAGGGATCTTTCGGCATGAGAGCAGCGACCCTGACGTTCATCAGGCAGCGGTTTACTGAGTACTACGGCAGGGTGCAGATCACCCCCCCGTCTTCTTCAGGCCAGCGTGAGTTTGGGTTCATATTCTTTGACGGAAATTATCCCGAAGATATCAGAATGCGAAGGCATATCGGGTTCGGCTCACCTGAAGAGATGCAGGAATATATCAAGAACCTCGTTCCAGCTCATGCCTACTACTCGACTGCATACTACCGGACACCCCAGGCCGCCACCATGGGCGACAAAGACTGGCTCGGGGCTGACCTGATTTTTGATCTGGATGCCGATCACATTCTCCGGGGTTCCTACAGTCTGATGCTTGAACGGATCAAGGAAGAGGCCGTCAAACTTGTTGCCGTCCTTGATGAGGAACTCGGGATCGATATGCGCACCGTACGGCTTGTCTTCTCAGGTGGGAGGGGATACCATATTCATGTACAGGAGATTGCACTCCGGAGTTTTGATGCACAGGAACGGCGAGAATTGATCGACTATGTCTGTGGAATCGGTGTGAGCCCGGCCCGGATGATGAGTGACTTTCTGCCCGGACGTTCCGGGTGGCACCAGCGGTACCGATCCTGTCTCACCACATACCTGGAGGGTCTTCTCTCCCTCCCTGTATCAGA
>CAZVAS010000100.1:0-8276 GCA_964625165.1 uncultured Methanospirillum sp. | reverse complement strand
CATTCATAGTTCCCTTGAGAGAGTGCATGTAATACCTCCTTTGTAACCGGACTCGAAAGGAGGTATTCTCTTCTGATCCGTCCGTCAGAAAGAACTGTCCCGGTTCTTACCGACAAAATCTCCATACATAGGTCATATGTACTGTGGGTTCTTCAAACTACGGGAGCTACTGACTTGGCTGTCTGTATCCTATCCCGGCATCTCTGTTTATAAAAACGTGGGGTATCCCACGGCATATATACCCGATATGTCAGAACAATTCTGCAGCATTTCGGGTGGTCTACATGTGTCATAGGCAAGAAGATATCTCCAGTATCCCGGTTGAAACATGGGCAGAACGATGGGCTGTCCTGAAGGAACGGCACCTTCGTTCGGTAAATATAAACAATGAGGGTGACTTCTGGCTGGATCCCGATAATGTCAGAAGGTACCTGGAGAACACCAGGGGAGAATATTCAAAGGTGGTGGCAGAACAGCTCAGAATCATACATGCACCACCGGGGGCAACGGTGCTGGACATCGGGTCAGGACCCGGGACCCTCGCAGTTCCCCTTGCAAAACAAGGTTGCAGAGTTACTGTGGTAGAACAGGCACCACTTATGTGCAATGCTCTTGAAGAGTACAGAGTTCAGGAAGAGGCTCCACCGGTCAGAATAATTATCCGCCGGTGGGAGGATATCACCGGTGAGGAACTCCAGGGCCCGTTTGATCTGATCATAGCCTCGTTCTCACTCACCATGACCGATATCGCCGGGGCCATCAGGATGATTCAGCGTGTCTCTTCAGGAAAGGTCTTTCTGTTCTGGTTCCTCACTCCGCCATCCTGGGCTGATATGATGCAGGAGCTCTGGCCGTCACTGCACAACAGGGAGTATTACCCTACCCCGCTTGCCGACTGTCTCTGGAATGTTCTGTACGAGATGGGGATTTATGCAAACCTTGAGGTGATGGAACCCGCTCCTCCTGCTACCTATGAGTCCATCGAGCAGGCTGTCAGGAGTGCTGTAAAGCGTCTTGAATGCACTGAAGAGTGGCAGTACAAAATTGTTCAGACGTACTTCACCAGACACGCCAGTATGACACCGGACGGACGGGTTCTGGCTGGTGGAGGTCACCGCAGTGCAACAATCTGGTGGGACAATCACCGGTCATAGCGGAAAAAAGTGAAATTAGATACTATCAGATGTTGCCGCCCTGGTACTGGGCTCCTTTTTTCTGCCTGAATGCCTGTTCGATAAGCTCTTTTGAGAACACAGACGGAACAGTGCCGTTCTTTGCGTATAAATAGAGAGCGGTATTGTAGATCCCCTGCATTGCATTGGCTATTACGAAGAGAATGATCAGGAGAAGCAGGTACAGGCTTACTGCTGCAATCATGATCTCACCAATTCCGGTCATCATCAGAAGAGTAACAGGGATCAGGGCAATAATTGCTATAAGAAGAAAGATCAGTGCTACACCACCCTGACCGATAACCGTCTCTCCCCATGTTCGTTTAAATAGTGATGCAGACTCCTTGATCGATTCAAGTGTTCCCCGTTTCTCGATGATCATCACCGGGATGACAAAGAAGGTCAAAAGGCTCCATGCAACACCGATCATGGACGAGATGATCTGGGCCACGAAGTTATTGTTATCCCTGATTGCCTGGAGAATAAGCCCGATTGTTGCAGAAATGAGCGCCCATACAAAGATCTGTCCGATATTCTGTCTTGCCGCTGATATCCCGTCAGAGAATGTGGGATCGCCTCCGGTCAGCCGGATGTTGGCACAGGCAACAAGCCCTGCATTGAAGAAGATAACCACGAAGTATGTGACCAGGTAAAAGAGGAAGATCCCAACGTATAGCAATGGTGAATTCTGATGCTCTGTTTTAAGCCCTACACCCATAAGGACTGCAGGAATGAGAAACGAGGCAGTAATGATGATGCAGACGATGCCAGAAAGAACAGGGAACAACAAGAGTTCTTTGTCATTCCTCAGCACTTCCCAGCTCGCTTTGATCAGAGCGATACTTCTACCGATCGATTCGAACATACAATAGATGTCATCAAATTTCTATATATATCCCCTATATGGTTGCGTCGATTATGCAAAGAAATCAGCACCGGCAAAATGGGGGATAAATGCAATTTCAGAGCACGAATCACGGTGAATTCCGAAGAGTTTATCGAATATATTTAACGATTTGCTTTTATCTAGTATAAACACAAAAACTAACCTGTATTTAGGAGTGCTATTATGAAGATGAACATATCGTATCTTTCAATCGGGCTTGTACTGCTTCTGCTGGCGGTTCAGATCGGCTGTGTTTCAGCTGCTGACACAAACCAGACCGGACTTACTATCTTTGCAGCCGCATCCCTCACCGGTGTTGTCGGAGATCTTGACAAGGCATTTGAGACTGCACACCCGGGTGTAAACATTACTCCGAATTGCGATAGTTCTGCAACCCTTGAGACCCAGATCAAAGAGGGCGCCTCTGCAGATCTCTTCCTCCCGGCTAGCGATTCAAACATCAACAATCTGATCAAGGAGAAGATGATCAGCAAGGATGATGTCACACCATATGCCACCAACAAACTCGCAATCATTGTCCCTGCTGACAACCCGGCAGGAATCACCGGACTTGCAGACCTTGCAAAGCCAGGTGTAAAGATTGTAAGTGAGACCAAAGATGTGCCTGTACGCAAGTACACCGAGCAGATGCTGAACAAGACCGTCAATGACACCGCCTATGGTCAGTCATTTGTTGATGCATTCAAGAAGAACATCATATCAGAAGAGACCAACGTCGCTGGTGCAACCACCAAGGTCTCCCTGGGTGAGGCAGATGCAGGAATCACCTACTACTCAGATGTTACCAAGGGCCTTGCAGAGAAGATCAAGATCATCGAGATCCCAGAGAACCTCAACGTAGTTGCAAAGTACAACGCTGGTGTCCTTACCGAATCAAAGCAGAAGGAGCTTGCAAAAGAGTATGTTTCCCTGCTCACATCTGATGAAGGAAAGACTGTACTGAAAGACTACGGATTCAGCCCGGTATAAGGTTCGCTCAGAATCAGACGAAGTGAGGGGAAAAACCCCTTCTTCATCACTCAATATATTCTCTTTTGTGGGTTTTTATCCTTCAGACAGTTATTCTGAGTGGAATGCCTGTGTACCTGCGACGCGGTGAGGTGAAGCGTAGATATTCATTTTACCACCTCTGATGAACCCGATGATGGTGAGTCCTGTTGCCTCTGCCATCTCGATTGCGAGCGATGTGGTTGCACCCCGTGAGGCGATCATCGGAATACCTGCAAGTATGCATTTTCTTGACATTTCTGAAGAGATTCTGCCTGATATCAATACACAGGTCTGGGAAAGATCCCATCCGGTCCGCAGAGCATATCCGATAACCCGGTCAAGTGCATTGTGGCGTCCGATATCTTCGGTCTTTGTGATCATGGCATCACTGCTGACCAGGCCCACCACATGAATTCCGCCGGTTCTGACATGGAGGTCAGAGTCAAGGACGAGTTTCAATGCCTGATGGAGCCATGCCGGATCCATCACAAGGTCAGAGGTTACTGTGGGGAGTTTTTTGATGTCAAGAAACGATGAATCACCACCGCATCCTGAAAGGATGGTCTTCTTCCCTCCCCTGATGGCTACTTTCCCGGTGGTCAAAACCCGAATAGTCTGTTTTTCTATCTGTAATGACTCAATGTCATCAACCTGCCTGATCAGACCTTCAGTATAGAGATATCCGATAACAAAGTCCTCAAGCCGGCTGGGGCTTGTCATCACGTTCAGGATCTGACGGCCATTCACCCACAGTGCGTATGGGGATTCGATGACTACCTCGTGTTCTGAGGGAGTGAACACATGATCTATCTCTTTTACGCAGGGAACGATGATCGATAATTGGTCAGTCATTAGAGCTCCGAAGGTGCAGACACCCCATGGTATCTCAGTATTGATGGGAACATATAATTCACTTGGGAAAGCGGTAAGAGTCCTATAGGTTGAAGTGAAAAAAGATTCAGAACGATAGCATTTCTGTTGGCAAGTGACTATGGGGGAATATCCTACGAGGTTATCCCTCGCCTAGTAATTCGAGTGCCACCTCATACGGATTCTTCGGAAGTTCCCCCATTTTTTTATTGGAAAAGAAGGTATCAGGATGAATCTGTCTGAGTTGATCAAGAGAGAGCCTATCAATGATATCCTGTGCAATCGCTTCAGCCTCTTTACTCTTACCCGGATTCTTCATCAGAAATCCCATCCGGACATGCATGAGCATCGCTTTTTTTAGTTCCTCTTCTGATAACTGGTCAAACGATGCAGAGACGAACCGATCAGGAGCTGTTGCCATTATGCCCCGCTCCCGGTCTTTGTTGCCATATGAATGGTAGATTCGCCATATGCACTCCGTAGAACACCGGTCTGGAAGATTACAAGGCCGGTATCATTACAGAGCTTCTCATATCCTTCCCGGTCTTTGATAGCATGATACCTGTTGTGTATGCCAAGTTCGAGTTCATACAGCCCCTGCATCCCGGTCCCCTCGGAATCTCTGATGAACCAGTGGTTAGAGATGAAGAGACCACCATCATTCAGGTGGGCACCGACATCCTTCAGGATTGTATCAAGCTGGTTCTGGTCTTCGTACAGGGCATGCGAGATAAGGATGATATCATATGTGCCATCCGGGAGGGCCCCCATCTTCCCGCTGACCGGTGTAACCCGGTCCCTCATCTCATGTCTGGCAATATTCTGCTCGAGAAGTTTTGAACTGACAGGTTGAACAAGGACTGATGCTTTCAGATCTGGATGGATCTGGCAGGCAGCCATTGCATACAGACCATGACCGCTGCTGATCTCAAGGAACGACTTTGCATCCTTAAATCCTGCCCACCGGCTTGCAACTGTCGTGATATTCTTGAGCATTCCCCTGATCTCCTCTTCTGCCTTGGACATACCCATCAACGGGGTCTCCTGATCGAACGTGGATTTGGCTTCAGGACTTGTCAGGTAGGTCTGCAGATCGTTCCATGGTGACTCGGGCTCTGCAAGTGCCAGGATGATATCTCCCTGGTAATACCTGCTGCTGCTCACGAAGTGGAGATTTGCTGATGGGGAGACCAGGTATTTCTCACCAGAACGCCGGACGATGTCCAGGTAAAAGAGCATCCCGATCAGGGGTGCCATGTAATCCATGGGGATCTTCGTTCCTTTGCTTATCTCTTCAATTGTGGCCGGTCCATGTGCAGCCATCCAGTCAAAGAGTTTAAGCTGCAGGGCAGCCCTGATAACCATGAACTCCTTGTATACCTGGATAAGGTCATCGACCACCTCGATGACCGGCAGTTCTGGCAGTTTAATTAAATCTATATCTTCCATTGTAATTCCTCGATGATGTGGTTATTCCCTTTCCGTTTCTCACAGGCTACATGCCTTATTTTTGCATGAAACAGTCCTTTTCATTGGTCCTATCTGATGTTCCCGACTGGGCACCGTTGGGGTTTTAAGAACGTTTCTAATCGAATCAGAAGTTAGTGTTGTGTAACTCCGGTATGAAAATACGGGGTAAAACCGGATGTGCATATATCCATTCACGAAGAAAAAAGTTAGTTTGCCTTGAGGTATATGTGACCCCAGACAATCTCTCCCTTCTTCTTCTCTTTCCGCTCTCCAAGGTCACCGATGTACTCGTCAAAGGTGTAGGTCTGACCGTCGCATTCCTTCTCGACGGTTCCGATCTTCTTGTATCCTGGCATCGGGTAGAGCAGTTTTCCAAGGATGTATGCATCTCCCTTGACCAACTGACCACCAACACGGCCCTCGACATCACCCTTGATGATGACGGTTCCGCCTTCTGCATGGGTCAGGACATGGATGAAGACATCGCCTTCGATGATGATGGTCCCGCCGGTCATGGCGGTTCCCACATCGTTGCCTGCCTTTCCTTTTACCCGGATAAGACCGCCGCTCATACCACGCCAGTCACCACGGTAGGCACTGCCGACATGGTTATCAGCGTCTCCTTCAATCAGGATCTCTCCGCCTTCCATACCGATTCCAAGGAATGCATCAGCATTTCCCTTGACGGTGATCTTTCCGCCTCTCATCCAGCAGCCGACATACATGTCTGCGTCGCTGTTGATGAGGATCTCACCATCGGTCATCTGCTGGCCGAACCGCTTCATCTTACGGACATTTCCGTTGACGATGATCTTGGTGTCGGCAGCGGTCTCTCCTGCCTTTCCGGAGAACGAGAAGAAATCTCCAAGTTTCCAGACAACTTTTCCCTCATGAGCCGGAAGATCAGCGATCTCGGTCAGAGATTTCCCTGCAAACTTGTCAGGGGTTACACTGTAGCATTCGAGGTACAGCTCAGGCTGCTGTACCAGGGTCATTGTTACGGTTTCCATCTTTTGCACCTCAGGCTACTTCTACTTCAAGTGCCCGCGGGTGGTACACATGGTCGTCGAACACTGCGTAGTTCTCAAGGTTAACGGTGTAACTCTTGGTGAATTTCTCTTTGATATCACGCATAACCTGGGAGTTCTCAGGCATGGTGACCTTGGTCCAGATTGTGTGTCCCTTTGGCTCTGCAACAATCTCTCCATTCTGGACGATTACAACTCCTTCCTTGATGGTGTAGGCAGTCTTGCTGAATGCCTCTTCAATCAGTTCTGGGTCGGTTGGGAGTTTCTTGGCATCAAGGTTGTAGATAGACACGTTTCCATCTGCACCTGGAGCGAGGCTGCCATACATGCTTGACATACCAAGTGCCTTGGCCGGTCCAGCACGGGTCATCATGGCGATGTCGTAGAGGTTGAGCTCGCGGTCCATGGAAGCGAGGTCTGTTGCTGCGATAACCTTGTCCTTGCGTTTCATGGAGTCAAGGGTTGCATCACGGGCCTTCTTCGACATGAGCCACTTGATGATACGTGGGTACCGGCTGAATGGTCCTCCGTTCGGGTGGTCAGTGGTGATAAAGGTCCGCATCAGGTCTTTTGCGTAGAGTCCGATCTCAAGACCGACTGCCCACTGGATACCAATGACCGCGACATCCTTATCGTACACGAAGGGCACGATACCTGATCCGGTCTCGAGTTCGACATCACAGTTTGCCCACTTGCGGTGGTTGAGTTCCATGAGGTGGTGCTCGAACGGTCCGTCGGCAGTCATGGTGGTTGTCTCATCAAGAGTGACACATCCAAGGTCAACAGTGATGTTATCAGTCTTGTTGACGTAGTCCATGACTTCCTTTGCTGCTGATCCGAAGGTTCCCCAGCTGTCTCCTTTGTAAGAGTGGAACTGCAGGTGAGTGTTGTGCAGGACCTGGGTTCTGCCAAACTTGTTCTTTGCCTTGTATCCCTCTGCAAGCTTCAGGGTGTCAAGAGTATCTGTGTAGTTGCCCGGGTTTCCAAGGTTGTTGGGGTGCAGGTGGATTGAGTGGGGCAGACCGAGGTACTCGTTGGTCTCGATGAGACCCTTGACGATCTCGGCAGGGGTGATATCGAAGTAGGGAACCGGGTCGTGAATGGTGTTGCAGTTCTCTCCCCATGCCCATGCTTCAGTGCCACCTGGGTTGACGACCTTGATACCAACACCATATGTTGACTTCAGGAGCCATGCAACATACGCAGCGTTGTTCTCGATCTCCTTGTTCTTGAGGTACTCGAGACAGAACCAGTTGTTCCCGAAGACCGGCATGGCACTGATATCGAGGATTGGTGTGTCTCTGATCTCTTCATGCACGTGGGGTGCCATGAGCGGGGGCATTGCTGCCTCATTGACGTAGGTGTATCCCAGACGGGAGTATGCATACCCGGTCTTCCAGGTGGTTGGAATCGAGAATCCCATCTCCATCCGCTTGCCCTGCTTGACAATTCCGCCACGGTACTCACCACGGAAGAGCTTGTCTTCAGGCCGCATCTCGCGTCCAAGGTTGACTTTCGGTCCAACCACGTGGGTGTGAATATCAACACCACCGGCCATAACGGTCTTACCGCTGGCGTCGATGGTCTTTGCCTTTGAAGAGACCTTCTCTACGATCTTGCCGTCCTTGATGGCGATATCTGCCTTGTCTCCCTTGATTCCGGAGATTGGATCAAAGACGTATCCGTTCTTGATAATCAGTTCAGACATATTCAGGCCCCCTGTGCATTGAGTTCATCAACGCGGTCAGCGATCTTGTTCAGCAGTTCCTCATCGGTAAGGAGACCCTGTGGATCGAGAACCTGTCTGAACTGGATTGGCACGTTGTCCATCCGGTATAC
>CAZVAS010000099.1:6380-8365 GCA_964625165.1 uncultured Methanospirillum sp. | reverse complement strand
AGATATGCCTGTGACAGACGGAGTGCCTGTTTTGGATTGACAATCAGCACAACAGAGTCAGGTTCAAATTCGGCTGATTCCAGTGGTGAATAGACGGAAGCATAGTACGAATCAGAGACTTTTGGAATGGATGCCATCGTCTCTCTGGCACCTTCCGGTGTCTTGAAGTTGCCAAGTTTCAGGTAAAACTCCCCGGTGGCAATATTTTCAGGCATCGGCTCAAGACCGAGGACCGCTGCTCCGCCTTTGCAGAAATGTTCTGCCTCGGTCGCATACCCTTTTGTTCCCTTGAGCCGTGCATCCTGTACAAACTGACAGTGCCTGCTCTTTTCAGGCATTTTTTCGTATCCTGCCGGAATATCAGCCGGCCCTTTTGCCAGTTTTACCGCGACTGGGCTTCCTTTCATTCCAAGCAGTTCCTTGAGTTCCTCTGCAATCTGTGTATACATCATATGTGATCTCCTCATCAAGAGTCAGGCGATTGACTCTTTAGTGTAACTATACTGTATAGTATAATTTTATTTATAATTATTGCCTCTACTCTTCTTTGACCGGTAATTATAGGTGTGAACAGTGTAACCTATACAGTATAATCTATGGGTGCACCTCTCGTTGAAACTGAGCATCTTATTCTCTCATACATCAGGTCACACTCTCCAGAGGAATGTATGCTCGACAAGATCTCCCTCGGAATTGGTAAAAGCAGGGCTACTGTTCTCAAATATCTCAATACATTATACGCACAGTCGATCCTGGATTTTAAGATAATCGGAAGGAACAAACTCTGGATTATTCGTGATTCAACCGGGGCATTCGAACAGGAACAACCAGCATTTCTGAGCAAAAAGAATCAGGATACCCTATCATCAATCGTCTCATATGCATCCGAACTTCATGACCTGACTCTCAGGAGAATGGAACTCACCCGGGTGCTGAACAACTCTGACCGAATAATTCTCACTGTTTCGTCCAACCTGGCGATCATAGCCGCGAATGAACTCTTCCACTCTCAGTTCCCAGATGTATTTTCTATACAGGACATCATCCCTGATGAAAAGTTGAGCCTGTTTGATCATGGGTTCAGATCTGCCTGTAATGGGGAGACCACTCTGTTGGATATTGATCTCCAGGAGAAAAGCGGGCTAGTCCGGATGTATCGATTATCCCTGGTTCCATCAAAAGAGAAGAGAGGACCGGGATATGTGGTTATCATCGGAGAGGATATCTCATTTCACCGGACGAAAAGTGAGCAGGAATCCCTGCTCTACCTGATCAGATCGGCTGCAGGATTTGAGTCAGAGAAGGATCTTTTTTCATTCATGATCTCCGGGATCCATGATTCTCTCCTTTCATATCGCGAGGGACTCGTGTTTAAATCAGGTCATACGCTTGCATATAGTTCTTCAGAGACTCCTCAACCGCTCCTGGACATGATATATCCCTCTCTTGACCGGGCATCTGAACTCTGTCAGATCCAAGTTGTGCGGATGTCTGGTTCAGAACAGATCGCAGGAATGAATGATGATTCTCTTTCAGATTTGAAATATTGTATCATTATTCCTCTTATTGAAGGAGAACAGTCCATTGGTGCGATAGTTCTGTTCACGGATCATGATGTAAGCAGGATTCAGGTCGATAATGTTGAGATTATCGCAGATGAGATAGCAAATTTCCTCAAAATTAAACGCCTGGAACATGAGCGATCAGAACTTATCCACACCCTTGAGGCTATGAACCGTATATCTGAAATTCTAAATTCTGATAGCAATGAAGAGTCCCTTCTTGGAAGGACGATTGATAGTGCCATGGACATCCTCGGATTTGATATCGGGTGTGTATATCTCATGGATGATAGTATGGACCTGTTGCCGGTAGTTCAGCGAAATATGCCTGACAAGCTCAGGGATCTCTGTATGTCCGGTCATTTCTCATCTCTATTCACCAAGGCATGTGAGACAAATTCAGTATTACTCATCCGCGAAACA
>CAZVAS010000099.1:1292-6280 GCA_964625165.1 uncultured Methanospirillum sp. | reverse complement strand
AGAAGAGAAGATCTATCATAAAGGGAGTCTTGACAACATCTCATCGCTCGGCATGCAACTCGGGATAGCACTTGAGCGGACAAGACTTGCTCATGCTGCTCATTCAGATCACCAAAAATCTTCGTGAGGTATATCCCTGAAATAGTATATCCATTATGATTCCCTGCTTGTGAAATTGAGACTCTCCTGCAGAGATGGAGCCAGGTTTTAAAAATAAGAGTTGATCGAAAAATTATGAGTTCACCGGTACAGCATTCTGGTTATACGGGACTCTTTGATAGACCAATGAGTTGTTTGAACTGTCAGTCAGTGTAAGTTCCTGATTTGCATTAACCAGATAACTGGTTGTTCCGTGTAATATCTCAAGATAGATCTTTTCAGTATCTTCACCGTTCGCACATGGTTTTGGTGAGGATACTTCTGTCTTGATTGTGATTCCCTGACCAAACTTGGTTTTTGTTCCGGTAAGTGAATATGAACCCTGATAATCATTACATCCGGTGTAGCCGATGATCTGGGAAGTATTAACAAAGGTGATCATGGTCTCCGGGTTAATCGTCTGGACTATTGCGGTTCCGTTCTGATCTGACATGAGTTTCAGATACCAGGTTCCCTCAAGAGCAGGATCTGAAACGACCTGGTTCACAGGTGTAGCGGGTATTGTGGTCTCAACCTGTGTTGGTACAGCAGTGACACTTTTCGTTGTCTGTGGCTGTACACTCTTTGATGTCTCTTGGTTTGTGCACCCGGCAACCATAACCAGAATAACTAATCCCAGCACTACCCAGGCGAAAGATACCTTCATGGATGATTGTTGGGTAACAAGTCTTAAAAAGCATTATGATTTTGAGATCATGATCTCACTCATTCCGGGTACTGGATAGAATATCATGATGATATCCGTTGGTTTGTGTGTGATTGTCAGAAACCATACTGTACTGTCAGAGGCAACCCGGATATGCTGAGACATGATTTACCTGGTATGGTTTTGTTCAGAAAAATCAGGAAATTATGGGATAATTACCGTATCCAGGTAATTTGGGGTTGCTTTTTATCATGGGCCTCCGGTGTCTCATCCGGATATCCGAAAACGATAGTGCCAACCGGTGAATATCCATCAGGGATCTTAAATCCAGCCATGATCTCAGGATTATCATATGCAACCTCTGTAGATCCTATCCAACAGCTCCCAATTCCCAGAGCATGTGCAGCAAGCATCATATTTTCTGCACAGAGTGAGCAGTCGATCTCCCTGAACCGGCTCGAACTCTTCCCGATGACCATTATCATTACCGGGGCATGATAATAGATCGAATACCCGTCACTCTGCAGAAGTCTTCGGAACTCATCTGACATGCCATCATGAGCATCTTTCATCAGTGATATCATGATGGGTTTGCAGTAATCAGAGACCTTCTGCATGAAATCCTTATTCTGAATGACGATAAATGCCCAGGGTTGCAGAGCAAGGGCTGATGGTGCATATGTCCCTGCATGAATAATCCGGGAGATAATATCATCAGGTATTGCATCAGGTTTGAATTTCCTGATACTCCGTCTGGTCAGTAAAAGGTCAAGTGAATCCATGGTGATCATGGTATAGGTAAATCCCTAATACAAATTTAATAGTATCTCCTTCCATCACTTCCCGGTTAATTCCAATAGAATTTTGAACCATATTCACTGTCGAGGTCGTCAGGTTCGTATTCGGATATGGACAATGTACATGATCGATGAAATATATTTACAGAAGATCGTATCCTTTTCAGCCACGAAAACCGGAAACCTCATGGATGGGTTTATGCTTTGATACGAAAAATGGGGTGTCGTGAAAATTTCTATATTTCTCTTTTATCTCACTATACGAATATTTTGAATAAGGATAGATTTTAAAAATTTGGATTTTATATGCGGTATTCAACGCCCATATCTCTTAATCGATGAGCAGAAGCGTAATCCTGTCCGGTGGGATGGGGCAGGGAAATCTGATTGTCATACCAGCAGATTTTGCAGTTTTTATAATATTTATCCCAACCGCTTCGATAGAATACCTGAGCTGGGACGGGTGCATACATACTCCGCCTTTCACGTTACATGTTCTGCAGAGATCACAACAGTCCACGGTAAATGCGAGAGCAAACGGGTAGCCTGCCTGAAATGCCTGTCGTTCTATCTCTAGCATCCTGTCATGAATAACCCTTGACTCTTTGTTTAAGGCATCACTGAACTCATTTGTTTTAACTCTAACAGATTTGGGAACTGTCGGATCTGATCTGTTTTTCAGCAGTTCGTGAACAATCCCGGGCTCAGCTTCAACAGCTGACCGAAACCTGATCAACAGTGCATCCTGATACTCCTGGAGCATCCTTCGAAAATCCGGGACCGATGGAGCATACGGAGGACATGAAAGACAATGCCCGTAAGACGGGCATCCGGTTTTGCATTTCAGGTGAACCCGGTCTTCAACAACAATATCAGTTGAGCGGATCGGTATAGCATCAGTTGCACCCGCTTTCATCGCCGCTTCAATGAGAGATGTATAAACTTCTGATGGTGTATCTGTCATATCCCTGCAATGGGTTTGTTCTTGAAGATATCATTCGTTTTCATTTGTCTTTGAGGTGAGCTGATCAATAATCTCTAACTAAATGGTCTACTTCAATACTTGTTCTGATAAAAACCGGATCAAAATGAGAAAACATTTAATGTCAACACTCAAATGTTGACTGGACGACTGTTGATATAGTCAGGAGATGTGAGAAGTATCAGATATCAGGCAGATTATCAGATACATCATGCAAAATGTCTCCTGATAGAAGATGTCTATAGTCTCTGATATGTGTAAAACAAAATGCCTATCTTGTTTTCACACATATCGTATACTCGGGAGGAACGATGTTACAGATATTACTATCTCCGAAATCATTTTTCGAAACGTGTGCTGGATCTGAACCATCCCTGAAAAAACCCGCTTTGATCATCTTTCTGATGTCAATATTTACTGCAGTCACCGGGTATCTGATCGGTGAACTTACCGGGAAACTCTTATCCGGATTCATGGAAGGGATAGGCCTCATCACGGCAATAAGTACAGCCGTTACCTCATTCCTTGCACCATGGTTCATCTGGCTGGTAATAGCCGTGGTTTTCATGGTCATGACCAGGATCCTGAAAGGGTCAGGTTCATTCAAACGATATGCAGAGATCGCCGGATATGGGATGCTTCCACAACTGATAGGATCGGTAATCAGTGTAATTCTTGCATTTTACTACCTTCCCCGTATCCAGGTAGCCCCGATTAAGGTTACAGATCCCACTCAGATACAGTCACTCATGACAGATTTCATGAAAAATCCCCTGATGCAGGAGTATACCCTGCTCTCGACCATCATGTCTGTTATCCTTCTCCTCTGGACTGCAAATATTGCAGCCATCGGTCTTGAGAAGTGTTGTGGCCTTTCATCAAAACAGTCCCTGATTGCTGCAGGTCTTCCAATAATTGTGTATATTCTCTACTCGTTATACACCCTCAGCACCATGATCGGATGGCTCTGAATGAAGATCCCTGTATATATCCTGTTCATCCTCTGTCTGCTCTGTGCCTTAGTTTCAGCTGAAACAACAGATCCAACAGTAGCAGCATCCCAGGTTGAGGTGTCAGGAATCAATATTGATCCTGCAGTCCTGATGCCGTATGATACAGCTGTTGTCACCATCATCCTGAATAATTCAGGTCAGGATCCGGTCCCGATCAATCATGCGATGATGTATGACAAGGATCTGCAAATCCTCTCTGACAATTATGAGAAGGTTGGTTCCATTGGTGCCGGGAATACTCTGAAACTTGAGTTTACCATTCAGGCCGGAGAAAAGACCGGGATATTTTACCCAGTTCTCTCTATGGACTTCAGGGGCGCCCATTTCCTGAGATATCCGTTCCGTGTCCAGGTGCAGAAGGACCCGATAGAGATGTCTGTTCTCTCTAAACCAGAGACCTTTGTTGAGGGAAAGAAAGACCAGGTTCTGATTCATATCGGAAACCCAAGGGACAATGAGGTCTCCGGGGTGACGATCACAGCAAACGGTCCGGGACATGAGATTACCCCGGTATCCTACTTTGTCGGAGCACTCGGATCAGATGTGGCCGCTGATATTCCATTCAATATCACCCCGTATGGAAACCGTTCAGTCGAGTTCACGCTTTCATATCAGAACGGCATAAACCAGCACAACGTCTCATATACCCTCCCGATAGTGCTTGGAGAGAGCAGGAAGCATGCAAATCCTGTTCTGTCTAATGTTATCGTAACCAATGAAGCAGATTATACCAGAGTCACCGGAGATGTCACAAACTCGGGTCTCGAGAGTGCCAATGGTGTCGAAGTTACATCTGCAGCACCTGCTGCTCCGGTCTTCCCGTACAAACTCTATGCAGTAGGAGCCCTCAAACCTGATGACTTCTCAAGTTTTGAGATAACGTTCAAGGTAGATCCAAATATCACAGAGGTTCCTCTCCGGACGAGTTTCAAGGATCGTGATGGAAATATCTTCTCTTCAGATACCATTCTTGATATCCCCCGCATTGAAAAGGTAGCCGAGCAGGAGCAGACATCACCGATACCAGATAAGGCAGTTTATCTCATCCCGGTAGTTCTGCTGCTCCTGGTCGTCATTGCGATCTGGTTGAGCAGGCGAAACAAAGCATGAGGTGCCATGACTGACTCCGGGCCGGTCATGGAGTTTTCAGGGGTATCCAAGATCTACCCCTTATCTTCAGGAAACGTAACCGCCCTCACAGATATCTCTCTTCAGGTTCTGCCTGGTGAGTTCATCGCCATCATGGGACCTTCCGGTTCTGGAAAGTCAACTCTGCTCAACATGATGGGCTGTCTTGATGTCCCATCCAAAGGTGATGTCTTCATCAGGGGCCGGAGTATCAAAACACTGTCAGATGATCAACTGACCACCCTGCGACGGGATGAACTTGG
>CAZVAS010000099.1:0-1192 GCA_964625165.1 uncultured Methanospirillum sp. | reverse complement strand
GGTCAGGCAATTATGGCTCTGTTAGAGAGGCTCTGTCATGATGAAGGAAAGACGATCATCATGGTCACGCATGATCCGAGGACAGCTGAGTATGCCGACCGGGTCATCCGGATAGAGGATGGCAGGATCAGGGAGGAGGCCTGATGACCGGAGGCTCGCTCTTCTTCAGTCTTGCAGTCCGGAATCTGCAGATGCACTGGCTCAGATCCCTTCTCGCTGCCATCGGGATCATCATCGGTGTCATGGCCATCTCATCGATGGGGATTCTCGGCAATGCGTTCTCACTCTCGATCACGAAATCACTTTCAGATGTCGGTGACTCGATTATCGTAACCCCCCATGTCGGGTATCAGGGTGGGATGAGCAGCACTACAACAAGTGAACGGCTCACTGACCGCCAGGTTGAACTGATCAGGCGGGCAGCAGGAAACAACAAAGTATTCCCGATCTATGCAGGAGGGGACCGGGTCAAGGTCCAACGTGATACCCTGTATGCTCCGGTGTATGGTATCGATCCTAAGGATCTCCCATCGCTCCTCTCTATAGAGAAGGGCCAGTACCTCCGTGGTTCATCAGGTGTGATGATCGGCTCAAAGCTGGCCAAGGATAATAATCTCACCGTGGGTTCCCGGCTTCTTGTCGGTACACAGGAGACCGGTGTCAGGGTTGTTGGTATCCTGAAAGAGAGGGGAATGGGTTTTGATATAAACCCGGATAATGCGATCGTCACATCTGATCTCTGGTACCGTGATTTCTATGATGTGAAAGGGCATGATCAGGCGATCATCAAGGCCTCTGATATCAAGGAGATCAGCCAGATCAAGAGTGCTATCGACAAACAACTCAACAAACGGGAGACCGAGGTTGATATATACGATACCAGGATGATCCTTGATTCAATCACCCAGACATTCGGTCAGATCACCATGTTTACGATGGCAATCGGAGGGATATCCCTTATCGTTGCCGGTGTCTCGATCTTCAATGTGATGATGATGTCGGTGATGGAACGATACAAAGAGATAGGCATCCTCCGGTCCATCGGAACGAAACGGGCTGAAGTCAGGAGTATGTTCATCTATGAAGCCTTCATCCTCGGGCTATCCGGCTCAATAGTCGGAGGTTTACTCAGTTTTGGAGCCGGATACCTGGTGGTTGCCGTGCTGCTCAAGGATGTATCGTATCTGTATAA
>CAZVAS010000098.1:3147-8483 GCA_964625165.1 uncultured Methanospirillum sp. | reverse complement strand
ACGGTCAGGTCATGAGTCACCGGGGAGATGGTGAGTGTGGGCACCGGACCTTTGTCAACCATATCCACCATGACATGGTCGATCTCATACCCGGGGTTGGGGGTTATGATGAAAGTTATGGGAGAGCCTGTTGGAATGGTATTTGCACCAAAGGGACTCACGGTTCCCCCTTCTGTGCTGGTCACCAGTACCATGCATGATGCCGGTCCGCCAGTGGATGATTCAGCTCCGGTATATCCTGTCAGAAGAGCGAATGCAAGCAGGATTCCCAGGATCTGCGTAACAGATCCAGGGATATGGATGTGTGGGAAGGAACCCGGATTCCGTGATGGGGCATGGTATTTCTGTACCCCTGAATCCATTAATTTCTCTCTCATCTGATTATTTTGTCTGTTGTGGGAAATATTCGATGATAGTAATAATAAAACGTCTTATTTAATCATCTCTTTGATCATCTCTGCGACACTACCGGACCACCGCTATAAATCTCCGGTGCTCCCATGCATGCACCTGAGTATGGCAGCGAACAATAGTCCTGAAGGGACATCAACACCAGCCAGGAAGATATGCGGGGTTGATGAGGCGGGAAAAGGGCCGGTGCTGGGCCCTATGGTGGTGGCCGGGGTTGCCTGTTCCGACCTTGATGAGCTTGCCGCACTTGGAGTGATGGACTCAAAGGTACTGACAGCGAAGCGTCGTGAAGCCTTGTTTGAGAAGATCAAAACACAGTTCCCCTACGCGGTGGTCATCAGGACAGCAGCTGATATTGACCGGCTCAGGGCAGAGATGACCATGAATGAGATCACTGCACGGGCCCATGCCGAGGTTGTTGCAACCCTTGGCTGCCCTGTTGCCTGGCTTGATGCCTGCGATGTGAACGAGGACCGGTATGGGAGAACCGTTGCCGGCTATATCGGGAAACCCTGTCAGGTGATCGCAAAACACAAGGCCGATCGTACCTGTCCTGCTGTCTCTGCTGCATCCATTGTTGCGAAGGTGATCAGGGATGGGCTTGTCAGATCCTACGAAGAGGAGTATGGTGAGATCGGGAGCGGATATCCGGCAGATCCTGTGACGATCGGGTTTCTCACCCGGTACATCAGCGCTCATGGCTCCCCCCCGCCGATCGCACGGAGGAGCTGGGCCACGGTGAAGAATCTGATGAATAATGCCGGACAGAAGAGACTCTTCTGATACTTCCGGGTGTTCTTTTACTGCAAACGTTCAACAGGTATACATCTATGGATTGGTATCTTGTCGCACTCGCGGTCGTTGCCTTCTATCTGGCACTGGTCGCGATCATCAAAACCTATCTCCCAACACCCCGCAATGATACCACCATCGGCGAGGAGCCGGAGCCTATTCCCAGTCAGGAGTCTGCCCTTTCCTCCCATATCATGTTCTATGGTCCGATACTTGCCCTGAAGACCGAAAGTGTCGCTTTCTTTGACTGGTTCAGAAAATACAGCCGAGGTCTGCGTATCTACGGGTCCATCGGGGTCTTCATGGTTATCATCGTCTCGGTGCTGATGGTTATCATGATCCTGCTCTCGGTCAATCTCACCGTCGCACTTAAACCCGAACCGACTGCAATCAATAAACCTCAAAACCTCTTCTTAATACCTGGCCTGAATGAGTTTGTTCCGTCTACATTTGCAGTCTGGTTTGCGTTTATCCTCACCCTTGTGATCCACGAGTTCGGGCATGCTATCCTCTGCCGTGTCGAACAGATCAGGGTGAAAGCCATGGGAGTTCTCTTCTTTGTGATCCCCATAGGGGCGTTCGTGGAACCTGACGAAGAAGAGGTGAACAAGGCTGCATCCTGGCCGAAGATGAGAATGTATGGTGCCGGGATCATGAACAACCTCGTTGTCGGAGTCCTCTGTTTTATTCTGATGATCGGCATGATAGGCTGGGCAGTACCAAGCACAGAGCCGATCGTTGTCGGTTTTTACAAGGACTATCCAGCGGCATCAGCTGACATCCCTGTCCCCTCAATCATCAGGACCGTCAACGGATCTCCTGTGAACAGTACCGCAGAGGTTGCATCTGTTCTCAACCTGACGCAGCCAGGCGATCATATCATGGTTGGGTTTGAGAAGAATGGGACTACCTCTGAACGTGAACTGAACCTCTCTACCTGGCCTGAGGACCTAGGGCTCCACGAGTCCGGGTTTATGGGAGTCTTCTACTATAACGGCCAGGGCGTCATAGATACAACGAAACGGTTTCTCTCACCTGCAGGATTCCTACTACTCCTCTCCCTGCCCTTCATCCCCGGGTACGAGGGCCAGCAGCTCCGGATTCTTGGATTTGATGTTGAAGACACGAAGTACTACACCGAACCGTTCCCTCTCTACTGGCAGGTGATTCACCTGCTCTTCTGGTCCGGTTTCATCAACCTTGCAGCTGGCCTCTTCAACGCCCTTCCGATGATCCCGCTTGATGGGGGGCTGATATTTAAGGAAGGAACAGAACGTCTGCTTGCACGTCGGGGTCTCTCCGGGTACGGAGCCCATATTGTAGGGGCAATGAGCAGTCTGATCCTTACCCTGATGGTTGCTCTCCTCTCCCTTCCGTACCTCTTCCACATGTGATACAGGTGATCTCTTATGGATCACCTTTGTATTGAGATTGTTTTATCCCCCTGCATGGGATCATATACCTTGAGAGAACTGGATGATGTTGGATATTGGAACCGATGTTCAGGGAGCACTTCTCGTTGTCAGTTTCATCATTCTGGTCCAGATCTCTCTCAAGTGCTATATCTCAACTATACCAAGACTACGGGTGATCCTGCTCTCGATGATCTGCTATATCTTATGGTTCTGCAGTTTTCTCATGACCCTTCTGGGAGACGGACATAGTATGAGTATGCTCTGGGAGATACTCAGCCTCCTTGGGATGTCTTCAACTCTTTTCATGTTGTTCATAGGAATATACGAGATCCTGGCAAGTCCCGGGATATAAAACGATGAATGTCGAATCAGGAAATACCTGATCACGACCGGGTATCGGAAGACAGATTATACATCCTGATCCATCTTCTCCCGATGTACCTCCTTATGACGGTCGGGACCGGGATCGGGTCTGATCCAGCTGATGCCATTGATCGTCTCGTCCGTTCATGCAGTTTTGTGATCCAGTCTTACCATCCGGATCATATCATCTACTTCTGTTCACCAGAGAGCAAAGATCTGGTTGGCCATATTGAGGAGGGTTGCAGGGAGTTATGGGGCCTGACTCCTCCCCAGTCAGAGACCTGCCTCATAGACGATCCGAATGATTTTGCTAGGTGTTTTGAGGTCATCTACGGGGTGTGTGTACTCTTCCAGGAGTTTGAGATCGTCATTGATGCAAGCTCCGGCACCCGATCGATGACTATGGCAGCATCCATAGCGTCATTTCTTACCCGCAGCCAGGTGACACATATCACTGGTGAGAAGAAGGGAGGACTCGTGATTCCAGGAACTGAGAGGATGAAGGAGATGACCCTTTTTGCTGCCTATGATCGTCTCAGGTTCCACCAGGCCATCGACCAGTTCAACAGCAACCACTTTGGAAGTTCACTCGAACTGCTATCCGGCATTTCAACCATTCCTGAACGTGACATCTACTATGCCCTCTTTCATGGGTATTACTCCTGGGACAAACTGAACTATGTCGAGGCCTTCAGGTACCTGCAGCATGCTGATGACCTTACTGAAGGAGTGTCACGGAACAGGGATTTTCTTCAGAAGCTCCTTGAACTGGAGGCTAAAGGAGAGAATGGGTTTTCCAGGAAGGAGCAGTGTAAATTCAGGCAGGAGAAGTACCTGTACATCCTTGTGGATCTTCTCAACAACGCCAGACGCCGGATAGAAGGAGAACGGTACGACGACGCCTTTGCAAGACTGTACCGGGTTGTTGAACTCCTCTCTCAGGTCCTGCTTCTTAGTTGGAATATCGACGATATAGAAGGAAAGATCCATTTCGCTGATTTGCGTAAGATTCTTCGAGATAGAAGGGATGTCTCGCTGTATGCACGCAGGGCAGACCGGAAGGGAGTTATCAGGATCGGCCTGCGGTCAAAGTTCATGCTGCTTGAAGATCTCGGAATGCAGGGGGCCGGTGATTACTATATGCACCTTGAGCCCTTCCTCCGGGTCAGAAATGACTCTATCCTCGCCCATGGGCTCTCACCTGTGCATGGTGATGAGGCACGCGAGATGTGGAGCGAGGTGTTCACAATAACGAGGAAGGCCTGCACAGGTATGCCGTTTGATCTTGAACATCTACTAGTGCAGTCTGCATACCCACATCTTGAGACGCCGATGAGTTAAACCCGGGACAAAAAATAAACTGTCGGTCAGAGTCCTTCTAATGCCTGCCTGACCATTCCTTTGGCTTCGTCAGGGATTGGGAACTGATCAAGCATGGAAAGGAGGATGGTTGCGCCCATCTTCTTTCCCTCTGCACTTCCCAGCATCTCCTTGATCGTGTTCATTCCTTCAGGGGACGTGATATAGTCCTTGATCATCTGCTGACCTTCGGGCGAAGATAGGAACTTCTTCGCCATGTTACCACCTAAGTCAAACATCAAATTTCCTGTAAGGTGGGTATGTATTACTCAGAGAGCGTAGATCCCCAGACTGACTGTTCGTATCTCTGGCCTTTCTCATCTCCCCGTGTACAGAAGTATTTGTACTCAAGCCCATTCTCTTTTGCAATTGGGCATGTCGGGCAGTTACATCCCTCTTCAAATGAGATACACAGGAAACTTCTGCCCAGAAGACAGAAGAGTTTCTCCCGTTCAACAATGGCACACTTGTTGAAACTCGGGCATGTCGGGCAGATACATGCCTTCTTCTTCTCTTCAACCAGTTTTTCCTGTTCTGCCAGGGGGAGTTTTTTCATCTCCTTGACCAGTGATACAAATTTGTCCATTTACGATCCCTCACTTGAGAACTTACGTTTTCACGATAATAAACCTGCCTGTTCGTTATGTTTCACCTGTTCTGTTGAATTTCTCCTACAGTAACTGCGTAAATCTTGATTTTGTAAGGATCAGATCTCTTTTCAGGGTTCAGAGCCAACACATAATTACCAATGAAGCTCGCTTCGTGCAGGAAACGGTACCAGCAGGAGACACACCGGACAAAGTCACCTGAAGAGACCTATGCGATCATCAGGGATCTGGTAGTGCCTGCCGGCATCACCCGGGTCGCTGACATCACCGGGCTTGATCGGCTTGGAATCCCTGTATTCTCCTGCATCAGACCGGATGCCGCAGAAGGTTCAATATCTGTTTATAATGGGAAAGGGGCAACCGAGATGGCAGCACGAGTCTCTGCCAT
>CAZVAS010000098.1:1482-3047 GCA_964625165.1 uncultured Methanospirillum sp. | reverse complement strand
GCTCGCGAGGATACCCAGGACAGCCACATGAAGCGGCAGATCGGATATGACCGGACAAAGAGGCTGAACCGGAAATGGTTTGAGAATGGGGAGTCCATCGCGTTCTCAGAGATGTACACATACCGGTCAGGAGACTTCCTCGATGACATCACCTACACTCTCGGGCAGCTGAAGAGGGCAGGGATCAGCCATGTTCTGGTCACCGATCTGACACGGCCTGAGATCGGGATTCCCGTCGTCAGGGTCATAGTTCCCGGACTTGAACACTACGCGATGGATCCTGAACGGATTGGAGAGCGGTGCAGAAATGCCAGACGTAATTATCTACCTGGGTCCAAGCCTGCCGCTGCATGAGGCAGAACTGATCCTCCCTTCCGGGTCGGCAGTGAAATACTGTCCACCGGTCAAACGGGGAGATCTCGCCGGTGCTATTGCAGCAAAGCCTCAAATCATCGGGATCATCGACGGGCTCTTCTTCGAGAATGCCTCAGTCGGACACCGGGAGATCCTGGGCGCTCTCCGTGCCGGTATCAGAGTGATCGGGGCCTCGAGCATGGGTGCTCTCCGTGCTGCTGAGTTGTCGTCGTTTGGGATGGAAGGGGTCGGAGAGGTCTACCGACGCTACCAGACTGGAGAGATTGAGTCTGATGACGAGGTCGCCCTGATCTGCGATCCCGTCTCAAACACTGCTCTCTCCGAAGCGCTGGTGAACATCAGGATCACGCTTGAGAAAGCGGAGTTGACAGGTATCATATCTCCTGATGAGGATTCTGCCCTGTTTGCAGAGGCACAGAGGCGGTATTATCCTGACCGGATCTGGACAGAGGTGATCAGGGGGGCAGGTCTTCCTTCTGACCGGGTTGAGGCGATCCTTTCCTGGGCCCGGGCATCCCGGGTGGATCAGAAGCAGGATGATGCCAGGGCAGCCCTGAAGTACATCGCCTCACTCATCGCCCACACTTCCGGTGTACATTCATGATTAGTACTACCCGATACACAAGACAACTTCCGCTCTTCGGGAGGGAAGGCCAGAATAAACTGGCTGATTCAACGGTCTTTATCGCTGGGGCCGGAGGTCTCGGCTCGCCGGTTGCCACGTATCTGGCAGTTGCCGGAGTTGGTGAACTGATTATTGCCGATGATGACCTGGTCCAGGAGTCAAACCTGAACAGGCAGTTTCTTCATGCGAACCGGAACATCGGAATGAAAAAGGTCTATTCGGCAGCAGAAACTCTCTCGGCTCTCAATCCTGATATAACACTCACAGCCATCCCAGAACGTATCACTCAAGAAACTATCACAGGGATGACAGAAGATGCAGATATTCTGGTTGATGCAACCGATAACTTTGCGACCCGGTACCTGTTGAATGAGGCTGCCCTTGATGCAGAAATCCCCCTCGTTCACGGGGCGGTGGAGGGGTTCTCCGGCCAGATGACAACAGTCATCCCCGGTGAGACACCATGCCTTGCATGTCTCTTCCCGCACTCTCCAACGGAACGGGAGACTCCTGTTATCGGTGCGACAGCCGGAGTGATTGGTTCTCTTCAGGCGATGGAGGTCAT
>CAZVAS010000098.1:0-1382 GCA_964625165.1 uncultured Methanospirillum sp. | reverse complement strand
CGTGTTCGTCCTGCAGAAGCCGGAACCATCACGCTTGCCGAAGGTGAATCCCTCACGCTGTTTCCACCGGTATCTGGAGGATAGATGATCGGCATAACACGTGATGATATTGATATACCTGCTCTGATTGAGAATGCGAGAAGACCGGAGACCGGAGGGATTGTGACGTTTATCGGCACGGTACGCGACGACGGATTTGAGGCTCTGGATCTTGAGGTATGTGAAGAGATTGCAGTCAGGGATCTGAACCGAATTGCTGCAGAGGCCATTGAACGGTTCTCTCTTACCTCGGTTGAGATTATCCATCGGAGTGGCAGACTCGCTCTCACCGAGACGATAGTGGCTATTGTCTGCGGTGCTGGTCACCGTCAGGAGGCGTTTGCAGGCTGTTCATGGATCCTTGAAGAGATCAAGGCTTATGTACCGATATGGAAGAAGGATATCGGTGAGGAAGGGACCTGGCATTTCCAGTCTCCCGGTGATCAGCAGCCGGGATCGTAAGGCGTCCTTGCTCTTCCTTTTCCTTGTGCGAATCTATTGATCTGAGTAGATGGATATCACGATCCGGGAGGCAACACCCGATGATGCTGCCACCATTGCCCGGTACAATCAACTTATGGCGATGGAAACCGAGAAGAGGTTCCTCCACCCGGCAACTGTTGAAAGGGGTGTCTCCATGCTTCTCTCCAGTCCGGAGAAGGGCTTTTACCTGATTGCAGAATCGTCTGGAGTGCCTGCTGGGCAGTGCATGGTCACGTATGAGTGGAGTGACTGGCGATGTGGGGACTTTTGGTGGATCCAGTCGGTGTATGTTCTCCCGGAATTTAGAAGAAACGGAATTTTCACTGCCATGTATCGCAATATCCTGGAGCGTGCAGCTTCAGCCGATCTGGTTGCGGGTATCAGGCTGTACGTGGAGAAACAGAATGTTGTTGCACAGCAGACCTATCTCAACCTCGGGATGGATCATGCCCATTATGCGATGCTGGAGAGGGATTTTACGAAAGACCCGATGAAATAAAGGGTGAGTGTCGCGGACACAGGACGGCATTGTAACCCGCTATGGTGCCCCCGGAATCGGTGTCTGGTACCACCGCTGATCATCCCATCTCTTCCACCAGGGATACAGGTATTCACTGAGTGCATATTGATCCAGGGATGAAATCAGGATTCCCCGGGATAGGATCCGAATCTGCAAATACAGCGGGAGCAGTTCGAATATCCTGATATCATAGAGATCTGCCCTGATATGACGCCATGCCTGCCGCTGTAGATGAACAGGGTTTAGCTCACTTCCTGCAACCAGGCAGAGATCGATATCACTACGCTCATCAGCCTTTCCTTCGGCCTGTGAGCCATACAGGATAACCCCGAATGGTGTC
>CAZVAS010000097.1:0-8621 GCA_964625165.1 uncultured Methanospirillum sp. | reverse complement strand
GCAATCGGGCTGAACACAACCGCAATACGTGGAACCACTCCTGATAATCGTGCAAATTTTGTGAAGACACTGCCGACACCTCTCGGCTCAATATATGTCCTCATAATCGAGAGAGGGATGGCGGTGGTGTTCATTGGAACCCGTCCAGGCCTGTCAGCAAGATGGATGACCGGAAGATGGTTCTCTTCTGCGTATTCAAGAAGTGCCAGTTCATCCTGGAGAACTTCAAAGGGATCGAGCGGAACCGAGGCTACCGGGTTGATGGCTATTATACAGACCTTTCTGCCATCAATACATCCGGTTCCACCCACTAACTCTGTATCTTCAGATCTGATAAGAGGCACGAATGTTCCTTCATCCAGTACGGCGTTCAGTCGCACTCTCATCAGTGAATTCATGAAGGTTCCTTATGAATTATGGACTTTTATGACCAGCAGCGTGATATCGTCGTGTTGTGGCTGTGTTCCACAAAAGTCTGAAACCCTTGAGACAATGGTATTCACGATCTCCTGGGAAGGAAGTGAGACTGAATCCTGTATCGTCTGAATAAGTCGTGGGACTCCGAACTCTTCAGTTTTGGTGTTGATCGCTTCAGTCACTCCGTCAGTATACAGGACGATCACATCACCGTCGTTTAGATGAACAGAGTTCTGATCAAAGGCGATATCTTCGATGACCCCGATTGCAATTCCTGTTGGTTTTAACTCATCAATGGTATCGGTTCCTGCTCTGATAACAAGAGGGGGGTTGTGACCGGCATTCACGTACGACATGGTCATCGTCTCGTTGTCCAGGATTCCCAGAAAGAGCGTCACAAACATCCCTGTCTTAGAGTCATGGGTGATCACCGGGTTGGCGAACGCTATGGCTTCAGCACAGTTTTTAAACCACAGTGCACTGATCCGAATCACGATCCGCGAAAGTGCCATGAATAATGCAGCAGGAACACCTTTTCCCGCAACATCTGCGATCATGATGCCCATCTGGCTTTTTGAGAATGGGATCAGTTCGAGTGGCATGAAGTCAAAGAAGTCACCACCGACCTCCTTGGCCGGGATACTCTTTCCTGCCATCTCATATTTTGGGAAATTTGGCAGTGAATCGGGGAGGAAACTTTTCTGGATATCAGCCGCGATGCTGAGTTCAGCCTCTTTTTTGGCTATTTCCTGCTCAAGTTTCTCTTTCTCCGCCTGGACCTGACGTTCTTTGATGAGATTGTGTATAATGAAGGTAAAGATTCCTGCTGCTATGGCAGTCAGGCAGATCATTGGAAGTGCAACATTTACGAATACTGTCAGAATCGTTGAGGTGGATCCCCCCATGGCCCGTATTATAAGTGCAAGGATTGAGACCCCTAATTCTATCCCTATTGTGGCGATGATCGCTTTCCGTGTTGATACGATCTCCCGTTTATAAATCAGGAAGATGATACCACTACAGAATCCGGAGATGATAGGTCCTAAGGCCGCGGCATAAACATTTGCCCCGCCAACCGATAACCGGTAACATGCCCCTATGATCCCCGCCCCGATACCTACGAACGGACCGCAGGAGAGACCCCCGATTATTGGACCCAGATCACGGATGTTTACCACAGCACCGTAATAATTTACTCCGCTGGACATCCCGTATATCGAGAGGATACCAAATATCAATACGAGAATACCCTGAGTTGCAATTGTCGGGCGATGCTCGAGTACTTCCTGATAAAACCGGCTTCTGCTAAAGAGGTATGCAATGACCATCACTACTGAAACCATCTCAAACAGTTTTACAGAGTCAACCAGAAGCCCGGTATCCATACCCGAATATGGGAAGAGATAAAGTAAATATGTTGGGCTTTATTCCTGAACAGGGATCAGATTATACTAACATAATGCCTGTTGTTTAAGGTTTTACGAACAAACTGTTGGATAAACCGGTCCTGAATCCGGGTAGGTTCAATTGCATTAATTGGCGGTTCCACCTGTTATTCAGGCAGCAATCGGGAATAGGTCTCCGATTATTTTAAAAACAGTAAAAAAGGGTGAAGAAAAGGGTATTATGCCTTCACTTTGTCCCAGAAACTGGTATCAAACAGATCCTTATCAGTGACATCTTTCTTGATGTATCCGAGGTCCTTCTGGACTTTCGCAAAGTTTTCAACTGACGTTGTAATCTTTGTTGGATCTGATACGAATTTACCGTCCCATTCACCAAATGACTTCTCAATAATTGATGTATTCAGTCCGGTCAGTTCACTCAGATGTTTGGCAGCTTCTTCTTTGTTTGCAGCGTTATACTCGGTTGCTTTCAGATGTGTCTTGAGAACCTGTTCCACGATATCAGGGTGGTTTTTGATGACATCATCGGTTGCTACGAGAACACAGCATGAATGGTCAGCCTCTATCTCACCTGAATGAACAATGATCTTTCCTGCTCCAGAATCTTCAATGGTAACAGGTGACGGATGTGGCAGGAATGCAGCGTCAACCTTTCCGGCAAGGAATGCAGTAATGGCATCTCCAGGTCCGAGAGGAACGATCTCAACATCTTTGTCTGCATCAAGACCGTTCTTCTTGAGCCAGTTACGAAGGAGAGTATCCTGAATAGTTCCGGCCGGGAATGTTGCAATCTTGAGACCCTTCAGATCTGCAGGACTGGTATATGGCAGATCCTTTTTCAGAACCAGATCAGATCCCTGAGTGTTTACTGCAGCGATGATCTTCGCATTAAGACCGTTGGCGACCCCTGTTACAAATGGTGCCGATCCGACATATGCAACATCGATATCTCCTGCGAGAAGGGCCTGAATTTCAGGTGCTCCGGTTGGGAAACTGTATGCCTTGACTTCTTTCACTCCGAGAGGGGAGAGAGTTTCATTATAGTATCCCTTCTGATATGCCGTTGTAAATGCAATCTGATGGGTGCTCGGTTGATATCCGATGTTCACAACATCTTTTGCTTTTGCGTCTTCTGCTACAACCGGCAGAGCAACCATGAGCAGTGCAAGACTGAATGCAAGCACTATCCATGAAGTTGCCTTGGTAACGTTCTTCTCTTGTCTCATGTTCTAGGGATCATATTCCATGATGAATCCTATAATCCGTATTATTGAGGCAACAATTGTGCCCTTATTGTATAATTATCGGGGCAATAATTTCACCATAATGAAAATCTCGAATCTTTTTCTCTGATGGAGGTTGATTTCATCTGCGTTCACAATTGAGAATTGGCATACTATCACGATATCACGGAGTAATCTCGTGGTGGACTTGTGGATCTGGGTATCACTTAAATCCTGAAATCTCCTTCTGATTATTACGATATTTATGACCGAAGCAGAAGAGAAAAAAGCCCTGGTCGTACTTGGCTGCCCAGAGGTTCCGGTTCAGAACTCTCTTGCGGTCTTCACTGCCTACCAACTGAGGAAAAACGGATATTCTCCTCTCATAGCAGGCAACCCTGCAGTCATGAAGCTTCTGATGACATCAGATCCCGAGAAGCATTATATCTCCACCATGACCACCCTCGAAAAAGCTGTTGAGGATATCACTGATAAGGGTGAGAAGTACGAACTCTGTCTCGCGTTTGCCCATAGTGACGCAGGGATCTCGTATGCTGCAACGATGCGGTATCTGCTGCCAGAAGCCCGGTTTATCACCATCGTCTTCGGGAGAGAGGCCGAAGCGATTTCCAAACTGATCGAGTACGACGGTGAGACCATCGTAGAGGTGGCAGTTCACAACCCGATGCCCCTTCGAAAGAAGATGAGTGAGGTTCTGGGATGGGCTGTATCGAAGAACTGACGTATGAGGTTCTTGCGAAGGGTCTTACCTTCCAGGAATGTCGTGAGTTCATCTCAAAATTATGTCCCCGGGTTTACCATATTGACCCCGGAACAAAACTATTTGGTGAAGCCATCATCGGACCACCGCCGATTGCGGTGGGCACCGACGGAGTCTTTCTTATTTTCCCATACGTGAAACCGTGTCACGGAACCTTTGTTCTGAAGGTTGAAGATCCAGGTGAGGCTGCCCGGCTCGCTACTTTTGCAAAACCTGCCCCCAAAAAATAATTCATCCAATGCGGCAGTGATTGCCGGCATCACTCCTCTCTTCTTCCTATAGATATACAGGTACTGTATGAACCCGGTGTTGACCGGATTATATGGTGATTCAGAATTAAGGTGTGATGTACATTACAACTGAATTGACTCCATGGGACAAAGCGAAACTCATCAGTATCGGTCATGCGAAGGTTGATCCTGAACTCCAGACTGAAGAGTATGTGGGGAGATCGACTGCCGGTCCGGGAGCCGGGGGACGATCAGTCTTCTTCACAGACGGAAAACGAAGGGTCAGGTTATCGATAAAAAATGAGAGTCCGCTCCGGATACGAAAGGAGAACGGAGGGGTGGTTATTGAGAGAGATGGAGAGATTCTGGCAGAAGGTTCGCTTGAACCGGTCGGAGCTCATTGTCCACAGCAGGCATATATCACTGTTTCAGAACAGTGTGCGTTTCATTGTGCCTTCTGTCCGGTTCCCCGCCTGAACGGACAGATAAAAAGTCGTGAACAGATAATCTCCATGATCGATCAGGTCTATCTCTCAGGCGATCTCAGGGCTATCTCACTGACTGGCGGTGTCACTGAAACACCGGAGAAAGAACTGAATCGGATGGAAGGTCTTGTAAAAGACCTTGTCAGGGAGTATGACGTTCCGATCGGGGTCTCGGTATACCCCACTCCGGGAAGTTCAGAGGAGCTCTATGCCGCAGGGGCACACGAGATCAAATACAATGTCGAAACGATGGATCCTGTTCTCTTCGCCCGGTTCTGCCCGGATCTCGGGCTCGATCATATCCTGACCGAACTCAAACATGCGGTTCCGCTCTATGGAAAAAACCGGGTGAGTTCAAATATGATCATCGGGCTTGGAGAATCTGATGAGACGGTCATTTCAGGAGTTGAGAAACTGGCAACAATCGGAGTGTTACCGATACTCAGAGCGATCTCAATCAACCCGGACTACCCGCTTGAAGGAGCATCGAGGCCTTCTGCTGAACGTCTGTATCATCTTGCCCAGTCTTCGAAGAAGATACTTGGGGAGTATAACCTATCTCCGCTCCATGCGAGGACGATGTGTCTCCCATGTACCGGATGCGATCTTATTCCTGATCGGGATCTCTGATGGTGATGTGTCATATGAATATGGGTAAGAATCGCCATATCCCCACCCTCTTTTTCTTTTTCGGTTCAACCATCTTTTATGAAGAATCGTCTCAATACCTCTCCTGTTGTCAGGCTGGTTGGAGGGACTGTCTGATATGAGAACAAAGGGATGTCGTCCGCGTTCTTTTCAGTCAGTTGAGCAGGTTGATATGTTGGTCCCCCCGGGGGATGATGAAATACATATGAGTAATAATCCTGAAATGTTGGACCTATTGGATTTTAAACGCCCGTGGGACTGGGGAAGTTATCTCGGGTACGAGGCATGATATTGTATGAATCGCGATTCACAATTGTGAAGATTTATCTACTCCAGGATTCAACATATGTATAGTCACTATGACGAGAAGGGATCGTTTTTGCCTCTACTGAGGCAGAACATTATGACGAGATAACTATCGAACACTTGCCTCCATCAGCAAAACTGGTGTTTAAGGTGCTCGAGACGGGTGAGCCACTCACCCAGAAAGACATTATCGAAAAAACCAGACTGCCTCCGCGGACAGTGCGTTATGCAATCAGGCGTCTGAAGACCAATGCGTTGCTCAAAGAGCGTCTCAGTTACATAGACGCCCGACAGAGCCTTTACAGCATTGCGGATCTCGTCCGTCCGGTGATCATGGGTTGATCGGTCGAGGGGTCGCCCCTCATCCCCATGTTTCGTACGAGATATTCTTCAGTTTTTTGTTCTTTTCATAATTCTCATCTATGCATGTACGCAAAAGGGGTTTGTACAATTTCAGCCGAAATTGCCGCATCGCAGATCTATTCACATTTTGAGAAGCTACATAAAGGGCATGTATTTCTTCGATCAGGCGTGCGAACGTTTCCGATAACAAAAGAGATTACACATACCAGATCTGAAGATTTCAGGAGATAATCATGAGTAAGCAGAACTGTTGGGATTTCAAGAAGTGTGGTCGCCAGCCTGGCGGGGAAAAGGTAAAGGATCTTGGTGTCTGTCCCGCTGCAGTCGAATCGCGTACTGACGGGGTTAACAGTGGATCAAACGGTGGTCGTGCATGCTGGGCGATAACCGGAACATTCTGTGGTGGAAAGGTACAGGGAACCCATGCGTCAAAGATGGGTAACTGCCTGAACTGTGACTTCTACCAGTTAGTTCAAAAGGAAGAACGGCCGAATTTTAAGACAGCAGGCTATATCCTGAATCTCATCAGAGACGAAGAGTAATAGGTTATTCTCATTTTTTTCAATACGCTAATGTAGCCTGTATTCAAATATGTACCAGGAATCTGCCCGAACTCTTTTGTTCATGGATACTTTCTGTAAGGATGATATAATCCCTGGAATTAAGCGTTCGCAGTATTAATTACTAGGTTGTGAGGAATAACGGATGAAAATAAACTGTTGGGATTATAAGAAGTGTGGTCGCCAGCCTGGTGGTGAAAAGGTAGCGGAGTTTGGTGTCTGTCCTGCTGCGGTCGAGTCACGGGTTGACGGAGTAAATAGCGGTTCAAAAGGCGGCCGGTCATGCTGGGCAATAACCGGCACCCTGTGTGGTGGAAAGGTACAGGGAACCCATGCACAGAAACTTGGTAACTGTCTGAACTGTGACTTTTACCAGTTGGTCCAGAAAGAAGAGCGGCCAAATTTCAAGACCGCCGGATATATTGTAGCACTTATAGAACAGGAGTAAAGCCTTGTTTCCGGTTCTTCCTACTTCAGGTGAATCAGGAAGAACTGTGAGCCATCATGGTCAAATGGTCTGATTGACAAGCCCGGCACCTTGTCTGTCTTTTCTGATAGATTGATACCACTTTTTTCATTACTGGTGTCTAAATTCAGGGTATTGGCTGTCAACTGATGAATCTCATCGGTGGATAGCAGCCCGGTGTCAGTGATGTTCTGCAGGCCTGTATGGATGTTCTTGCTTTTTGATACAATCCTCTGTGCTGCCAGATTTGCATACTGGATTGTTCCTTGTGTATCGACCAGGAAGAAGGCATCATTGTCGCTTTCGATCGCACTGAGCATCATGTTCAGCCTGTCTACGACCTTCTCTTTCTCACGCTCCTGCACCATGAGTTCAAATGCGAGGGAGAGACTCTCGGTTATCTCCATCATGAGCAGCACCTCCTCTTCACTGAAGAAGTCTGCCTCATCGGAATGGAGTGTGAGTACTCCTATCAGACCGTCGCTTACGCGGAGTGGGAATGAAGCACTGGTGAGAAACCCTGCAGCACAGAGAGCACGGCCATACTGCTCTTCATGTGGATACCGCCGGTTGTCTGAGCATACATGAAACCTGCCTTCTTTCAGCGTATGAAGCGTAGGCACTGATTCCGGACTGATGAAAGGTTCCGCTGTCTTTTTGGGAATCTCCGGGGAAGTAGCATATGCCACTATCTCCGGGAGATTCGTTACCGGATGGAGCATGCAGACTGATGCTACCTTGAATCCTCCCTGTTCGATCGCGATCTGGCAGACTTCCCTGATGAGATCGTCACGCGTTCTTATCTGGTAAACTGCCTTGTTGACCCGTGAAAGGAGGGAGTACAGCCTTGCAAGGTGGCGGATCTGATCCTGTGCCTGTCTTCGCTCGGTCGCTCTCCGGCATTTGTGTGCCAGTTCGGTGTACTGAGCCTTGGGCTCACCACCTTTCTGGAGATAAAAGTCAGCGCCAAGGTTCAATGCGTCAATGACTACCTCTTCGCGTCCTTTTCCGGTGAAGATGATAAATGGCTGGCTTGGTGAACGCTTCTTGACTTCTCTGAGCAGTTCGATGCCGTTCATGTATGGCATATCGTAGTCAGAGACAACGATCTGATATGGATGCTTTTCAAGCCGCTCAAGTGCTTCCTTTCCATTAGAAGCAGTGTCAACGGTGAAATGTTCACGCTGGGTGAGGTAGAAGGATCCCAGATCCAAAAGGACGGGCTCATCGTCTACCAACAGGATCGAGATCATAAATCAGGTACATCTCCGCTCAAGGTACTAGTGTGGCGATGTATTTCTCCGTATTATGCATGAACCTATCGCAAACGGCACTTTTGACAGAGATCCTGGTAAGAGCTGCCGATACTGGCTCTATTATGTCTGGGAAGGATCAATATAGTGTGTTCACAATCGTGAATCCAAGGAGAGATTTCATGAATTATGTAAGATCCAGAGCGGGTGATAAAATCGCATCCGTCCGTGATACTCCGGTATCCTCCCTGGATACAGGAGATAACATGATTGCATATGTCTACCCGTGGGAACTTGTCAGAGGTCAGTACTGTCACCGGAGATAAGTTTTCACTCATCACAGAACATCACGCCTCTCAGGGTGATACCGGACTGGACCCCCGGGATCATCTACCCATACTCAACCGATCGTTCGTACAGGTCGTGTTGCTGGACGTATCTATGCCATGCGTTACCTCGGATCAGACGCCTTTACATTATATA
>CAZVAS010000096.1:5191-8747 GCA_964625165.1 uncultured Methanospirillum sp. | reverse complement strand
GTGGCAGAGCTTAATGCACGATATGCATTCAATCTACCCCCGGTAACTGTTTTTCCATTCAGAGCAGAAATCGAATCGGTTGAACTTAAAATGCGGCTCTTGACCCCAGTATTCGACAAACTCGAGTCACTACTGAAGAGAAGACCTGCAACTCCTGAAACAAACGGGGTAGCCATTGAAGTTCCTGATATGTACGAATACGTATCAGTTGGATATGTACTCTCGATATACGAGCCCGGGGCCCCAAGATCAACCGACGTGGCACCATAATTTGAGAACGATGAGATACTGTTGGTGTTTGTGATAGAGGCAACAGATATCAGATTAGATGAAT
Organism: uncultured Methanospirillum sp.; assembly: GCA_964625165.1. Classification (GTDB taxonomy): domain Archaea; phylum Halobacteriota; class Methanomicrobia; order Methanomicrobiales; family Methanospirillaceae; genus Methanospirillum. Next base: position 8,413 of record CAZVAS010000096.1, on the reverse strand, counting down.
CATAGGAGGCCGGATAGAATGGAGTTGCATCATTATCATCACCGACACTATCAGAGCCTCCATTCCCTGCTGCACAGACTACTACTGCTGAAGAGGCATCAATTGCATCCTTTAATGACTGTGAGTACCCGGTCCCACCCCAGGAACAGGAGATCACCTTTGCACCCATCTTGTTGCCATATAATATTGCGGATATCGCATTCGAGATATAGCCGCTCCCTGATGAGTCCATAAACTTTAGCGGCATTATCTTTGCATTCCAGTTTACGCCTGTTACACCAACACCGTTATTTCCGGTTGCAGCAATGATCCCGGCACAGTGTGTTCCGTGACCGTTGTCATCCATGGGATCATTGTCGCTATTTGCAAAATCCCATCCCCGGTAATCATCGACATATCCGTTACCATCGTTATCAACACCATCTACAGGGTCATTTGTATTTAGCCACATGTTTGATGAGAGATCCGGGTGGGTATATTGGACACCGGTATCAACAACGGCGATAATGGTACTTGAAGATCCGGTTGTGAGGGCCCAGGCATCAGCTGCATCGATATCTACACCTGATGTGCCACCGAACTGACCGGTATTATGGAGTCCCCACTGATTTCCATAATTTGGATCGTTGGGTGTAATAGTAGAGGATGAGAGGACCGATGATTCATTCGGAGTTGAGTCAGGAGCCTGGACTATGTAATCCGGCTCCACATACTCAACACTGGAGTCTGATTCATACACACTCATCGCTTGAGAAAGATTGCCACCTGGAACCTGAACAACCTCTAGACCATGAACTAGATGCGAGAAATCATCATGAACAGATGCCCCTGCTTTTGAATGCAGATCATCAATCGCAGATTCTGACATTATTCCAGAAATATTCGAGGTCTTAAACCTGACAATCAACCGGTCTGGTGCATGAGCATGCGATTCCAGTGAGCGGTTAATGTCCTGAATCGAATGGACGGTATGTCCGTGATCCTGATGATTTACAGACTCATTGAGAATAGAATTCGATATGGAGGTATTTTGATCTGGTCCACTACCATTCCGGTAATCCGGTGAATCAGCCCATAATGTCGGGGTTACACATAATCCCAACAATATTACACATAAGATTGAGAGATATTGAATTACTTTTTGAAACCGCATTCTTCTGCCAACATATGAATATTCTATGTATAAGATAAAAAACTCTTTTTTATAAAAATTCCCAACCTGAAAACAATTCTGCAGAATCAGACAAAATGTTCAAGTAATCACATGATCTCTAATTGTTACAGAAAAGAGGTCTCACTTCAAGATTTTTCTTCTCCCTGATACCAGAAGAGCGGCATCAATTCTAACGATCTTCCCATTCATGAGGAACAGATACCGGTTCCGTAGAGAGGGGAGTAATCGCATTAAAGAAGAGTGACCGGTTTCTTATCCAGTCTTGCAAGAAAGAGATGAGTAATTGAATAAAGTTAAAGTTATGGGCATTGCAATACATTGGATCTAACTACTATACATGTATGAATCAACATGGGTGATCTGCATATAGGACAGGCTGATACCGGCTCTTCTCTGGTCTTACAATCAGGCTGAATTCCCCGATTATGGGAAGAAATATTTTTCAATGGGCAGATCAGAGTTCTACCTATGACTCAATATATGAGGTCTGTTTTTTTCAGCATTTTTCTTATCGTCATTCTGATTTCCATAACTTCCCCTGTGTATGCAGGTGACAAATACTCTGCCGGAGAGATGGTTCTGACCGCCGGGATCGGAGGGAGCAATGAACTTCAGATCGGCGAAAAGACCCAGGTCATTGTGACGGTAGCAAATGCCGGCCTTATCAATATGAAGTTCGTAAATACCGGAACAATAACTCCGGATTATCTCCCGACAACTGCCCTCTCACTTATAGCTCTTCTTGACAGCGGTACCTCTCCGGTACAGGTGTCATCTGACCCCCAGGTGCTCGGAGATGTCAAGGCAGGAACCGTTGTTCAGGCACCGTTTGTTGTAACCGTTCCTGATTATGCAGAGGCAGGAAGTTACCAGCTCCCACTCACCGTGAAGTACAAGTACATGGATGAGGCCACCCAGAACGGGCTCGATGAGATCCAGTACAGCTTCAAGGAAGAGGAGCAGACGCTGTACATCCCGATCACTCTCAGAAAGAGTGTCCGTCTTGATGTCAACTCGATAGACACCGGAGATCTCTATGTCGGTGGCGACGGTCATATCATCATCAACGTCACCAACACCGGTTCAGATGACGGGAAGAACACGGTATTCTACCTTGAGCCGGTAGGAAAGGGACCGATAGCCCCGTACCAGGACAGTGTGTACCAGGGAGACTTCCCGACAAAATCCTCTGCAACCCTCTCATACAAAGTATCGGTTGCATCAAACGCTGATCCGTCCATCCAGTACCCCCTGACACTGCAGGCGGTGTATACCGATTACCAGGGGCTCACTGCACAGAGTGACAAGAAATCGGTCAGTGCAGGGTTCAGACCTAAAATATCATTTGTGATCGGAGACCAGCAGAACACGATAAACTCAGGTGGTGAAGGAGTCATCACCGTTCAGTACAAAAACACCGGATCTGACACGATCTATAACGCCCAGGCTGGAATCACCATTGTTGATCCGTTCACCAGCGAGGACGATCAGGCGTACCTTGGCACTATGAAACCCGGAGATACTGCTGTTGCAAAGTTCAAACTGAATGTTAACAGTGGATCTACCGCAAAACAGTACGCCCTTGACTCTGAGATCAGATACACCGATGAGAACCTGACCGAGTTTGTGTCAGATCCGATCAAGGTCCCGGTTACGGTTACTGACTCTTCAGGAAATACGATGCTGATTTCAGGAATTATCATCCTCATCATCATTGGAGGAGGATTTTTCTACCTTCGTCGCAGGCAGCAGAATTGAGGAGTTCAAGAGATGACACTCCTGACTCATTCAGGTTTTTATAACGCTGACCGGACTACTGGAAGCGAGACCATGACGCGGGCACTTTTTGCTCTGCTCATCCTCTCACTTGCAGTATCAGGATGCATTATCCAGGCATCTGCAGTCCCATACCCCTATGGAGAGCCTGAATTCACGGCAACTATCGTCGGGGATAATGAATGCACCCCCGGGAACCTGACTCCGCTAACTATCAAAGTTGCAAATATCGCCACAAATCCTGAACTGATCCTTGACGCCTCGAACCCGGT
>CAZVAS010000096.1:0-5091 GCA_964625165.1 uncultured Methanospirillum sp. | reverse complement strand
AATAACGCATCTGCAGAACTGACAACAGGAAAGGGAAGCCCGATTTCGGTTTACCAGGGAAGTTATCATCTCGGAACGTTTGGTATCGGAGAGACAAAGAGTGTTGAGTGGAGAGCAAAAGTTTCAGATACGCTTGATGCAACCTCTATTCCGGCAACGGTCCAGATATCATATGAGGACAAGAACGGTAACCTTACCTCTTCACAGCCGGTATCAATCGGAATCCCGGTAAGCAGGGGACCAAAGTTCAACATCACGTACGATCAGCCCAGTATAACACCGGGAGGGAGTGCGATTGTCCATGTCACGTACATCAACACCGGAGATGCTCCGGCCATAGGGGCCACCGCGAAGATCGTCCCGGTAACCCCGGTCTCATCAAAACAGACCGGCGGACTGCTTGGAGATGTTGCACCCGGAGAGTCGGTTACTACCAACTATGAGTTTATCCTGGGTGAGAAGGCACTGGTCAAACCTTACGGAGTGCTCACCGATGTGAAGTTCAGGGGAGAAGACGGTATCGTGTACCTTTCTGATCCTCTCAAGATAGAACTCAAAACGGTTGAGCCCGGGATCCTTGCAGTTCTCCTCTCACCAGTCTCCCTGATCGTTCTCATCGGAATACTCCTAATCATCGGATACCTGTTTCTCAAACGTGAAGGACTGATCAAAGCATGAATCTGACCAGACCGTCTTCTCGGGGTGAGTCATGGGTCTGCTGAACTCATTCTACTGTGGGGTGTCTGATCAGGTACTGAAGAGGCCTGCTGAGATCCTTCTTGTAATGGCCCTTCTCTTCCTTGCAGCTCTCATCGTGATCGGAAACCTTTCCATGGAGTCAGGGGCATCCATCTACCTGAGCCATGATGATCCCTCAATGCGATGGTATACCATCTACACCGACAAGTTCGCCCTGGAAAAGGATGTTGTCCTCTACATATCAGCACCAAAACCGCTTGACCATGCACTGATAACTGACCTCGGAATCCTGAAGAAGGAACTACTCAGGATACAGGGGGTTGAAGACGTCCAGACGGTGTATGATGCAATTCTGCTTACAAACCAGGGAACAATCCCGGCAACCAACGATGAGATCGCAGAGGCGTTTGCACGGCTTCCCAAATCAGATCAGAAGGAGATAGTCCCTGATTCACTGCACACTCTCGGGACGGTTGTCACAAAAGGTGACACCCAGTCACTTCTTGACCCAATTCAGGCAGTAATTGCAGATGCCCACCTGCCTCCCGGTGTGACCATCGAGATCAGTGGGAGCGATGCCTTTGATCAGCAGATGATGACCGAGATGACAAAACAGATCTTCGTGCTCATCCTGGGTGCGTTTATCCTGATGTTTATCGGCCTCTTTATTCTGTTCGGATCGGTCCGGTACCGCCTCCTTCCCCTGGCCTTTGTCATGGTGGGCCTTGCGTATCTCTTCGGGATACTGGGGGCACTGCGTATCCCGATCAACATCGGTGCAATCGGAGGATTTCCGATCCTTCTCGGGCTCGGGATAGATTATGCAGTTCAGTTTCAGGCACGTCTCGATGACGAACTCAAAACATCCTCGCTCGAAGATGCTATCAGAACCACAATCTGCAACACCGGATCTGCGGTTCTGTATGCGATGGTTGCAACGATGCTCGGGTTTGTTGTTCTCTTCATCACCCCGCTTCCTATCCTGACCGGGTTCACATTCACCGCTATCATCGGTATCCTCTGTGCGTACGGGGCAACCCTCTTCGGTTTTCCTGCACTTGCAATCCTGATCAACTACCGCCCGAAAGACACACAGGAAAGTGGAGGGATCAACTTCTTTGAGAAGTATAACCGTGTTCTTTCAGGTGTTGCAGAGAGGATTGCCAGGGCTCCGGTGCTTGTTCTCGTCCTTGTTCTGATGCTCGCCGGTATCGGGATGGTGATCGATGATCTGATTCCCATAGATACAACCGAGGATTCGATGGTCCCATCAGATATGCCTGCAAAAGTGGTGATGGACAAGGTTACCAATCTTCTCGGATCCCAGACCCCGGTAGAACTTGTCCTCACCGGATCTGATCTGACATCACTCGAATCTCTCCAATGGATGGACAGGTATGGAGCATTTATCTCGTCGGTCTACCCAGATGAGATCATCGGATACACAAGTATTGCAACCCTTGTTAAGGAGTATAACGGTGGAGCACTCCCGAGTTCTTTGTCGCAGATCAATCAAATTCTTTCAACAATTCCTGAAAGTGATAAGAAGAAGTACCTTTCATACAAGACCATCGGCCTAATGGAATTTCAGACCGTCTCATTGAAAGCACAGCAGATGAGCGACCTCAGGAAGGTTGTCACTGACAATGTCGGATGGGCACAGCCGCCACCAGGTCTTTCTGCACGGACCAGTGGGATGTTTGAACTGAATGCAATCACTCTGGATGATATTGTCAAGTTTAAACCGCTGATGACAAACCTTGCATTCCTGATGATCCTGATCTTCCTCATCGTTGCATACCGGCATTTTGTATCAATTGCACCGATGGTTCCGATCATCTGTGTTGTTGGGTGGAATGCACTTGTGATGTATATTTTCTCGATAGATTACACGTTCATTACCGCATCACTCGGAGCAATCACCATAGGAGTCTCTTCAGAGTACACGATCCTGATGATGGAACGGTACCTTGAAGAACGGAAAACAACCCCTGATCTGATTGAAGCCATCTCAAAGAGTGTCCAGAAGATAGGAGCATCGGTGACGGTATCCGGGCTGGTTACAGCATTCGGGTTCTCTGCACTCCTGCTCTCATCGTTCCCGATTATATCAAACTTCGGAGTAATGACCGTGATAGCAGTGTTATTCTCTCTGATCGGGGCTATTCTCATCATGCCGGCAGTTCTAGCAATACTTGGGAGGATCGAGGATCACTTCGGGTGATCCTTCTCCTGCTCTGAGCAACAGGACTATTCTGATCTTCAACAATCCCTCGTTCCTGATGCCAATAGGGTACCTGATAACGTTTTAATGGGGGGCTGTTTTACCCCTTACTTCCCGAGAGGTTCAGTGATGTCAGGCATTCCACCGCACCTGCATGATCTGACAAGTCCTACCCGGGATTGATTCTTCTCTTCAATCAGGCGATCAATAAACCGGGTTATGGTCTTTTCATCCCCTGCCCCATCATCAAGATGGTTGTGCAGTTCTGCCAGCATCCCGGCCCCGGCAGTCCTTTCAGCGATAAAAACGCTGATATCCATCAGACATGTCGAGGATCTGACTGAATCTGATTGTAAAAACGCCCTGGCTTCATCTTCAAGCCTTTTATAGACCGAAAAGATATCTGCGATCTCATCTTTTTTGAGGCAGACTGTTCCCGCAAGTTCATGCAGATACCGGGAGGTTGCAGATGCCGCAATCACAATAGCAAGAGCGATAAATATCCGGTTTACTTCACTTCTTCTCGTAAGATACACAGAGATTCTGCTCTCAGGGGCGATCTGATTCATGATACGTGTTATTCGTCGCCTGATTCTCGTACCAGGCCCTACATCACTCTTCCCGGGATGATAATCCCCTGACTGGATCAGATCCTCACGTGAGGCAGCATGAAACTGAAGTGCGGCATATACTGCAGGGAGGATAAGCCCGTCATCATAGAGCAGCCTGTACTGTTTCTGCTCAAATCTGATGGCTTCAAGCCAGAACAACTTTAGAATATCCCGTTTCTTCGGGTTCTTCCTGATATCATCCCAGAACTTACGAATTTTCTCTACCTGGGAGGCTGATAACGCCTGGTACTTCTTAAAAAATATCCTGGAGATCTCGGGATCTATCAGTTCACTCATTGGTGAGCCATGGAGACTTCTTCCTCCAGACCTGCAGACGAGGAGATCGGTGTAGATCTGGTGAAATTGTTTTACAATCTTTGTCTGGCCAAGTCCAAAGAAGTGGATCATGGGTCCTATTGTAAGACCCTGAACGAGAACGGTGAAGAGGACGACAGTCACTGAGAACTCGACGATTATGTCCCGGTATGGGAACGAGTATGGAAGTGAGAGTGAAAGAGCTATTGCCACGGCTCCCCGGAGACCTCCCCAGAAACTTACCACCTGGTACGTGAGAGGAATCTTTCTGGGTGTAAAGAGGTTGTAGAGTCCGAGTATGCCAAACACAGGGATGAATCGTGCGAATGTAACCACCAGAACAAGGATGATCACCCCGATGAAAGCCCCGGTCAGAAACACGGAGAGATCCTGCAGTGATGCGATGGCTATCCCGACCAAAAGAAAGATGAGACTGTTGGCAAGGAACCCGACATACTCCCAGAACCGGTTGAGATCTTCTCTTCGGTCAGGGCCTATCCAGTCAGATGCAGCCCGTGCTGCAAGGCAGCCGCAGACAACTACGGCGATAACACCTGAAAACCCGAAGATGTGATCGCTGATCAGGTACGAGAGGTATGCCGCGACAAGGGTTGCTGTCTGGTGTATGTGTGAGTGGAGCGGAGTTCGTTTGAGAACCCCGCGAAGCAGATATCCGGTCACTGCCCCGACGAGAATCCCTCCGACAAATGAAGTAATTACAGAATTAGCAAAATCAAACGATGTCTGAACGACAGATATCTTCCCGGCGTAGAGTGACGCACTGATGAGCACGAGAACCATCTGGAACATGACGATGGCTGCAGCATCGTTGAGCAGGCTTTCTCCCTCGACCAGTATCTGAAGCCTCTTGGGAACCCCGATCTCCTTGAAGAGGGAGATGACCGCCGCAGGATCAGTTGCAGATATCAGGGCACCAAAGAGCAGGGCATAGAGAAGGGGGAGGGGAAAGAAGAGAGAGAGGAGCACTCCGATGATGACACCGGATATCACCACTCCCACGATAGCAAGACCAAGCACAGGGAAGAGATTCTTACTGAGAAGACGTGTGTTGAGGGCTATTGCTGACTCGAAGATCAAAACAGGCAGGAAGAGGTAGAGGATGATAACAGAACTCGGGACCATCCCTTCAAACCCTTTCAGTTCAGAGACACGGGGTACGATAAAGGAGGAGAAGACATAGCCGGTGATGACAAGGCCGATGGTATAGGGCATCTTGAGATG
>CAZVAS010000095.1:0-8766 GCA_964625165.1 uncultured Methanospirillum sp. | reverse complement strand
TCGCCTGCCGGGTTGATGGTGATATGTCCGTATCCTGGTGGTATCAGGATCAGATCACCTTTCTCTGCCCTGACCAGCACAATATCTGACAGGTCACGCTTCTGGAGCATGTAATAGGCAGCCCCCTCAAGTACCTCGTATATCTCCGGGTATGCAAGCCCGTCCGGTGAGAGTGGGTGGTAATGACCCTTTGTCTTGATCCACTCTCTGCAGATCGTGCGGGGAGGAATGCGGGTGACGTCATACCTGATCTGCTGGGAGTTGAGCCATTCTTTGTCTGAACTATTGCGACAGACCCCTCGGTACATTTCGTATAAGGGTCCTTCGCAGATACAGGAAGGATCTGCCAGCACTGAACGGATCTCTGCCCCTGATCGTATGTCCGGGTTATTGAGAGGGAGATCTATCATATCATATCATCCTCGTACGTGGGAGTATAAATGTCCTCGTAAGTATTTACATATCGGTGATAAATTCCATCCTTGAGATGTCGGTTACCCCTTTCATCGCCTGCATCCTGACATAGATCCCCTCTTCACGCAGAGCTGCGATCCAGTTCGTCCCACCAAGTGCTGCTACCCCCATGTACTGGGGATCCACCGCAACCCCGAGGCATGGGGTGTTTGGCAGGCCGAGATCAAGAATGCCGGTGAAGTAACTCTCGCTGAGTTCTTCAAGCACCTCCTCGACCTTGTCTTCAGCCTCCATGTGGCATTCCCTGATGTTGCCCAGGAGGCTTCCGGTTCCGGTCCGCATGACATTCAGAACTGAAGTGATCTCCTGTGATATCAGTACCTGCAGGGGATCGATGGTCGTATACTCATACTTGATCAGGTGAGTAAATCTGCGTGGGATGTTCTCGGTCACCTCGACAACTCCCCCGCCGACCGGGTTGAAGGGGATTCCCCGCTTAACCAGAAGCCCGTCTAGGGTTGTGCTGCATAGTGTGAGCAGGCCGCAATGACCTGATGGAATCGTATACCCGTCGTTGTCCTCGCCCTCGTGTAGTACCCTGATAAGACCGCTTGGTGAGACTCCTGCCTCGCATGTCGCTCTGAACACCGAGAGGGCGTAATCAAGATCCTCTTTGTGAATAAGTGACAGATTATAGACCACCGTTCCGGTCCCCTTTGCAGGTTCAAAGGTAACCTGCATGGCATAATCCTCGATCCGATGGCTGACAAACCTGAGAGGATCGCTCATAACTCAGTTAATCCGGTATATAGATAGAAAAATATTCTTTTTTACGAGTGAATCTGTATACAATGGAACAGAGGATAAGGGAGAAAGCAGTCAGGGCAATTTCTGATATTCTGAAGTCAGCAGGATATGATGTGCATCACGCATCCCCGCCCATCGACCTTTCAGCCGTGTCAGGCAGTACTTATCTGGTTGTTGTCTGTTCAGATGACCAGGAAGAGGTCACCCGGTTCTCAGAGACCGAGTATACCGTCAAGGGGGATCAAGGAGAGAAGATATGCGAGAAACTGCTCGTCACCTTTGATCCAGGCATCGAGGTTCAGGACTGCATCGTCTGGTATGCAGAGGAGTTTGCCAGGTTTGCGGGTGAGGCTACACTCTCGCGTGTTATAGGCAGGCAACTTCTTCTGCCACTTGGTGAATCGGGCGCCTCTGTCCGCAGCCGCGAGTACCCTGATGACCCCGCAGGTAGCGGCATCAAGATCCCCCACCTCCCGGTTCGCGTTCACCGCGAGGAGGCCGAAGATAAGGCAGGAGTTCCCGGGGTTGCAACCCTGAAATTCCTCCCGTACTGGCTCTACCGGTACACAAGCAGGGGGTCAGGATCATTCAAGGAGCAGAATGTCTCTTTTGATGGGTCAGGTGTCGGTGCGCTGAATGCCATAAATGGCTCGCTTATCGATGTCGATCCTGATACCGTGACCCGGAGGAGTATCCCCCAGGGTTCCGAGGTTATCAGGGCGCAGATCGACAAAGAGGCTGCAGATGAGAAGATTACAGGGGACCTCATCAGAAGCATGACCCGAAAAGTGAAGGCCAGGCAGATAAAAGGTGATGCAATCTACTATGAAGAGAAGAATGTCGCGCCTGAGCGGAGCAATATCGCACTGGAACTGCGCGAACTCTTCATACCGGTGTGGCAGATAAAAGGGAAGAAGATCGTTGAGATAAACGCCTATACTGGTGAACGCCTGCGCGAACCAATGGATGACGGGGTGGAGGTCTTCTGATCACCGGCTCCCAACTGCCATAAGTTCACGAAGTCGCTCAGAGACCGCTTCTACGTGGTCCTTGACCCTGACCTTGCGCCAGATCTCCATGATAACCCCTTCCGGGTTTATCAGGAACGTGCTTCGTTCAACACCCATAAACTCACGACCGTACATCTTTTTCTGCACCCAGGCCCCGTATGCTTCAATGACTTCATGTGAGGGATCTGCGAGCAGGATGAGATGCAGGTCGTGCTTTTGGACAAACTTCTGGTGGCTCTCAACGGAATCAGGACTGACTCCTACCACCGGGACTCCGAGTTCTGCGAGTTCTTCATAGACTGCGGAGAATGCGAGTGCCTCTGCTGTGCAGGCCGACGTGTTATCTTTCGGGTAGAAGTACAGAATAACCCAGGATCCCCTGAACTCCTCATCCGTTCGTAGGGCGTCATTCTGGTCTGGGAGTGCAAATGCCGGCCCCTTTTCCCCGATAGTACGGTGTGGCATATACTTTCATTATGTCATCCTCTTCATACATACCATTCCTGATGCAGATCGATATTTGTGCCATTGGAAAGGTGAAAGAGGCATACCTTCGTGATGGCATCGCTGAATATCTCAAACGCCTCTCCGGTTTTTGTACCCTCAAGATTATCGAATTCTCTGAAGAACGGATACGAGAGGGTGCAGGCTCTCTCGAGATAGAGTCAGCCTGCAAGGAGGAGGGCAAATATTTGCTCAAGGCTGCCGGACAGGCCAGGTATCTGATCGCATTAGATCCCGGGGGAGTCATACTGTCGAGCGAGGGCCTTTCCGATCAGGTCAAAAGATGGGAGATCGATGGCCCGCATCATGTTGCAGTCCTTATCGGTGGCCCGCATGGGTTATCTGATGAGGTCAGGGACCAGGCAGACCTGCTCCTCTCTCTCTCAAAAATGACGTTTCCCCACCAGATGGTTCGTCTCATCCTGCTTGAGCAGATTTATCGGGCGTACACAATCAACAGGGGACTACCCTACCATCGATAAAAAAAAGGGTTATACCGGAACCGGGAGTGATGAACTTGGCCGGTGAGTATGACGGGGTGGTGAGAGGATCTGTGCTGTTGCGCTGATGAACGACGGCACATCCGGTGATACTTGGAGCAGATGCATGACTGCGTCCCAGGGCTCGGGATAGATGTGCGGGTCAAGCCACTCCCCCTGATCTTCCATATCCGGGTAGGCTATCTGTTCGGCACCGTCCGGGTTGAACTGTGCATCAACACCAGGCTTGTTTCCCCGTGGGTCAAGACGGATCCATCGACCGTCATCCTCGATCCAGACTGCGGCAAGTCCGTGGAGGACATAGGTTCCGTCCTCTTTCTTTAATCTCTGATAACAGAGTCCTGCAGGAATCCCTACTGATCTGCAGAGAGAGACAAACAGATGTGATTTGATCACACAGAGTGCATGACCTGCAGTCATTACCTGCGGAGTCTTCCATATCAGTCGGGACTGCCCTGCATCGACTGAATGGGATATCTCGTCCCGTACATATGTGTACAGGCATTGGATCTGTTCATATTCTGTACTGGTTCCCCGGATCAACTCGCGTGCACGACTCCTGATTGCAGGATGCGTGCATGCTATCACCGGTGAACATGCCAGGTATGGAGTGACCGATACCGGGCGAACGAGTGGGGGGAGAGGCATGCGTGTTCACCTGAGTTATCATCCGGACCCTCTCTATATCTACTTGTTGATTTCCCTGTATTCCTGAATGGGGCATTTATTTTAGAAATTTTGATGATCCTGTTCTTCCTGTGAGCATGGGTTTTCGTGAAGGGTATCCACATCAAACATACTAATCTGGGCATCAGCATGTGTGGTGATTCATACTGCTACAATGATGCCGAAGAGATCAATTTCTAAATAGGGTGTGTATCTGTGGCTGTTCAACTCCTGATGGCTCATCTGGATCTGATCATATGGCCAGTTCTATGCAGCATTGTAAGGCGCGTGTTGCAGTTGACTTTTTTATAGCTCTCTGGTAAATTCAGAGTCTCCCTCATAATGTCGATCATCTCCGATCAATTATTTAGTGATCAAAATTTTCTTTGATGCGCATGGGTGGGAGTCGGGTCGTCAGAGATCTACAAAACCGGGTCCTGTGGGCTATCCGATTATCCACAGTGATTAAACCTGACCTGTACGTGAGAATGTAAGCGCCGAACGGCTCTGTCTTTTGTCCATAATCGTATCTAGGAATGGATCAAACAATTACAGAAGCATGGGTGGACTTTATCACGGCAAGATTCTCCTGCACTGGTGCGATATATGTCATGCTCCGGTCATGGCAGACCGGTGTGCCTGCGGAGCCGAAGCACGAGCGATTCCGGTAACACCCCCTGGAGATGCAAGGCCTGCCTTTCCTGATGATATCTCGTTCATAAATAATCTTTATCAAGACCGGTTCGGAATTACCCTGATCCCAGATGGCTGGGTCGCTCTTATCAACAAAGTTCCTGATAAGGATCGGATGGAGGAGATCGTTGTCGGCGGGGCTGTGGTTGGAGCGATTAGATACCTCCCCGAGGTCAGAAAATGGGATGCACTCCCACGTCCACAGGCCGCCCTGATCCAGAAGCCTGAAAAACGGTACGTGATTGTGGATGATGGTGCCGGACCTTCCATTAAGGAGGGAGCAAGTCTGTTAGCTCCCGGGTTTGTCAGCTGTGATCCTAACATTGCTGCCGGTGATGAAGTCTTCATGCTCACCAGGTCTGGCGAGTGTGTTGGTGTCGGCAGGATGAAGGTGGATGCCAACGAGGCGTCTGCGATGGAACGTGGGCAGATCGTCAGAAGCCGGAAAAATATCAGATCTGAGTTCACACCCGGCCCGGCAACCTGGGATGAAGTGGTTGCAGCAAATAAAGATGTACTGACCCGGCTTGAGGCTGCAACAAAGCAGTTTATCGAAGAGCATATCGGCCCCTATGAACATCTGCCAACCAGTGTCTCTTATTCCGGAGGTAAGGACAGCCTTGCCAGTCTTCTCGTGGTGATGAACACCTACCGGAAGCTGCCGATCCTCTTCATCGATACAGGGATGGAGTTCCCCTCCACTTATGAAAATGTCAGGCAGGTGACCGAACGGTATGATCTCGAGTGCCTCAATGTTGACTCAATGGGTGAGTTCTGGCGTGAGTTCGAGGTTCAGGGTCCTCCGGCAGTTGACTGCCGGTGGTGTTGCAAAACGGCCAAACTTGAGCCACTCAGAAAGTTCATCGAGAGTACATGGAGTGAGTGTGTCTCGTTTGTAGGACAACGAAAGTACGAGTCCGCATCACGTGCGAAGAATCCCCGGGTCTGGAGGAACGCCTTTGTCCGTAATCAGATCTGCCTTGCCCCTATTCACAACTGGACTGCTATGCATGTCTGGCTCTATATCTTCAGGGAAAAGGCGCCGTTTAACGATATGTACACCCATGGGGTCGATCGGATGGGGTGTTACATGTGTCCGGCAAGTGACATGGCCATCCTTGAGCGTATTCAGAGCCATGTTCCCGAGCTCTGGAAAGAGTGGGAGGAGAAGATGGAAGCATGGCGTGTCAGGCAGAATCTTCCCGAGTCCTGGATGACCGAAGGAATATGGCGTGTCAGAAATGATCGGAGCCAGGAGGAGCCTGAGTCATTTGCAAGGCATGATGCCCAGACCGGCCATGGCAGGAGATCAGGGAGGTCTGAAAGGTGAGCACGATAGCGATCGTCGATTACGGTCTTGGTAACCTACGCAGTGTCAGCAAGGCACTCGAAAAGGTTGGCGGAAATGTGATCATTACCGGAGACCTCGATGAGATCAGAGCTGCAGAAGGGATAATTCTTCCAGGGGTCGGGGCCTTTCATGAAGGAATGGCAAGGCTCTCTGATCTCAAGACAGCCCTCCTTGAAGCGCAGGGTCAGGTACCTGTGCTGGGTATCTGTCTTGGTATGCAGATGCTCATGGAGTTCTCTGAAGAGCACGGGCTTTCTGCCGGTCTGGGTCTCATACCGGGGACGGTGAAGCGGTTTGAACGAACACCCGGGTATAAAATCCCTCACATGGGTTGGAATCAGATCTCACTGACACAGCCTGATGATCCCCTATATTCGGGAATTCCTGATAATTCATTCTTCTACTTCGTGCATTCGTACTGGGCTGATACCCCTGATCAGTACAGGGTGACCTCAACCGAGTACATCAACATGTTTGCATCCTCAATACGAAATGGAGCAGTCTGGGGAACCCAGTTCCATCCTGAAAAGAGCGGAGAGGCGGGACTTCAGATCCTTCGCAATTTTATTGGAATGCTCTGATGAGTGTATTTAGGTTTTTTATTTCTGGAGTGCCATCTCAACCGTTGCCTTGAGCTGGTTGTCAGTGAAGGGTTTCACGATAAAACCCCTCGGCTTCGTAAGTTTTGCTCTTTCTATTGTCGGGTCATCCATAACTGAACTTATGTATACAATGGGAATTGAGAACCTGCTTTGGATATCCTCTGCAGCCATAATCCCGTCCTTTTCTCCTGGTAGATTTATGTCCATCAGGACGAGTTTCGGGCGCTGATCTGGGGCGTACTGCTCCAGTTTTTCAAGTGCCCCCTGGTAATCCTCAGCCGTCCCCATGACCGTGAACCCAAGTTCGGTAAGCCTCCACGATATCAGATCGTTGATCACCGGATTATCTTCGACTATAAAAATTGCGCCTTCCACTCTGCTCCACCAGTTTCTACTATTATCTTTCCCTTGAGCTAATAAGGGAGTTGGTTCTGCACGAGACCTCAAACCGGACTTAAAATTTTAAACGATATTGCTGGTTATTTTTGAAATATGCGGGTTATCGTTTGACTCTCCAGTCGATCAGAACCCCTTGATCCATCTGCTGGATCTGTATGAGTTCGAGCCTTGTAAAGTCGGTCTCCTGTGTCCATCCGGGTCCGTCGGCAAGTGTGGGGGCATCGGCTCCTCCGATGATGATATTACCAACAAACATGCTGAGCTGATCAACCAGATCTGCCGTAAAGAGACCGGCGATCAAAGTTCCACCCCCTTCAACCATGAGACGTTTCACTCCCTGGCTACCGAGAATCTCCATAAGTGCAGCGAGATCCACCTCTTTAGATCCGGCAACGATGATCTCTGCATGAGGCCTGAGCGCAGCAATCCGATCCTCAGGAGCTGCGGATGAAACCGCAATGATCCGCTTTCCCGGACCTTTGTGGAGAATCTTGGCGTCAGGAGGTGTTCGTGCCCTGCTGTCGATGATGATCCGGACCGGATGTTCGGGCCTACCAGTACTGAGCCGATCTGCAATACGCTCCGGTGATTTGATGGTGAGCGACGGATCATCGGCAAGGATGGTGCCAATTCCAACCATGATGGCATCTGCACCAGACTTAATAATATCAACCCGATCAAAATCGTCAGAACCTGATATCTTCACCTGCCTTCGTTCCCGGGTCGATAGTTTTCCGTCTGCAGAGACTGCCACGTTAACCAGAATGTATGGTCGCATGTCTGCCTACTTCTTTCCTCTGAGCTTCTCGATCTCTTCCCTGCCATCAGGAACCCTGAGTAAAAAAGTTCCATGACATGGTTTTGTAAACGGAAAGATAACCGCATCCCCGTCTACTGCCACCCTAATTGGGGGAACTCCAATGATCCTGACTTCAAACATCTTGTAGCCCGGTTCCACATCATATTTCTCTGGAAATCCGGCCAGGTATTCCCGTGCTTCCTTGAAAGAGATCTTCGATAGAAGTACTTCATAGGGGAGTGATTCTAGGCATCCCATATTTGAGCCTCAATGTTTCCTTATTTAATGAGATTAGGAATTAGATCGGTGTTCCTCTTTGAATATCGATCTTATTGCGGTGTACAGACTATCCAAAATGCAGGATCGTATGGTCCGTATCCAGTACTGTGCCGTTCGTGGGTATGAGATGCACGGTCCTCTCCAACGAGTATGGTTTTGATCGTATTACATGATCATGTATCTTCTAGAGGAGCAGTCCGAGCCAGGCAGTGTATGAGATGATGATCATCAGTACCACTAACAGGACTGCTCCTTTGAAGAGACAGTTCCTGCAGATCCCGGTCCCCTCGTGGATGCACTCCTCACAGCACTCTGCTTTACAGATACTACACTGATCTGTAGCCTCCTTGTCTGGATGAAGATGACAGGGATTTGTGCAACAATTTTCCTGATTCATGATGACAGGTGTCCTGATTCTATGATGGAAGAACGTTCTGGTGTTTGATCTATACTGGTTGCCTGAAAAGATATGAACTCATGCAGTGAACGGATATGTGATGAAGCGATCGCTGTTTCTTTTAAGTACCGGTGTCCTGATCCTTCTACTCACCGGAATCACATCATGTATGGCTGCGAATACCGAGATGCTCTCGTGTGGGGACACCACCTATAATCCAGAACACCAGTCCTGTTGTAATGGAAAGGTCTACGAAGGCACCCGTTACTCCAAATGCGGTGACTCATGTTACAACATGGACACACAGACCTGCTGTTCAAAGAAAGTCACAGACGGTCCCTGCTT
>CAZVAS010000094.1:3735-8810 GCA_964625165.1 uncultured Methanospirillum sp. | reverse complement strand
AATCTTTCGATGGTACTCCTGAATGGGTTTTGAACAGAATTATCGATCTAAAGGACTCTGATCCTGCAGATCCTGGAGAATGGATCTGGCATTTTCTGGAGACAGAAAAGCCATATAATCAATTTCTTCCTTTAGAATGTCTGCGGGAGATGCTGGTCTTCGATCAGATCAGGCTTGATGAGTTGATCAGTGAGTTGTGTAACCGCCGGATAATCCTGGCTCCGGATCTCACGGTTTAAGTATCGCTTCGCTCGAGTTGGAGGTCGGTTTGTTTTTATCAAAGAGCAGCCTGTACGCCCTTTCAGCATTAAGCAGACCGTACCCATAGACCTCGTCCCAACCGGGAGCTCCAAGATCATCGGCACTCTGATAGATCGTCTGCTTCAATTGATCACGCGGAACGTCGGGAAAAGCACTCCAGAGCTGTGCTATGACTCCTGCAACATGAGGTGCAGCAGCACTCGTTCCTGGGAATGGATTAGGGAAATTCCCTGCCCCGCTGACGTTCACGTTGGTTGGGGCACAGATGTCAGGCTTCCACCGCTTGGTAGGAACTGGGTACCGGATTGTGACCGGCCCGTGGGATGAGTCCGGCGATATAGTAAAGGGAGCCGCCGGTTCCACTGATCCTACAGTAACCACCTCTTCTACTGCTGCATGACCAAATATTGAGTCGGTGGGATCTTTCATGAAGGCATTATCAACCCCTTTCGCGTCGACTCCCCTTATGAAGAGTTCAAGAATGTTCGGGGTTCCCGTCTGCCCATTTCTTACAATTTGCAGGGAGACCTTCTCCGCATTTGGTCCCGGGGGATCGTATACAAGATGCTCAAAGGGATCAGTGGAGCCGTTCTGAGTGAAGTTGCTGGTTGCAAGCACCGCTCCTGACCTGGGATCGGTGAGGACCAGGTCGTAGTCTGTGAATGAATGACCCCATGGATCATCCCACTGGAGTGTAGCAATCACCCGTTCCTCAGGAAGGAGGGTGATGTTTACTGCACACGCTCCGCCTCCAAAATCCTGGAGTGTCTGGTTCTTTCCGTACGGCTGTCCGGGCTTCCATGGTCCCTGATAATGGAGCGGTGCAAAATTTCCTGAAACGGTTACATAGATCAGGCGTGGATTTGCTTTCAGAACCGATCTGATATGATCGGCAACATCCCCGTCCTGAAGAAAGGGCTGGCGGAAGAAGTAGAGATCATCACAGATGACGTTGCATCCCGCGTTTGCAAGGGCTGTCACTGCAGTTTTGAATGTGTCAGAACTGCTGCCGTATGCATAAAAGTAGAGCTCGGCATCTGGTGCAATGTCGTGGATAATCTCGAGCATTGCAGTCCCCTCATCACCGGTTCCTTCTGCAAGGACATGAACCGTGGAGAGTTCTCCGTTCTTCTGGGATATATTGATGGATTGTGCACCGTTTGCTATTACACCAACCCGGATACCTTTTCCTGCCACACCGAAGACTTCACGTATCCCGTTGCTTCTGACCAGGATATCACCCTGGGTCTTATGCTCATCGAGATTTGTGGAGATCGTAGTGTCTTGCGGTTGTTGATTCAGAGTGGGAGTTGTTGGGGATCCAGCAGTAAGGCTACTGAAGGTAATGATGCAGAGCACGAGCAGAGCAAAAACTAGTATTGTGCTCTTCGTTGCCATCGCGATCCCCCATTTGTGTACAGACAGATCAGAAACCCACACCAGCAGGTATTGTAAGACTGAATACGGTTCGTTGATTTATATATTTCGCGGTTTGACGAAAAAAGAGTGTGAATCTGCTCAGGAGAAAGCCAGATCCTTTGGCTTTCGTTCCCGTAACTGGCAGAGTACCATAACGATAAAGGAGAGAGGGAGTGCAAACACAAGCGGATCGATGACAGACCACGGAAGTCCTAGGATTGTTTGTGCTCCAGTAAGGGCCTGAGAAATACCCAGGGTTTTTGCTTCTGATGTGTGTACAAATGCAGTCCAGAAGAACCAGGTCAGAGCCCCGATAAGCATACTCCATACTGCGCCTGTCCGCGATGGCTGGTGTGAATACACCCCTACTGCGAATGCCGGAAGAAATGCTGAGGCACATAGGCCCATGAACATCGCAGTAGCACGTGCAATAATCCCTTCAGGCATGGAGAGGGCCAGGATTACACTAAGTATCATCATAACCAGGCACCCGATCTGGTTTGCCCTTACCGAGAGTGCGCATGTCTTTCCCCGTCCCCAGATGTCACAGACAAGGGCGGTTCCCATGGTGTGATACAAGGCTGAGAGTGTGGACATGGCAGCAGAGAGGAGCGTGAGCATAAAGATGATGACAAATATCTCGGGCATTGCCTGATTGATGTACACCGGTATGATCGAGTCGATGTTTCCTCCTGCTGCGGTCACGGCGATCTTTCCTGTATGCTCCAGGAAGTAGACATTGGTGAGGGCACCGACGGTGAATGCTACTCCGGTCATCATCAGGATGAAGGGTCCTCCAACAAGGACAGCCCGGTTGAGTGCCCGGTTATCTTTTGCGGTCATGAATCTGACCACCAGTTGTGGCTGGGCAAGGACACCGATCCCGACACCCAGGACCAGGGTCGTGATAAGAGTGAACCAGATGGGGGAACCAAGTTCGGGCATTGATGCCCACCCGGTCATTCCCTGTGCTGTGAGTGATGCAGGGACAAGGTCTGACATCGCAGCAAGGGCTGAGTTCGCAGCTGTTACACCGCCAAGGTACACATAGGTGAGCACCAGGAGCAGGGTCATCCCGACAAACATGATCCCTCCCTGGAATGCATCGGTATACATGACAGCAATGAGCCCTCCGTACATCACATACACAGCAACCACTGCTGCAAAGACGATAAGCGAGGTGGTGTAGGATATATTCAGGGTTGATTCAAGGAATCTGGCTCCTCCTATCAGGACTGCTGCGGTATAGAGCGGCATCCCGATGAGGATGATAAGGCCTGAAAGGAACTGTAATCCCGGGCTTTGAAATATCTTTCCCATGAGATCAGGAAATGTGACTGCCCCGGTCTCTACCCCTTTCTCCCGTGTCTTCTTTCCGAATACAACAAATGCGAGAAGGATTCCGATCCCGATATTGAAAACGGTCAACCAGATTAGGCCCATTCCAAGGTTCGCAGCAACACCACCGAACCCCACGATCGCAGATGTGGAGATGAAGGTGGCTCCGTACGAAAGGGCTATAATTACCGGGTGGCTGTCCCTGCCGGCAAGCAGGTAGTCTTCGGCATGGTTCGTCCTTCGGTACCCGAGATACCCGAGACCCAGGGTGATTCCTACGTAAACCAGAACAATTACAAGAGTAATAACCGGATCTGTTGTCATTTATGATCCTCCCCTGTTCCAGTTTACCAGTCCGTACACAATGCAGGCAAGAGCGAATCCTATCGATAGGACATAGCCAGCAATAATAGCCGGATCAGAGATTCCAAATATAGTTATCATGATTATCGAAGACCTGCGGTAACCTGTCTGCGTTGTCAATACCCGGGGACCGGAAATATCCGGTCCCCTATCTAAACACGAAGAAAAATGAGGGTGATAAGAATCCGTTTTCAGGGATTGTACAGATTCGCATCAGTTTACCGATACCATATCTGTTCTTCTGGTATATGAATTATGAATATTCTGGTGCAATTTTTTCTGACGTGTGCACCATTAATGTTCTGAATGAATTACGCAACGAATCAGCCAGCCACTTCACGTCGTAAAAAATTTGCATCGGATACTTTTTCAGGTACGACCTGAGAACCATACCAATATGATGAGGGAGATCCTGCCCTTGGACAGGTTTGTATGCCTTCTGGTACTCATATTCATATTCTCTATCCTTGCTCCAGTATCAGCGGTGCAGACACAGATGGGATATTATGAGGTGAAGTCGAACCCGCAGGGGGCTGATGTGATTGTCAATGGTGCATTTGCCGGGGAGACCCCGGTGATTGTCCCTGTCACTGCCATGAGCACGAATGCAACGGTGATCAGGGTCATGATGCAGGGTTTCCAGATCTGGGAGCAGGCCTATAATCAGAGTGTTCAGCCTGGTGGAACTGTTCCGGTTATGGCAGTGCTAGCCCCCGTTGCAACTACAGGATCCCTGAAGGTAAGTTCGTCTCCATCTGGTGCCATGGTAACCGTTGACAATGGAAACGGGCAGATGGCCCCTTGGATCTATCGAAATCTACCGACGGGATCGCATCTGGTCTCGCTGGTCATGATGGGGTATGAGCCGTATGTCAGAACCGTTGAGATCCATCCTGGAGAGACAACCGAACTGGCAGCAAGTTTGACTATACGAACCGGCTCCGGAACGCTAGAGATCAGTTCAGATCCCGGTGGTGCCATGGCATATGTGGACGGTGTGTATGCCGGAACAACAAACCTCGTCGTGGGCAACATTCCGCCAGGGCGCCATGAGGTCAGGATCAGCCGGGCAGGAAATGATGATTATGTTGAATGGGTTTCCGTGCAGAATCAGGTGACCACCCCGGTATATGCCTCTCTCAAGCCGGCTACAGGTGTATCCGGTGGTTTTGTGGTTGTCACCACCGAACCTCCGGGAGCATCCGTATTCCTTGATAATGAGTACAGGGGGCTTACTGAAACTGGCAGACCTCTTGAGATATCTAATATTACACCGGGAAGTCACAGGATATATGTCACCAGCAAAAATTACGAGGACTTCGAAGCAATGGTCATGGTTACGGCCGGATCCATTACGCCAGTAACTGTCCAGATGGATCCAAGTCCGATGCCTCAGGCATGTGGACTTGTGATGGCGAGTTCAGATCCTGCAGGTGCTGACATCATAGTTGACGGTCTCCTTAAGGGCAAAACCCCTGCCACTGTTGAGACCCTCTGTTCCGGTAAACATACCTATTCGATAAAACTTGACGGGTATCAGGAGTATACCTCATCGTTTGAGGTGATACCCGGGCAGGTGCTTCAGATCAACACTGCTCTGACCTCTGCCACAACGACCGGAACATCCCGTCAGGGGGCACCCTGGCCATCCCCCTTGTTGATCATCGGGATCCTTGCAGGTGTCGGGTACTTCT
>CAZVAS010000094.1:0-3635 GCA_964625165.1 uncultured Methanospirillum sp. | reverse complement strand
CAAACCAGGGGAGGAGAAATAACAACCATGTCATTTGATAATCCAGCGTTACAGTTCGATGAACAGCGTCTCGCAAAAAGAAACCTCCTCCAGGAACAGGGAGTCCCACTATATCCTCCCACTTTCAAGAGAACACACACCATTGCCGGAATCCGGGAAGCATTTGACTCAGTAACCCATGATCCATCCACTGAGCAGGTCAGCACTGCAGGCAGAATCTTTATCGTTCGAGATCATGGGAAGACCTTTTTCTGTGATCTTGGAGATGAATCCGGTAGGATTCAACTCTACATAAAGAAGGATTCACTCCCAGAAGGAAAGTTTGCAGTCTTCAAATCCGGGATAGAGCGTGGGGACATCATCGGAGTTGTAGGCCGGGCATTCAGAACCAAAGTAGGTGAGATTACTCTCTGGGTAGATGACTTTGAACTACTGACTAAAGCGCTCTGCTCACTTCCGGAAAAGTTCCATGGGCTCACAAATCTTGAGAAACGATATCGGCAGCGGTACCTGGATCTTATCGTCAACGAGGATAGCAGAGAGACGTTCAGGATACGAAGCAGGATTCTGTCTCAGCTCAGAAACTGTCTGACCAGTCGTGGGTTTTTGGAGTTTGAGACACCGACTCTCCAGCCGATCTATGGCGGTGCAAACGCAAGGCCGTTTACCACTTACCACAACTACCTCGAGCAGAAACTGTACATGAGGATTGCACCAGAGCTCTATCTGAAGCGGCTGGTTGTTGGTGGGTTTGAGAAGGTCTTTGAACTTGCAAAGAACTTCAGAAACGAGGATATCGATACAAGTCATAACCCCGAGTTCTCAATGGTTGAGATCTATCAGGCATATGCCGATTACAGGGACATGATGCGGCTGACAGAAGAGATCGTTTCTGGTATTATCAAAGAGGTGACAGGAGGATATGAGGTCACCTATGAAGGCAATACCCTGAATTTCGCTCCTCCGTGGAACTCAATGCCGATGGATGAAGCAGTCAAAAATATCGGTGGCATTGACATCTTTGCATATACACTTGATGATCTCAAAGAGAAAGGGAGAACACTTGGCGTTGAAGGAATTGACGGTGCCAGAAGCCACCGTGATGCCCTGCCTCTCTTCTTCGAAACCCTGGTCGAAGAGAAGTTGATCCAACCCACGTTCATTCTTGATTTCCCAATAGAAAATTCACCGCTTGCAAAGGTACACCGGGAGAAGGAAGGATTTGTTGAACGGTTCGAACTTTTTATTGCAGGGATGGAACTTGCAAACGGGTTCTCCGAGTTGAACGATCCCCTGGATCAACTCGAGCGGTTTGAGGCCCAGGAAGAGAAGCGGCGGCTTGGTGACGAAGAAGCCCAGATGCATGACTATGACTTCGTGAATGCTCTTGGATATGGCATGCCCCCAACAGGTGGTGTTGGGATCGGAATTGATCGGCTCGTTATGCTCAGCACCAGCAACTCCTCGATCAAGGAGGTCATCCTCTTCCCCTCAATGAGAAGGGAAGTATCATCAGATGAGGAAGAAGGTGTTTCAGGTAAGGATCCCCAATAGGCGCAATCCTCTAATTTATACGCATTTTTGAATATAGGCTCCTAATATAATTCTTTTTCAGGCCCTGTTGTTCATACGGGTTCTGTTTCCCTCCTGTTTTTTGATAATAAGGGCTCTGGCTCACTATTTTTAGAAACACTTATAATCCATGAAAAGACATCCTTGTCATATTGTACATGATGTGAGATCGGTGTTGTTCAGCGAAGAAAAGCCCGTAGGTTCGGGCACTCCAATGAAATGTAATAATTAAGGCTATTATTATATTTCAGAAAAAATGGGGGGACTCTGCGTGCAACATAAAACTGGTATGGGGGTATGGATGAGATGATACGGATACAACAGAGTGCATTACTAGCTGCGCTCTTGGTATTACTGGTCTGCTGGATGCCGGTAACCGGGAGTGTGGCGGCTGGGGGAAATGTTTCCATAGAGGAACTCTCCTCACAGCCCGTTCAGTTTATAAAAAATGTCGGGCAGTCACCTGATATTATTCAATATCAGGCAAAGTCACAAGACTTCTCTTTTGATTTCACAAAAGACGGCATGCTTGTCTCCGGTGTCGGTGGTGTGGATACCGGTGTCAACGAGAGTGAAATGCAGCCTATGGTTGTCACTCTGGAAGGAGCCCGTAAGGAGATCAATATTGAGGCACTCAATCAGCTCCCAGGGTATGCGAACTTTTTGATGGGGCAGAATGAGTCAGATTATAAGGAGCATGTCCCTTGGTATGGTGAGATCAGGTATGCGGATATTCTACCCGGTATCAACCTGTCGTACACCGGCAAGGGTGGAGTTCTGAAGCGTGAATATCAGGTAAGTCCTTCTGCAGATCCTGCCACGATAAAACTCGTATACTCTGGTGCAGAGAATATTACACTCACTGCTGACGGATCCCTCCTCGTTAAAACAAAGTTTGGGAACCTGACCGAAGCTGCACCGGTTAGTTATCAGATGATCAACGGAAGCAGGTCCGAAGTTAGTTCAAACTACACCATTCTTGATAATAACCGTGTGGGATTCAAACTAGGGACCTATAATCCCTCATACCCCCTGATCATTGATCCATATCTACAGTACTCAACCTTCCTTGGTGGGGCTCTGGAAGATTACGGAATGGACATCGCAATAGACAGTTCAGGTGATGCATATGTGACGGGATATACCTCATCCTGCAACTTCCCTGTTGTAAGCCCTCTCAATATCAACTCTCCTATCAGTTACAACGGAACATTCTGTCATAACAGTCGTGATGTTTTTGTAACCAAACTTACCACTAATTCTGATGGCAATGCATCGATCGCCTTTTCGACCTTCCTTGGAGGAAGTTCATCTGACTTCGGCCGTGGAATAGCGGTTGATAGCGCTAATAACATCTACATAACCGGTGATACCTACTCCTCAGACTTCCCTGTCCTGCTTCCTATTCAGAATGGAGGGCGTTTGCATGGCTCCAATGATGCCTTTGTGACAAAGCTCCGTGCAGACGGGACTAACTTCTGGTATTCCTCGTACCTTGGTGGGAATTTTGCTGACCAGGCGAATGATATTGCAGTTGACAGTCTGGGCGCAGCTTACATCACCGGGTCTACTGTTGGGAATAGTCCATTGAAAAAGACCGAAGAGAACTTCCCAGTCACATCAGGAGCCTATCAGGAGGCACCGAATACCAATGCGGTCATGGGCGATGCCTTTGCTTCCAAACTTAGTCCTACTGGAAACAGTCTTGAATACTCAACATATATCAGCGGCAGCAATACTGAGTCAGGTAATGGAATTGCTGTCGATGGTCAGGGTATGGTATATGTTGTCGGAACAACCTCTTCGAGCAACCTGATCCCGTCAACCGCAACCGGTTACCAGAAGACTTTGAAAGGAACCCAGGATGCTTTCCTAATGAAATTCAACTTCGCTGCCTCTTCCCCGTTGGTACATGGTACCTTCCTCGGTGGTGCCACCGGGTACGACTATGGAGAGGCGGTTGCAGTTGATTCAGACTTCAGTGCATATGTGACCGGGGCCACAGCATCTACTGATTTCCCAGTCACTACGTATGCAAAGCAGAAGAAGAAGGGCTGGGTGTA
>CAZVAS010000093.1:7374-8891 GCA_964625165.1 uncultured Methanospirillum sp. | reverse complement strand
AGGATAGAGGAGAACATGGAGAAGTTTCAGATCCTCAACGATCAGATCCGTAATCCGCTACAGGTTATAGCAGGGCTAGTAGATCTCGAGGAGAGCCCGTTCAGACCACGGTATATCGAGCAGATCAAAGCGATCGATCAGGTCATCCAGGATTTTGATACTGCATGGGCCCAGTCAGAAAAGGTGAGGCGGTTTCTCCTCACCCATTACGGGCATGGAATCTATAAAAATAAATTATAACATCGGTATGAGGATGATGATTCCCATGAGAATCATCACGACACCGATCATGAGCCTGAGCATGCTCTTCTGGTCGTCACGCCATGCACTGACCTTCTCTGGTGGAATTCCAAAGAATACCAGGAGCAGGATGACAACCAGCGGGATCACGACAAGGATGTTGTACAGCACCAGGTAGATAATTCCGACTGCAGGCTCCTTGTACAGCATGCCAAGGATGCTGATGTATATTCCTGCTGTGCAGGCCATCCCGTAGATACCAACCAGAGCACCGACGACGAGACCGGCAGGGACACTGGCCTTCTTCATGTATGATGAGATCAGGCTCTTCTTTGAGTCAGGTATCGAGAGGAGCGGATGCTGTTTCTTTGAGAGTCCGTCTTTGACCTGGATGATACCAGCGATAATAGCAACTGCAGCCGCTATCAGGGTGAAGGTCTGCGAGAGGCCGGGGAGCTGGATCACTGAAAATATGGCAAACCCTGAAAGCAGCCTCACTGCGAAGAAGGCAACGATGTATGCAAGCCCTATGGCGAGGACAGTCCTTCGTGACTGTGAAGCCATGAGCGAGACGAGAAGCAGGGCAAGAACAAGTAGTCCGCATGGATTGAGTCCCTCTCCGATTCCTGCAACGATGAGGAATCCGGGGTTGATGGATGAGGCTGATGTGTCACTGCTGCCTGACGAAAGGTTTGTGAGGAGCCCACGCTTGTAGTCACCCTTCTTCACCTCTGCAACGGTTGCATCAAGATTCTCTGAAATTGCTTCCTCTCCCATCAGGTTGGTGGTACCAAGGAAGAGGATCGGAACATGGGCATGGGAGATATTATACGCCTTCTGATAGGCGTTGAAGAGATCGATATTTGTCTGGTTTCCTGCAAGGCTGTAGAACTCAACCTTAACATCTGAATGGTTTGCCGCGTAGGCTTCCATCACCGGATGGATCTTCTCGCATGCCCCGCAGCCGGGGTTGAAGAAGAAGTGTATGATCACCGGTTCAGAAGAACCAAACCCGCCGATGAAGGGGATTGAGCCAAGGGGATTTGATGCTGCGTCGTTTCCCTGTGCTGCTGCCGGAAAGCAGATGATCGCAATGCTACAGAGCATCACGAGCATGCCTGCCAGATAGCGGTGCATATGGTGAAGATTCATACGTATCAACTGTATCCAGATCCTTTGTTGCGGTACTGGTTTAAGCGTTCCCCGAAGATCAGCTACATATCGTGGTAAATTCGTCTCATGAGTCTCCGTCGATAAGCAGGATAGTGCCTTGCATT
>CAZVAS010000093.1:0-7274 GCA_964625165.1 uncultured Methanospirillum sp. | reverse complement strand
GGTGCCTCTGTCTCCCAGTCGTCGTCAGTTCCGGGAGATCTGCCTGAAGGATATGCATACACCTCATTTACCAATAACGATGGTGAACGGGCGTATGCATACTGTATTAGTTCAGCTCCCGGGTCGTCCGCAGGTTCCTCTTCGGTTGCTCCATGTCGTGATTACTGGGGTCCAATCGAGCCGAGTCAGGTGCTTGAGCCCGGTTCACATTACAAGGCAGGAAGTTACATGATCACCTATGCCCAGGTTGATCGGTACTTCACAACCTCTGAGTCAGGACAGCCTGCGAACTGGAAATGGCAACAGTATGGTCCCGTGAAGTTTGATCCAGGATATTGCTATAACCTGGAGTTCAATGACGGGGGTGCGATCAACATCAGAAAAGACACCCGTATTCCTGATGATCTCCCTGCAAATGAGGCGTACACCACATACTCAAACTATGACAAGAAGAATCGGTATGTCTTTTGTATCCAGACTAGAGGCGGGGGAAGCAGCGGCAGTACTGATACAACCTCGACAGAATGCACCGAGAAGTTTGATAACGGAAATCTTGGTGCTGTAGAGAACAAGGTCTCATGCCGGCCACAGGTTACCTTCTCCTCACCGGTGTACATCTGTAAGATCACCAATTATCACTGGAATTACGGGAAAGGAACCACCCAGACCGGCGAGATCATGCTCAGAAATGTGAACGACGGTATGACATACGGGCCATGGAAGACGACCGGCACTCCCGGTCAGGGGGGTGTGCCGAATGCATACTGGGTTGCCCATGTGGATGAGGCCGTAAGGGCAGGAACATATCTTGTCGAGGATTCTGATGAAAAGACATGGTCTACGAATGCTGAATCGAATTTCTGTGGGCAGACACAGATCCTCTACCGCTTTTCTTCCGGAGGCTGTAACTGTAAAACCTATGATTACAGCAGGGAGTCGGTCGAATGTCTGACCGAAGGGGTTGGATGCTCTGAATGCTATACCACATGTTATGGAGGAACGACCCCGGGATGGGATCTACCGGTTGTTCCCTCAGCACCAGATCAGATCCACTGGGGATAGATCGGGATAATTCCCCCGAAACCCTGTTGTATCTTTTTTCTGAACGGGTGATAGAGCATTTCAGAAAAGTGGTTTCAGGGATATTCTTCTTCTGATGGCAGAGGTAAACATCAGGAACGTAATCAAATGTTGTACCTGTGTAAATCTCTTGATCTCAAAATCATGATTACTATTCAGACTACCCTCAGATTACTCTCATATTGTGACTTTATACAAATTTTGGATCATTTCTCATCTTTTTACCTGTTTGGGCCTTCCTGAAATTGATTTCTGATAATTCAGAAAGACTCATGCACCTCCCTGATATCATATCTCTGATATCATCCTCATTCCCGGACAACCGCATCTTCCTTCTCTGTAAATGGGTTGGTACGTGCAGCAAGAGAGAATAAATATGGATAATTCGTCTTCAGATATTCAAGATACGAGATCCAGACAGGGATCATATGTGAATAACCTCTTGTGATATCTCCGGAGAGATGACGTACATCGCTTTCTGGAAGATCACTACAATCTCCACGGTGTTTCAACTCCTCTGTCAGATGAAAAACAGCTTGCAACACATCTGTGAATGTCTCATGTTCTAAAAGAACCGGATTCTCCATCATCCGAACAAGAAGGTCTTCTTTTTCAATGAGAATTTCTCTGAGATGCATCAGGTCTTCGTATGAGATCTGAACATTATATGAAGACTTCTTGGCTTCTTTCAGTTTTGATACATAGAGGGCATGATCCCAGGTAACGATTGAAGAATAAAAATGCCTCTTATCCTGGTATTCAGGATCGTGTGATGAGAAGACTCTCAGAAGTGGCGTCCCGAGTTCAGAGAAGAAGACTCCGATAACCATGTTGAGTTTATTCAGTTTATTTTTAGTTGCCTGTCTCTCCAGCATCTGATGCAGGATCAGGGTCACCAGGAGCACTTCAATCGGAAGAAATGCGATATCATGCAGGGTGTAAATGAGGATGTGATGAGCGTCGTGAAATATCTCATAATGAAGGAAGAATAGTAGAATCGATGAACAAAGCAGGCTGAGAGCAAAAAGAATCAGCCAGTTTCTGTTAGAGACCATGTATATACATCTTGTTTTTTACACTATGTTGATTTCGATGTAGATGAGAACAAATCAGTGAGAAGAATTGAATCCCGGAGTTGATGGGTGAAACCACGTTAGGTGGAATGATCAGGGACAATACCTCTGATATCTCCTGTCTGCCTGGATGTATCAGTATCTATCACAACCAGATGGTTTTGAGAAGAATCGCAGATACGTGTGCTCAACAGATTGGGAGTATAATATCCATGCAAAAGAATCCCGACGATTCATCGTTGGAAGTTCCAGGCAGGGTCGATGAAAGAGACTGTTTCAGAGAAAAAGGTTTATCGTTTTGGTGGATGCACTGCATCTTCCGGGGTTTTTATGTCTTCCCTGATATGAGTGATCGGAAAGCAGTCGTACATCTCACAGGAACAGGCAGGACATTTGCGAAGATCCTGTTCTGCTTCGGTCATCTCAATGGCTTTTCCACAGTCAATACAGACATATTTACCTGGGCCGACCTTCTGTCCGGCTTTGATCTGTTCGCTCATACCTCACCAGTACATCGATAAATTAGGTATTGAATGATCCGATGTGGATGTCATAGAGTAAATTTTTAAATCGACTGGCAATAGTCATATACGAGAGTAATAGGATACTGTAATCCAGGTCGTTTTGAAGATTATGAATCCTCGGTCTTTTTCCATACTGGCAATCGCCTTGGTGGTATTAATCCCTGCCATCTCCGCTGATAATCCGACTGTCATGGTTACCGGATATCAGATCAGCCCTGATGTTGTGTCGCCATCAGAACCAGTATCGATAACAGTTACCCTGACCAATACGGCTGACCAGGCCTCAAGAACTGCAACATCAACCACCGGTGCCCTCTCTAGTGGTTCGATATCTGAATCAAGTACAACACCGCTGAATGCCTATATTGAATCAGCAACACTGAAGACCAAGGATTTTCAGGTTTTGAATGGATGGTATGAAGAAATCGGAGAGATTGGTCCGAGGCAGTCTGTAAATCTTACCTTCTTCCTCACTGCCCCCCAGGCCACCGGGGTGTATTTCCCTGAAGCATGGATCAGGATACGTGACTCAGGGAGTGTGAAGTACCCGATTCCGGTTAATGTGAACTCTCCGTTTGCCTTGTCAAAACAACCATCCTTCAGAGTAGACCGCACTGTTCCTGAGCAGATAATCCCTGGTACATCATTTAATCTCACCGTTGATCTGACGAATGAAGGCCGGTCAAAAGCCCATGACATCACAGTTCGTGTCGAGACACCAGAACACTCGATAACCTCCCTCTCACCTGAACTGTATTATATCAAGGATATCGATCAGGATGAAACATATCATCTCAATCTCTCCTTTGCGACTGACAAGGATATCCCGGTAGGGATTCTCCAGTTCCCCTTGTCTATCACGTACCTGACCACTGACAATACCAGATCAGAGCAGAGATCACAGATCGGGATCAGAGTGCAGGGAAAAGGAGAGATCGGGATATCAAAATACCAGATATCACCCCAGCAGATACAAACAGGAGATACATTCTCGTTGATCCTCAGGATAGAGAATACCGGTACAGACGATGCAAAATCAGTCCGGGCAAGCCTCGACATTCCGTTTGAAGGAATAAAGGAGGCATTTGTCGGCACAATTGAGCCTGGCAATGATGCTCCTGCGGTCTTTAACCTGAAAGCAACACGTGGTGGTGAGATCTCCTACACCATGAATATCACCTACCTGGATGATTATGGAAAACATTCTATATCAGAGCCTCTTTCTCTCTCAGTCCAGGAGAAAGGAGGGATCTCTCTGCTGATTCTCGTCCTGGCAATCCTCGGGGCTGGAGTTATTGTCTATCTCTACAAACGCCGGCTCTCTCCCTGAATTATGACCGGGCAGAAACTACCCATCGCTTTTTTTCTCGCCATTCGTTCGATACAGAACGGGAACCGGTTTACGCTGTTTCTTACAATAACCATCATGGCACTGGTATTTGTAAATCTCGTCTTTCTTCCCTCGATCATATCCGGGGTAATCGTGAATTACAACGCCCAGTCTATTGACTATTCGTTTGGGAACCTGGTGATCGAGCCCAAGGAGAAGGAGATATACATAACGAACGTCTCCTCACTGCAGCATAAGGTTGATCAGATCTCTGATGTCCTGGCAACATCTCCCCGGATCCAGACCGGTGCCACCTATAATTACCGGGGCAAGACACTCTCCGGTGTACTGGTGGCATTGACTCCAACAAACGAGGAGCAGGTCACAAAGATTCATACGAAACTCAAGGATGGAGAATTCCTTTCTGACGGGGATACAGACTCAATAGTACTCGGGATAACCCTTGCCGGTAATGCAGACTCAAGTCAGGACAAGTCAGAATCACTCGGAGGCCCACAGGTCGGTGATCACGTTCTTGTTACATTTAATAATGGAATAACCAGGAGTCTCCGGGTAAAAGGAGTTCTCTCTTCCGGTGTCTACGGTATCGATCAGTACGGTTTCATCACCAGGAAAGAGATGGAAGAGGTACTTGGAATCTCTGACAAGGCTACATCTGTACTCGTCAAACTGACACAGAATGGCCAGGAAGAGAAGGAGAAACTGCTTCTTATGGAGTATGGAGTCCGTGAGCAGGTGAAAACCTATGATGAGAAGGCGAGTAGTGCGGTGAAGGATGCAGTGACTGCCTTTGGGATCATCAACGGAATCTCTACCGGTGTAAGCCTTGTGATTGCCATGGTGGTCACATTCATTGTTGTTTATATTAACACCATTAACAAACGAAGGCAGATCGGGATCCTAAAAGCCATCGGGATTCACAAGGATACAATTGTACTCTCGTACCTGTTTCAGGTTCTGTTTATGGCAACCTGGGGATGCATCCTGGGCCTGCTCCTTGCGTTCCTTCTGATAGCGTACCTTAATATTCACCCGCTTGTCTTTCCCGGTGGAGCAGTCTACCCGATGGTCGAGGCTGTTCCCTTTGTCAGAAGTATTATTCTGCTCTACATGGTCTCTCTCGTCTCGGGCTGCATCCCTTCATATCAGATCAGCAAAGAGCCGATCCTCGATGCAATCAGGGGATCAGCATGATTCAGGTTCAACACGTTTCCCGGGTGTATACCATGGGGATGGTGGAAGTCCATGCCCTCCGGGATGTATCGTTTGCCATTGCACCCGGTGAGTTTGTCGGGATAACCGGAGCAAGTGGAAGCGGAAAATCAACTCTGCTCCATATCATCGGGCTGCTTGATACCCCGACAACTGGGAGCCTGATCATCAACGGAACAGATATCAGCACGTTGAATGAGGATCAGAAGACCGAGTTCAGGCTCCAGAATCTCGGGTATATCTTTCAGGATTATGCACTGGTTCCTGAACTCTCTGTTCAGGAGAATGTGTACCTGCCTGCCAAGGCGAGGGGGATGAAGAAGGATGAGTATCTCAAAAAAAGTGAAGAGATACTGAGAAGGGTAGGCCTTGGTCACCGGATATCACATAAGCAGTATGAACTCTCTGGTGGCGAGCAGCAACGGGTTGCCATTGCACGTGCTCTCATCAACACCCCGATGATACTGTTTGCAGATGAGCCATGTGCCAACCTTGACTCGAAGACATCACGAATGATTCTGGATCTTCTCAAACAACTCAACGAAGAGTATGGTCAGACGATCATCATGGTCACTCATGAAGAGTGGCATGAGGAGTATATGTGCCGGATGATCGTCCTCTCCGACGGTGAAATCTCTGATCAGCGGGAGTGTCACCGGGTATTACTGAAAACCATCTGATGGAAAATGATAAACATGTGTTATTCTCTATGATAGCATACGAGCATGGATCCATTAAAAATTCCGAAACAATCGAAAGAAGAGTATGATGATCTGATAAAGCGACAGTATCTCTCAAGAATCGCTTTCATTGGCCCGGACAATCCATACATTGCACCATTCATGTATGTTTTTGATGGAAGATTCCTTTATTTTCTCTCTACCCGGTATGGCAGGAAGGTGGAGTATATGAAAACAAATCCACGGGTGTCTGTTGAGATCGAAGAGTACTCCTCTGATCTATCTGTATTTCGTTTCGTGAGTCTGCAGGGGTTTCTTGAAGAGGTTGTCAACCAGGAGAAAACATTTCTGATTAAAGGTATGTTCGTGGATATGGTGCGAAAAAACAATCTTTCATCGCATATTCTCACAGCATTTGGCCACTCAGCAGATGATGATGCCAATGTTATCACGAACGATGATCGATGTGCTGTCTGGATGCTGAAAGGAGTTACCGATATCGTTGCTCTAAAGAATGGCTAACGAGTGTTTTCAATTGTTTCTATCTTTTCATTCTGAACACCTCGGTTCGTTCATCCAATGAAAATGCTCTTTTTTTAGATTGATGAGGCTTTTAATGATTCTGTGTCTATGACGAAGACCGAATATGGTTACCATCATTAACAAATTTATGAGTAAAATCCTGAAAAGAGTCAATACTACTCTGCGATTATAGTGTACCCATCTCATATTTTTCCCGGTCATACATCTCTGGCCGGGAAAATGCTGATGTATCGGCTATTAGGAGTGTTATTCAGGCTTTTCGACTCGGACTATGAATCTACTCTGCCAATAGGTAAGTCTTCGTATGAGGTCTAAAGGCTTCTTCTCTCTTCTGTATGCTAATCCAGGCGAAAGAAAATTAGCCGTTTTTACACCAGAGAGAACCTATCTTTAAGACTCAATAGATCTGATCTCATCCCGAAACCTGAATAGTTTAAGAACTTTCTTCTATTGCCTTAAATTTTAATAATGAATCCGTTAATTCAGTTTTATGAGAGAAGAAACCATTTATGCATTTTTTCTAAACGTGTACATGTTGATGGTAGAAGTACCAGTAAGATTGTAGGAGAAAAAATGAGATTTTCCATTGTACCGATTGTTGCATTTGTTGCCCTTGTGGCTATTAGCGGTTTTGCAGCAGCAGACCGTCTGCCAAACCAGACACCTGAAAACCAGGTCTTCTCTATTGATACCGTGATCGACGCCACCGGAGCAGTTGACGACAAGACCACCATGTCCTGGGTTATTGCAAACCCTGGTTCAATTCCAACCGGAATTCTGAAGGCTGGTCAGTCTGTTGCTGATGTCACCT
>CAZVAS010000092.1:0-8941 GCA_964625165.1 uncultured Methanospirillum sp. | reverse complement strand
CCGATCATCCTGATCGAACTCCTGATCCCTGCATCGATAAATGGTGCGGGTGTTCCGAATGGGTCGAGATCTACAAAATCGAACGGCTCTTCTGACATCAGAGCATTGGCATCACGACAGGTGACAGTGGCATCAAGCCCGAGATGATCAGCATTTTTTCTGATAAGTGAGGTCGCGTCAGGATCGCGGTCATTTATTGTGACATGAGTTCCGGTCTCGTGCCCTACGCGGCATCCCCTGATCCCACTTGCACCCATCGCATCAAGGTAGGTCCTGGGTTCTGTGCAGGCAGCAACTAATACAGTTGCGTCACGATTCAGGGCCATTCGTGGATTGTAGAAGATTGGAGCACTGCCAGGTGGAAAAACTGCGGTACTGTCATGCCTGGGAACCCACAGAGAGGTACTCCCTTCTTCTATCAATTCCAACTCCATTCTTTCAGAAAATGGCTGTTCGATAGACTTATACCTTCCCGTATGCCACGTAATAAGGCAGGACGTGTGGCCTAGTCAGGATATGGCGTCAGCCTCCTAAGCTGAATGTCGGGGGTTCAAATCCCTCCACGTCCGTATCTTTTTTGTGATAGTATGAAACCTGCTGCTTTCTTCAGGATCATTCGGCCTCTCAATGCAGTTATGGCCGGATTTGCCGGAGTTCTGGCATTTGTCATCGCAACCGGCACGCTGATACCACCGGTTCTGATCATCTTCTTCATGGTTTTCCTGATCACCGCGGCCGGGAATGTGATCAATGACTACCATGATGCAGAGATCGATGCGATCAACAGGCCTGATCGTCCGATTCCTGCCGGAGAGATCAGCAGAAGATCAGCCTTTTTATATGCGGTCTTGCTCTTTCTTATTGCTAATATCATCGGGTTCGCCTTTGCCCCTCTCCCTCTCATCATCATAGCGATTCTAAACTCGGTTCTACTCTGGGGGTATGCATCTCATCTGAAAGTGATGCCTCTGCTTGGAAACCTCGCAGTATCGTACCTTTCTGCAAGTATCTTTCTCTTTGGCGGTGCACTCGAGGGGTGGGAAGGCGTAATGGCGAACCTTCCGGTTGCAGGAGCTTCATTCGGTGTTATCCTGGCACGTGAGTTGATCAAGGATGCTGAAGATATGCCTGGTGACCGGGAGCAGGGAGCACGGACCCTTCCGATCCTCTATGGACTCCGTATCACAGTTCTGGTTGCAGCAGCAGCTGCTGTGATAGGGGTTATTACATCTCTTCTGCTCTTCTTCAGATGGGGAAATTACTACCTTGCCGGAGTAGTTCCTGTCGATCTGGTCATCCTCTTCGGTGCGTTTCGCGCATTGCGGTGCAGCACTCCTGACCAGATAAAAAAGTCCAAAAGTTCCCTTCTCATCAAGGTCGGGATGTTTGCATCGCTTCTGATATTCCTGGTATCTGCAGTGCTCTTCAGGTGAGAAAAACCCCAATGGTGCCCATTGGGGGCCCCAGGGAAGATCGCTCTAATATTTATCAAACAAAAAGATTACGTGATATATTTCTGGAGTTCTGTCGGGATGAGTTTTGGATCAATACCGAGAAGGGCTACCTGATACACCTCATCCCAGTTCACAGCGGTCTCAACGCATCCGTCACGGCTGGTAACAATTCCCATGGAGATGAGATTGAGTTGCCCTGCCATCTCAGTCCCCTCCTTGATCTCAATCAGGCATCCGATCCCGATGATGGCTTTAGGTCTGTACCGCTTTACCATTCTTTTGATGAACGAGGAGCCAGGTACAATGAAGAATTTATATCCAATCTGCTCAAGCAGTGGCCTTGCAACACCAATCTGACATAGTCCACAGGAACGACACTTGAGTCCTTCCTCATGCAGATGTGCAGGGCAGGCTCCCGAACGGAGACACTGTGGAACAAAGATAGCACGCTGTGAGACTGGGATGGTCGTGAATGCCTTTCTGTTCAGGGTATTCTGCAGCGTGACCATGATACGCAGGAACTCCTGATCCTCAACTCCGAAGAGTTTGAAGAGACCACGCATCATCCCCTCCAGAAATATGAGCCCTGCCCGCATGAACTTAGGAAAGAGCAGATTTCCTGATTGAATTGCGTGTATTGTCAGGAAGAGCAGGATGAATCCGCAGATCAGACATCCGAGTACAAAGAGCACAGTGATTTCGCCGACAATGGTGATAAAATGGGGATAGAGATCAAAAATGGTGGTCATAATCCTATGGTCAGCTCCGTTGTCTGATGGCCTTGATAGTAGAAAGGTCTTCAGGCAACCTGAATATACCGTGTTCTGTGATGATCCCGGTTACCAGTGAGACCGGTGTAGCATCAAAAGCCGGGTTGTATACCTTCACAGTATCTGGTATCGTTCTTCTCCCTCCAAAACATGCGATCTCATCCCGGCTTCGTTCCTCAACGATAATATCTGCTTCGACAGACTCCTCGTCAAAAGTTGAGAATGGTGCTGCCACATAGAACGGGATCTGATGGGCATGTGCACAAACCGCGTGCATGTACGTTCCGATCTTGTTGAAGACAGCATCTTTTGTGATCCGGTCAGCCCCGACGATCACAACATCAATCATCCCTTTTCTCATGAGTGATGCAGCCATAGAGTCGGTGATAACAGTCACATCAATCCCGTCCTGTGCCAGCTCCCACGATGTAAGTCTTGCACCCTGTAGAAGTGGTCGGGTCTCGCAGGCATAGACCTGGACTTTGACTCCTGCCTGAACTCCGGACCTGATCACCCCGAGTGCAGTCCCCCACTCCCTGCAGGCTAGTGCTCCTGCATTACAATGGGTGAGAATCCTGCACGAAGGAGGAAGAATGTTTCGGCCATGCTCTCCGATCGCGTGACAGGTTCTGCTGTCATCATCTGCAACTGCTTCAGCCTCACTGACCGCCCGTTCACGTGCTGATGATATACTCTGCTCCGCCAGCACAGCGGTGAGAACACGGTCAATTCCGTAAAAGAGGTTGACTGCCGTTGGACGTGTTGACCTGAGCAGGTCTGCTGCATCTGACACATCCTGCCTGAACATCTTAATTTCTACTGCAGTAGAGGTCAGGGCTGCGAGAGCAACACCATATGCACCGGCAACACCAAGTGCCGGAGCTCCCCTGATGTCAAGGCATCGTATTGCATCAGCCAGCCTTTTGACATCATGTGCTGTCTCTTCACGATATTCTTCAGGAAGCCGTGTCTGTGCAATGAATTTGATTGCAGGAATGTCCGGGTAAAAAATAACTGGTCTGAGCGGGGTATCAGAGGGTTGCATGCTCCCCCTTCATACTGGTGATGACTGCACGCATTGCTGCAGCCCCGCCCTCTGCGACCGAATCAGGAATATCCATCGGTTCCCGACAGGTACCTGCGAGGTAAATGCCGGGTCTGATCGATGAGATATGTTCTGACTTCTGATCGAGGCCGGCAAAGAATCCGGTATCATCAAGGCTGATTCCGTACCGTTCAGCAATTGCTGCTGCATCGTTCTGTGGCCGTATGCCTACTGAGAGTACAACCAGGTCAGCATCGATCTTGACTAGTTCCCGGTTTTCTGTGTTCTCTACATGCACCCTGACATGGGCATTATTCTGGTAGAGATCTCCCGGAAGTCCCCTGACAAATCTGACCCCTGCATTCTTTGCCCGCTCGTAGAACTCCTCGTATCCCTTTCCGTATGCCCTGATGTCCATGTACAGGATTGTCACCTCGGTCTCCGGTGACTTCTCCCTTATGAGGAGTGCATTTTTGACTGC
Organism: uncultured Methanospirillum sp.; assembly: GCA_964625165.1. Classification (GTDB taxonomy): domain Archaea; phylum Halobacteriota; class Methanomicrobia; order Methanomicrobiales; family Methanospirillaceae; genus Methanospirillum. Next base: position 5,191 of record CAZVAS010000092.1, on the reverse strand, counting down.
ATACATACAGCAGACAGCAGAACAGGACGGAGATCCTGCTGTACAGTCACGTGAGCCGACACACTGGACAAAGACGATCTTCTTCGGTTTTGTACCGTCAGAGAGTCTCTTTAGTGCACCCTGGGTTGGCCCGCTGGCGTTGATCATCCGTTCGAACTCGATACTGCTGATTACATCAGGGATCTGTTGATAGCGGTACGAAGGCTTCTTTGTGGCGTCAAACACCTCATAACCTGTCGCAATAATCACTGCAGCAGCCTTAATGAGTGCCTGCTCCTCTCCATCCTCATTATCCCTGAGAATTGCCCTCTTCCCACAGATACTATAGCAGAGGCCACAGTTGATACAGTGTTCTGCGTCACGGATCACGATATTGGGGACCACCTGTGGATGTGCCTTGTAGATCGCCTTGCGAACGCCAAGACCAGCATCGAACCGGTTGTACACCTCAACCGGACATATTGCAACGCAGTCATCACATCCGGTACATTCAGACTCTTTGATATACCGTGGGTGTCTGGTGACGTACACCGTGAAGTCACCGGATTCTCCCTCTATTCTGGTGACCTCTGTGCAGGTGTGGAGTGATATCTTCGGATGCCGGGCAGCATCAACCATCTTTGGGCTCAGAATACACATCGAGCAGTCATTGGTCGGGAAGGTCTTGTCCAGCATTGCCATATGTCCGCCGATGGTCGGCTCACGCTCGATCAGATGGACATGAATCCCATGATTTGCCAGATCGAGAGCAGCCGTGATCCCGGCGATGCCACCGCCGATGACAACAACTTCACTCAACAGCATGCTCCCGTGCGAGCTGTACATATGATGAAGCGTTCTTGAGAGTGGCGGCAACCTCCTCATCAGTCACTTGCCTGACCACTTTACCGGGCACGCCGAGTACCAGTGAACGGGCCGGAATCTCTTTGCCTTCTGATACCAGGGCCCCTGCCCCTATGATACTCTCCTCTCCGACTACAGCACCGTTCAGCACGATTGCTCCCATGCCGACAAGAACCCGGTCCCTGATCGTACATCCGTGCAGAATTGCCCCATGTCCTACCGAGACGTCATCACCAACGGTAACTGGATGACCTGCTGATGTGTGTACAACACAGTTATCCTGAATATTTGAGCGTGCACCGATTGATATCCGATCCTTGTCTGCCCGTATGACCGCTCCGTACCAGACCCCGAGGTCAGGGCCTGATACGACCTCTCCGATCACGGTGGCGTTTGGTGCAACAAATGCAGCCTGTGGAATATGCTGATGGATATTCATACGTTGGTACGGTATCTCCCTGTGGTCCGGATATGCCACAGGAATAATTCCGTTCACTCCTGTGTACATATCTGTAAGAAAGGCATAAAAGGATCAACCACCTCTCTGGTTCCCTGCGAATGACCCGGTAATTCTTAAACTGAACATCATCTGCGATGAATATCCATAAACGTAAGTGAACATAACCATGTTCAGACATGAAGGTGATGGTTGGGGGAACCTTTGACCCTCTGCATGACGGGCACAGGTTTCTTATCAGTCGTGCCTTTGAGATAGCCGGACCTGAAGGAACTGTTACCATCGGTCTGACCAGTGATCAGTTCGCGGATCGCAAGTCACATCCAATCCATCCGTATAAGGAACGGGAGGCAGGTTTGCTCGCTTTTCTAGAGGAGAAAGGAGTTCCACCGATCTGGATCATCGAAGAACTTCATGACCGGTTCGGGTCCACACTGGATTCAGACTTCGACGCACTCATCGTGAGTGAAGAGACATTCCCGGTCGCAAAAGAGATAAATCAGTTACGCAGAGACAAAAAACGTCCCTGTGTTGAGATCCACCAGATCAGGTGCGTGCTCGCCGAAGATGGGAAGTGGATATCCAGCACCAGGATCTGGCGTGGTGAGATCGATGTGCATGGTCACCTCATCGATCATCAGTCCCAGATCTGATCAGATGATATGCGACGGTATATCAGACCCGATGACGGTATCGCAGTAAGTACAGATAAGCCGTCTTCCCTGTACTGAGAACCTGCTGTTCACCGGCTCATTGGTGTTGGTGATGCAACAGGGGTTCGGACATTTGAGAACCCCTATCAGGGTATCAGGAATATCAACACCCTTCTTCTCAACAACCCGCCGTTCCCTGATGATGTTTATCGTTGCTTTGGGTGCAATGAGGGCAATACGGTCCACCTCCTCGTCCTTGAGCTCCCTGTTCTCTATCTTGACGACATCTTTCCTGCCAAGGGCGCTGCTCACGACATTTGTGGCGACACTCACGCACTCATCTGTGCTCCCGGTGATCCCCAGGATACGGAGCACGATCAGGGCCTCTCCGCCGGTGATATGATCGATCACAGTTCCATTCTGGATCGCGTTTATGAGCAGACCTTCCTGATACTTGTCGCTGTTCATTGCATCACCTCAAGAAGCATTGCCATCCTGACAGGCACACCGTTGCGTGCCTGCTGAAAGTATCGAGCATACGGAAGTGAATCTACCGCAGGATCTATCTCATCAACACGTGGAAGCGGGTGAAGCAGGATCAGATGATCCTTCACGCCGTTTAGGAGTGATGGCGTGATCCGGTATCCAGCTGCAACGTCAAAGAATGAGGCCGGGTCTGGGAACCGTTCTCGCTGGAACCTGGTTACATACAGCACATCAAGTTCGCGGATGATCTCCTCAATAGTGTCATGTTCAATGACTGCGCACCCTGTCTCCCTGAGATCATGCTTAAGTGATTCTGGCAGGCCGAGGCCTTTTGGAGAAATTGTATGAATCTCGGCGTTGTATCTGGTCAGTGCATAGGCAAGTGAGTGGGTGGTCCTCCCGTACATGAGATCACCGACAAGACCGATCTTAATCCCGTCAAGGGGCATCGACTGATGAATGGTATAGAGGTCGATGAGAGTCTGCGATGGATGCTGGCCTGCACCGTCGCCTCCGTTAATGACCGGAACATCTGCAAACTCACTTGCGAGCCTGGCTGCCCCGACCTTCGGGTGCCTGAGCACAATGGTATCTGCATACCCGCTGACAACCCTGATGGTGTCAGCGAGTGTCTCCCCTTTTGCCATAGAACTGACCTCAACGCCACCGAGGTTCATGCATGAACCCCCGAGTCGGAGCATGGCTGACTCAAATGACATTCGTGTTCTGGTACTGGGTTCAAAAAAGAGAAGTCCGAGAATTTTTCCTTTCAGCGGCTGTGCATCAGCACCGTGTTCAGCGATCCTGGCTGCCCTCTCTATCAGGTGATCAATCTGACTGCGATCCAGATCTCTGATTGAAATATAATGTCTCATGTGAGATGCCCTGCCGGTTGTCATAAACCGGTACGGTGCGATCTCACATCAATCTGATCAAGTTCAGACAGTTGGAAGTCTGCTCTTGATCTGTTTCAGGGCCTCATGGCACGCATTGCTCACTTCAGGATCAGAATCTTTTAGCCCGCGGGCGAGAATATCCATGCTCGGCGGGCCGATCTTTATGAGCGTATCCCAGTCCTCACGTGCAAAGAGGTAACTCAGACGATCCGTGGTGTACTTTGGTTTCCATCCAAATCCCTGGAGGAGCCGCACAACATCCTGCCGAACCCTCCGGTCAGAATCCGACAGTGCCTGTATGAGCATGAACATTGCAGGCTCACCGATCTTTCCGATCCCGTTGATGGCTGCTGCCCTGATCTCTCCATCCTCATCTTTCAGGGCACCGAGCAGCTGGTCAAGAACCGGAAGCCCGATATCTCCCATTGATTCAATAGCCGCTACCCTAACTTCCCGGTCATCATCCTGCAATGCACTGGTGAGCGGGTCGAGTGCCTCCCTTCCGAACTTCCCCAGTTCACGGACCGCAGCGATCCTGATCCTGCGATCAGAATCCTCCAGCGCCTTGAAGATGATGGATGCAGATGAGGGATCCATGAGATCTCCGAGCAGGTGAATCAGTGGTATTCTTCTGAGGTCACGATCCGGAAGCTGCTCCATCACCTGGTGGACCCGGGTGATAACCTGTGCTTTCATGCTTGCAAATGTCTGAAGCACAAGCTTCGGCGTCGGCCCGGTCCAACTCAGCAGAGCACCGATCAGGGGATCTATTACACCGGTTCCTTTACTCACCAGGATTCCGGTGAGCATCCTCTGCATCTCGGGATCTTTCAGGTTGAAGAGATGATGCATCTGTGGGGCATCATTCATTGAGATGTCCAGGATCATCGACATCAGTGATATGCCACGTTCACTTCCCTGCTCGCCTGTAGTCTCAAGTGCTTTGAACTCATCAAGGAGCCGAGGTAGCGCTACTCCGCCCATGTTGGCGAAGATGCTGCTGATTAGAGGCATCATTGACTTGTCATCGTTGAAGAGGCTGAAGAGTGCAGGTATTGCAGGCTCTCCGATCCTTGCCAGGGAGAGCCCTGCATAGTTGACAACCTCCTGATCCTGATCACGGAGGAGGTTCATCAGTGTGGGAACCGCAGGTTCACCGATTGATCCGAGTGCTGCCACTGCATACACCACGAGCATCGGATCCCTCAGTTCCTCAATAAGGGCAGGCACTGCTGCTGGTCCCATCTTCACCAGGAACGAGGTGAGCACCAGTTTCTGCTCTTCATCTTGTTCCTGACGCAGGCTGTTGATCAGCGGTTTGATTGCAGCATCTCCGAATTTTTCAAGAAGGTCGCCTGCAAACTGGATCTGATCGGTATCACCGGTGTTGATCAGTTCGATGAGATGCGGGATGACCTGTTCAGGAGAGGCACGGATGATCTCGCTTACAGCATCCATACTTGCTCCTGATCCCTGCTTCATCATCTGTTCGATAAAGACTCCCGGATCCTCTTCAAATGAGATCGCGAGAAGTTCCTTTATCCCTCTTGTGAGATCAGGCCCTGCAGAGCCGAGTGCATCGAGGAGTTCAGGAACTGCCTTTGCACCCTGATTCTTAATGATCGCATATGCCTGACTCTGCCCCTGGCTTCCCGGCACGATCATCGGGATGAGATATGGTACAGCGTCAGATCCGATGTCAGAAAGGATCGAACTTATCTTTGAGGGATCTGCAGAGAGAGGGTCACCAAGCGCATCTGCAAGGTCTGGTGCTGCATCAGATCCCATCTGTCTTAAGGCTGTGTCTGCAAGCTTTGCTGCGTTCTCGTTTCCAGAAGAGAGAACATGAATGAACC
>CAZVAS010000091.1:0-8982 GCA_964625165.1 uncultured Methanospirillum sp. | reverse complement strand
GGTGAATGGGTGAGTACCGCTGTACCGCTTTCCTGCAGCCCCAAAGTTCACATCCTTTGGTCTCGATTTGTTCTCAATCTGAAGGGTCTTTACTGCTGATCCTGACTGGCCATCCCAGTTCGTGGCAGTCATATTCACCGTATACGATCCTGTTGCAGTATATGTGTGGGTAATTGACGACGAATCGGTAGTCGTTGAGTTTCCGTCACCAAAGTTCCAGGTCCAGTGAATGGGTTGGCCCTTTGATGTGTCAATGAAGGTGATCGGCTGATTAATTACTCCCCATTCTCCTGATGGATCAGTAACAAAGTCGGCATATACCGGACCCTTAATGCGTACCGTATTCGATGCAGTTCCATTTCCATATGGGTTTGTTACAGTCAGGTTTACTACATACGTTCCGGCATTCTGATAATAGTTCACCGCTGGTGTTCCTGTTGAAGTATTTCCATCTCCAAACTGCCAGTACCATCCATTGATCGACTCTCCTTTTGATGTGTCAACAAACGTAACTCTCTCAAAACGATTTGCAATCTCCGGAGTTATGGTGAAACTTGCTTCTGGAGCCTTCTGCACGCTAATATTGATCCTTGCCCGTGAGACATTCCAGGCACCATAGTATGGGTTGCTCACATTCAGGGTGACATTGTGCCAGCCTTCGGAGGTGAACTGGTGGTACGGGCTCTCGTTTGTGTCATTAGGCAGAGAATCATCGAAATTCCAGTCCCAGTTGGTGATATCAGACAGTGGAGCGGAGAGATCAATGAACTTGACAACCATTGATGCATTGACTGGCACTACAGATGTGCCGTTCGGCGTAAAGTTTGCAAACACCGGGCTGCCGACCTCGATGGTTTTGTTTGCAACGCGAGTCATTCCACTTGAAGTGTTGGTGACAGTCAGAGAAACATTGTAAGTACCTTTCTGGTTAAAGGAATGGATCTCCGTTGCCCCGGATCCAGATGTCTGATCACCGAAATCCCAGGAGCGGGTGCTCACAGAGGATAGCGGAGTTGAGGTATCAGTGAAGTTTACTACAAGTGGATAGTAGCCCCGGGTTTGGTTTGCAGTGAAGTTAGCCTGGAGACAATCGCTTACCGTCACCCAGAATGTTTTGACATCCCAGGCATTTTGAAGATTTCCTGCAGTTAACTCTACTTTATACGTTCCTGCAGCTGGATACTCAAATACCGGTGTTCTATTATCTGGAATTGTACTTACCAAGTTCTGGTTTATGTCGTAGAATTTCCACAACCACGTATCTGGCGTATCTGTTGAATTATCATTGAAATGAACAGTTAACGGGAAAGTCCCGCATTTAGGAGAATACGTAATGTTAGCATACAGATTCTCATAAACAGTAACCTGTTTTGTTGTTTTGTTTCCTTTCGTTGAATCGCCACAAAGCGGGTTATAGATGGTAAGGCTTATATTATAGGTTCCATTCCGGGAGAAACTGTAAGAATCATTTTTATTGAATGAGAACTTGTTAGGTTCAAATTCCCACACATATCTGGTGTTTGCATCAGTTCCTGATGAAGTATCATTGAATCTGAACTGTGCATTTGTTCCACGATCAATCGTTTGATTCCATGGGTTTGCAGTAAAGTTTGCATAAAGACCCTGAACATTCACCCACTGACTCGACTGATTCGAGATTCCAAAGGTTGTATTTATTCCAATTGATGTGACATTGTACAATCCTGGAGCGAAATACGTATGATTTGTCCAGTTCCTTGAAAGATTGATATCAGTTCTACCATCGCCATAATCCCAGGTCAGGAGATCCCGAATACTTCCAGAGGAATTATCTCTGAATGTGACATTTACTGGAAATGCAGCACATGGGTACTGAATTGGGGTGAAGTTTGATGTGATATTATCATAGACCATTAAGGTATGATTAGTCAAATTCCACCCGTACATTGTGCTTGTTTTTAATGTAACATTGTAGATACCAGGATGTTCGAAGATGTGGGTAAAGTTTTCTGATGTATTGAGATCGCTTCCATCAGTAAGATTCCACTCAGGAGACATCGGGACGGATGGGCTGAAGGTTCTTGACAAATAATTCAAATCAGCTTTTACCGGAGCAGGACCCTTAGATATTAGATTACCGGTATAATTGTCAGTTATATTAAAATTCGACACCGGCGGGGGATACATCGTCAGAGTGTAGGTAGTATAATTGTCTGAAAAGAGAGTCCGGTCTGTTGAATTGATAGCTGTGGCATTTATGTTGTAATCAATTGTCGAATATGGCGAAGTATATGGGAATGTATGATTGAAAGCATTTGGATAATCGCTCTGTGATAGTGAAGTACCATCACCAAAATTCCAATTGATGGTATTCGGTATTGAACTATTTGATGAGATATTAAATTTCAACCGGCCCTGATAATTATAAGTAGGGAATGTCTGATTAATAGATCCGTTTATCGGAAGTTTTGCTGTGATATCAGGAGAATAAAAGTTCCTGATGCAAGAACTTGGTCCCAGACTTCCATTCCAGGCAATTACCTGTAATGAATAATGACCAGGTTGTGAAAATGTGTACGTAGTAAAATTATCAGTTACATTAAGATGAGTCTGACCAGTACTTACACCATCCTTCAATAAAGTCCAGGAAAAGTTATCAGCACTGTTCACATTATACCCATTGTCGTGTACCGAATATCCGGCAGTAATTGGAGTTGCATTCGGAAAACTAAAAGTAAAATTATCAGAGGCAAAACTAATGTTTACACAATCAACTGCAGATTCAATGTGAACGCCATCCTCGGCAACCACAAATCCAGACATTGCCACAGTTATTGCAAAAACAAATAAACTAAGTCCTAATCCTAGTAGATTAATCCTTCCCATTTTTTACTCCCCACATCAGTTCAACACTGATCATACCCACTTTTCTTACCCTTATCCCACACCTGACACTTCAGGACAAGGATTTTCACACAGGTACAATCAGAACGCGATATATAGAAGATCATATTCTTCACATAATATAAATATTATTATATCTTTATCACCCGCCGGATTTACTGAAAACAACTTGAGGATAACATCGCCACTCAGCATGTGAAACGCAGATCGTTTCCATGCCATCAGGATCAGAGAACCTATCACCACCAAGGGTTAACCAGTATGTATGGCAGAACCTACCAGGGTCCAGTTTTCAACAAACAAGGGCGATATCCTGATAGAACTTTATGAAAACCGCCCAATAACCACGGGCAATTTTGTAAAACTGGTCTCAGAGGGATTCTATGATGGAATCATCTTCCACCGGGTCATTGACAAGTTCATGGTCCAGGGAGGATGCCCGAAGGGGACCGGAACCGGGGGACCGGGATACACGATTCGCGACGAGTTCACTGCAGACAACCGGAACGACAGGGGGACAATCTCCATGGCAAACGCAGGACCTAACACCGGAGGAAGTCAGTTCTTCATCAACCTGGTGAACAACAACTACCTTGACAAGAATCATCCGGTATTCGGCAAGGTTGTTAGTGGTATGGACGTAGTCGATGCAATCTCAAAAGTCAAGACAGACAGAAACGACCGGCCAAAGGAAGACATCGTCATCCAGAAAGCAACGGTAGTCTCGAAAAAAGAGTAATATCGTATCAGGAAAAAGGATTATTCCTTCTTCTCTTCAGTCTTCTTTTCAGGTTTCGGATACTTCTCGATGTACTGAATCTCTTCTACACCACTTACCAGATCAAAGACAGAGACGGTGATATAGGGCTTGCTGCTGACAAAGCGCCTGCTGTATGAGTAAACACCGGCAGGAAGATCGATCTTTGCAACACCATTCTCAAGAGTAACACTCGTGTCGAGCCCGGAGAAGATACTGATCAGACCCTTGATCTGCTCAGCCGGATCTTCAACAAATCCCTCAATCTTGAATGAATAATTCAGTGTCTGACCTGCGAGTGGGTGATTAAAGTCAACAAGCACGCGGTTTCCGATCATCTTGACAACAGTCCCTTCACCGGTGTTCGGGATATTGACCCGCATGCCGACAGCAGGCTTCTCCTTGAAGATCTTCTTCTCGTACGAGCGCATCAGTTCCTGCTCCCGCTCCCCGAAAGCCTTCTCTGGTGGGATCTCAATGGTGCCTTCATCCCCTGGCTCCTTCCCTATCACAGCCTCATCGAGACCGAGAAGGATCTGCTGTTTGCCTGTGCATACGATCACCGGCTCGTACTTCTTGTTCTCATCAAAGGTGCCGGATTCACGTGCTTCTGCCTCGCTGGTTGTATCAAAAACCATCCCGAAACTGCGTCCGGTATAGCTGAGTTTTATAAAGTCTCCTTCTTTGACAGGCATTCTTGGTTCCTTTATTAAATGGGGAGCCATATAGATAAAAGGTAGGATAATGCTGGAGATCGAGATTAAGGTCCGGGTTCCGGACATCAAAGCGGTCAGAGAAAGGGTAATCGCGTCCGGTGGAGTCCTCACCGAGACTCTGACCGAGCATGACACATATTATAATGCCCCCCATCGGGACTTCGGAGTGACTGATGAAGCATTGCGCCTCAGGGAGACCGGGACAAAGACAACTGTCACATATAAAGGACCAAAGGACACGATCCTTGGATCAAAAGTTAGGGAGGAGATAAACCTTGATATCGCAGACCCAAAGATTTTTGATTCAATTATCACCAGGCTCAGTTTCGTGATGGTAGCAGTCGTCCGTAAGCGGCGTGAGTATTACAAGTATCAGGACTTCACCATCTCCCTCGATCAGGTGGAGGGGCTTGGAGATTTTGTTGAGATAGAACTGATCAGCGATACTGATGCAGAAAAGGCGGCCGCTCGCGTCGACGAGACTGCCAGAAAAATGGGAGTCACCGGAGAGAGGATAACCCTCTCTTATCTGGAACTCCTCCTCTCTACACGTTGAGAAGTTTTATCTCGATATCTTTTGCGTCTTCGCCAAAGTGGATCATGGCACAGTTACCCATGGCAGCCGGGCCTGGGTTTACTGCCTTGATACCATCTGCTTCATAGATTCCCCGCTGCTCATGCACGTGTGCACAGCAGATCAGGTCAAATTTATCCACATACTTCTTCACGGTTGCAGAGCCGACATGATTACCACCGATCTCATCAAGGATGCCCTGTGGTGGTGCATGAGAGATGAGAACGTTATGGGTAGTCTTCTCCATCTTTCCAACTGAATTCTTGAGCAGATCATCAATCTGCTTGTCAGTCAATTCAAAAGGAGTCCCAAACGGAGTGGGATTAGAGCCACCGATACCCACAAGGGAAATCTTGCCGAGGTTCATTGTCGAACCATGAAGGTTCACACTGCTGGAACGCTCAAGGGCATCTAAAACCTCTTTGGGATCGCAGTTCCCCGGAACCGAGAAACTCGGGACATCGATACGTGAAAAACAGGTATCAACGTCCTTGGCAGTTCCCATATTGGTGATATCCCCTGCGATGAATACAACATCAGGAGCGAGTTCCATGAAGGACTCGATCATCCCGTATTCACCGTGCAGATCTGCAAGCAGGAGCGCTTTCAACATGAGTACTAATATGGAACCCGTCTAAAAAATCTTAACTCAGGGTCGTTCCACGATCCGGTAACTTTCCCGGCAAGGGCCAGCGATCCCAGGACTGACTCGGCCTCAGGAATGACCGGGGATGACTGTGTTCCTGCAAGAGGTGTCCCGGGAAGCGGAATAAACCGGTGTGCGTGAACAAACCCAGATTTACATACTTCACGGACAAGGCTGATGGTCTCTTCCTGCTCTTCTTCAGTCTCATCAGGAAACCCAAGAATAATATCCACTATCGGAACAAGCCCTCCCGCACGTATATGATCGAGTGCAGACAGCGCATCAGCGCTGGAATGGCCACGATGGAGCCGGGAGAGGACAGCATCGCTTCCTGACTGCACCCCGATGTGGAGTTTTCTATTATCACAGAAAGACCGGATCAGTTCAACAGACTCCCCGGTGATCCATTCAGGCCGTATCTCACTTGGAAATGTACCAAAGTAGAGTTCACGTTCTCCATCCGCCTTAAGACAGGACATAAGACGCTGCACCTTCTCAAGCCGTGGATGCCTGCCATCAGACCCATATGCCAGAGCGTTTGGAGTGACCAGTCTGATCTGTTTGAAATGTTTCGCCAGGTCCCTGATTGCATCAAGACTCCGGTGACGCATCCGGTGGCCGAATATACACGGAGTCTGGCAGTATTGGCAGGCATAAGGGCACCCCCTGGATATCTCGATGTAACCTTTGTACTCGCTGAAGCTCGGATATGCATCCGGGATCACCGAATGATCCACAGGAGTATACCCGTTCCGTGTTGCAACACCCGGTGGTGGAGAGAGGTTATGTTCGATCCGATCGAGGAGCCTCGGAACGGTAAATTCACCCTCACCTACCACAACAAAGTCAGCAATATCAACCAGATCCTCATAGCAGGCGGTTGCATGAGGTCCGCCGACGATCGTCACACAAGGGGCATTCGCAATCTCATTAAGAAAGCCGGGGGCCTGGATCGAGTTGAGACTGTACAGGGTGACGTCACCGCCCGGTATTGGAGAAGAGACAAGATGATACCCGTGTAGTTCACAGGCAGCATAGAGGGCAGCAAAACTATTCCTTTGAGAGGTGATCTCCCGCCATCGCAGATCCATACTTACTGTGATCTCCTGCCAGTCGGATGGCAACAAGAATAAATTGATTGGAGCAGGGAATAACTAAAAAATTGAAGGGTCATTAAAGCCGTTGCCGAAGGCGGAGTGACTTGTCAGCAATCTGGTAGATCTGTCCATCATAGTACTCTGCGTACACCCTCACATGATCCTCTCCATCGGTACCTTTGAGGACGATCTCACTCTGAGCCTTCGGAGGAAGTTCAAACCGTTCCACACTTCCATCGCTCCGCTGTATCTTGATCCATGAACTCCTTACCATCTTCTGGCCTTTCCCTCCAGAGAAAAACACCTGAATTGTCTTGTCTACCTGATCCTTTTCGTTGATCTGGGCTGATACCGCGTTGTCTTCCGGAGGAGCCGGATATGATTCAAGAGCCTGCCCGGATCCTGCCACAGCAGTTTCTTTCTGTGCCGGAGAAGCCGGAGCCGTACCTGTCTGATGTTGCGCACAACCGGCTGTAAAAAGAATAAATGCAAGACAAAGAAGTGGAATGAGTGATCGCATACTGAGTAATAATGATAAGGAGGTAATTAATATTCACCAGCAGTTCAGAAGACGTTCGCTTCAGTGTACACCATCACCGACTCTTTGAGGATCTCGTACGGCTTGACCTCACGTGAGTGTGCAGACATTCGCATCTTGACAACTTCTATGGCAAGATGAATGTCAGAAACCGCATCTCCCCGTGCATATCTCAGCAATATTACAGTATCACTCAGATACTCGATCAGGTTGTACCTGCTTGAGAACTGATTCTCTTTATCTGCCTCGCTCGTGAGAAGGGATGTACAGTTGAGATCACGAAGACTATCAAGAAAACGCATCATCTCTCGTCTTCTGGTAGCGTCATCATCAAACAGATCTTCGAACAGGGAAACCGGATCAATAGTAACACGGTGGGCTCCTTTGCGTCGGATAAGCTCAGGAAGTTCGTTTTTTACACTGTTTATTGCAAGGTTGAAGTCTGAAGGATCAAGATTTACAATCGTGAGAGACTTTCCCAGGTATGGAGAGATATCCCACCCTTTATCCTTCATATAGTATTGAATCCTGCTCGTGCGTTCCTCCAGGGTGATATGGATCACATTCTCACCATTGAGGAGGCCGGACCAGAGGAAATAGAGTGCAAAGTTGGTTTTTCCACACCCATACTGTCCGATCACAGAGGCGACTGTTCCTGGAATGAGCCCTCCGGAGAGCATCTCATCAAGGCCTTTGATCCCGAAGGTAATCCGATCTGCACTCATATGATCACCCTGATGTTACTGACTTCAAATCCACGACCGGGGGTTACTTTCACAGCAAACTTAACCATCTCCCTATCTTCAAGATGGATCATCACCCCACGGAATTTTTCGAAGTACAGAACACGCTGACGCTTTGCCGTGGATGACTCTTCCCACCTAAAATGAATGACCGCATCAACCGCATCAGCAACCTCTGTCTCCTGCCACTGATTCAGGATGCCTTTTGTAAGAATCAGATAAAAAGTAGTGTTCCATCTTTTAGCAACCCGTTGAAGTCCGCGGAGAAATGCTGTGAGATCAGGCCAGGTCCCGGCTGCAATATGCTGGGTTGCAAGTTCAGTGAGAGAATCAATAGTGACCATGCTCTCCTTGGGAATATCAGAGAGCATATCTGCTAGTGTCGTCAGGACACTATCGTGAATCTTTCTTCTCTTCTCCATCCGTTCAATGATATCATCATAGTCTGAGTACCACCCAATCGGAACAAGACTTGAGTCAAAGTAGATATCAGAGAGATCATCAAACTGGACGTTTTCGATGTTGGTGAGAAGGTCAGGGGAGAATGACTGCCCAATCTCCCTGAGAATGTCTTCACGCATTTTTGTTACGGTAATATACCTTATGTCAGCAGGAATGAGCACCTGCTTCTCAGAGGAACCCCGCGCCATAATCAGGGAGAGGTAGATGAGGGAGGTATACGCAAACTCGATCTTCCCTGACCCTATTTCACCCTTCAGCAGGATGACTGATCCGGGAGGAACACCACCTCCTAAGACCGGATCAAGCGTGGAAAGACCGGTGGGCATATAGCGTTTTATTTCAGTATACATCTGCTCTCCAGAAAAATGCCGTTTATGAGTAGTCTTCCATAATTATACTTATACTCTTTCTTCCCGGTATACACAGGTCCTCAGCGTTTTTATCTGATGATGACATATCATTCTCTCATTATATATGGTGTGAAGGGGGTAGTCACACCAGAAGGAATATCATGGTGGGGGCTGGAAAAGAGCAGGATAGCGGTGGGGTGACTAAAAACCCTGGCG
>CAZVAS010000090.1:5309-9012 GCA_964625165.1 uncultured Methanospirillum sp. | reverse complement strand
TCCAACAGAAGGCTCTCAATAGCGGCCAAAGCAGGTGTGCTACACCCGGTCTCTTCTCTAATTCGGAAGATAAGACAACTCCAGTAGAGGTCAGTACTTAAGTATGCTATTCCACGGAAATTGTAAATTCAATTATACAATTTCTGAATTAGTCGTTCAAAAATGTGGTTAAATTAAGTAAAGTTTAATATTTACTGCTCTCTTTTATTCTTTACTAGTTTTTTGAAATTATTGATAAAAATTGATAATATTTATCAGACTAATTGGTGCTTTCACTTACTGCATATCCCTCTTTAACCCCTGGCTTTAAACTACTAATCGATATTTCATATTGTTTACCGGTTTTAAACATTCCATCAACCATCCCACTCATTGTACTGGTTCCACCCCGGAGTCTTTCGCACGTAGGATCAGCATAACAGGTTGTCAAATCAATTGATGGATCTGATAATGCGACTTCAAGTACAAGTTCGTCTCTTCCTGTAGTCCCGCCTGAAGTTGGAAGTGATATGTATGTGCATGAATTATCATTACATGGTGTCCAGACCAGCTCCTGTGTATCGCGAATAAATTGCGTACTCAGTACCTGCCGGGAGTTTCCATCCTTGTAATTTTCACCAACCTTCATCAGGGAGACATGGTCGATATTCTTTCCATCCGTATCAATTAATTTGAAAATTACTACCTGCGGGGTAGATGTTTTTGTCTGATCATCTCCGTATGCACCTGTAATCAGAAAGGTGATGCACCCAATTATTGTGAGAAGGAATGTTATCGTTGTAATTTTTCGTTTAAATTCCATAGGATATGATCCTCTATAATTCTATAAAAGGAAGGTGCTCATGTATTGTTGTTTCTCCAATACGGTTAATTAATGATACTCAATGAAGAAAATTCAAATACCAATTTTGTCCCGAAAAATATTCATTTGATTATTAAGCAAACACTCATTTACGGACATTCTCTTAACTATGAACCAGGTAGTTGAATATTTTACCTCCCGGTTTAGATTTGTTTATTCCTCGACATGTTGACCGTATATAGGTAACGACGTGAATATCTTCGGATATTCAATAAAGAGATGTAAGTATGAGCAAACAATCGAATATGTGGATTATTGCACTGGCCTGTATAGTGCTCAGTGTTTTCGTTGCATCTGCTGTGGCTGAAGAAGCTCCCCAGGCACCTCCAGCAGGAGGTGGAGCCGGTGGAGATATGAGTGGTCTCCTGAAAAACCTTACCGAAAAGGGTTTTGACGTTTCTGATATTCAGGCCGCAATAGACAAGGGTGACAAGGATACCGCTAAGACCCTTCTTGACAAGTTCTTTGAAGCGCATCCTGATGCAAAACCTCAAATGCAACCTATGGATGCTGACCACATGAAAAAGATCGTTGATGAACTCGCTTCAAAGGGCAGTGATGTGTCCCAGATAAAGGCAGCACTAGATAGCGGAGATACTACCAGTGCACAAAAACTCCTAGATGATTTTTTCAAGGCTCATCCAGATGCCCGTCCGACTCCACCAGCTGACGGAAAGAAGCCTGCCCAGTAAGTAAATTCTGATACCTCAGAATTCTATTTTTTTATCATAGTCTGTCCCTATATTGGACAACACTCGGGGAGTGCAAATCAATCATCTTTAAACACTCAAATCTACCCTGTTCTCTATCATGGGTCACATAATGATATGAATGCCTGAATATCATCCTACTTGGTTGCAGAAAGTATTAGTCATGACAATACAAGGATACTCTTAGGTCCGTGGGGTTGAATATGTCTTTGCGAATCAAAAATCAGATAATATTAAGTGGATCGGAAAAATCGATTCAGAAATCAGTTGGGTCATCAAGGTTATCTTCACATTTTCAGTGTTATGTTTTTGGATTCTTATTAATTCTGTTAATTGCAGGCTCTCAATGTTGCCTGGCTATTGCGACTAACGAGACCATAGACGCTGCCGGGAAGGTAACAGTAACTGATGCAGTTATTGAACCTTCAGTTCTGATGACTGGAGATGTAGGTCTCCTTACAGTGACTGTTGAAAATACAGGAACAAGTAATGTAATAATCAGCGATGCCCGTTTAATCTCTAAGGAATTAACTGTCTTAAATCCTGAGACCTACCAGAGTACCCGGACAATCGGTGCGGGCACTAAGATGCAGTTCTCATTCTCAATTGTAGCAAACCAGCCTGAGAACATATATTATCCTGCGTTTTATCTGAATTATCAGGATGCAGGAAGTCTGCGATATAATATCCCAGTCAGAGTAGAGACACCAGAATTAGAACTCTTTGTATCAGGGATCCCCCAGAACTATTCAAAGGGTGTAAAAAGTTCAATCACTCTGCATGTCGGTAATGCGAAAAGCGTGAACATGACTGGTATTTCCATTGTCCCCGCTGGTGATGGAATCCAGTGCAACCAGACATCATTCTTTATCGGAGATCTCTATCCACATTCCGAAAAATCAGTTCTCTTTGATATTACTCCATCACAATCTTCCAACCTGAATTTTAATGTTACATACTCATGCGGGATGAACTCGCATCAGACTTCATATTCTGTGCCAATAACACTTGGAACTGATAAGCTTGCTGCAGAACCATTGATTAACAACATTGAAGTTGCCACTGAATCTGGACAGACAACACTATCCGGTGATGTATCTAATGCCGGAATAACTGATGCCTATGGAGTAGTTGTTGCATTGGAGAGTGCTGCTGGAGAAAATGGCAACCCAAATGAAAAGTATGCTATCGGTACCATTACGGCTGGTGACTATGAAAGTTTTGATCTAAAGATTCCATCAGGTTCAAAATCTGTCCCGATAGTTATTCAGTTTAAGGATGCTTCAGGGAATCAGTTCTCGAAATCCCTTACACTCGATATGGAGAAGATCTCTGGCAGCACTCAGGGATCAGCTGTTAGTGGAGCAGGAATGCCTGAAGGTGGTGGGCCACCTGGAGCAGGGGGAGCATCCTCTACAAGCCAGTACAGCAGCTCATCAGGAAGTAGAAGTAGTAGTTCTTCTTCATCACGTACCGGAGGGGTAAACCCAATGAATCCTTTATCCGGAATGGGTAAGGGCATGAGTGGTCTTCCAATTATGGAGATTATTTATGGTATAGTAATTCTTATCGTGGTAATTGTTATCTGGGTGCTCTGGAAACGGAAGATGAAAGGTCAGAAAATTTCATTGAATGTAAAATAAACCGGACGAATCATGGCGGAAGATGAGATCGTCGTCCGATTAACTGATGTAAGCAAGATTTATCACCTCCCTTCCGGAGATGTGGTCGCTCTTGATCATCTCTCCCTTACTATCAAGAAAGGAGAATTTGTTGCGATAATCGGGCCATCAGGGTCAGGAAAATCAACCCTACTTAACCAGCTCGGATGTCTAGATGTGCCAACACAGGGTAATCTTGAGATCGGGGGAAAATTGGTTCGTGATATGACCGATTATGAATTGACCGATCTTCGTCTGGTAACAATCGGGTTCATTTTCCAGAAATTCAACCTTCTTCCTCTCCTTTCTGCATATGAAAATGTAGAATACCCATACACACTAAAATACCGCAAAAAAGACACGTCGGGAAGAGTTTCTAAACTTCTTGCGATGGTCGGAATCAATGAGGAACGTGCTAAACATAAACCACCTGAACTATCCGGTGGTCAGCAACAGCGGGTTGCCATCGC
>CAZVAS010000090.1:3964-5209 GCA_964625165.1 uncultured Methanospirillum sp. | reverse complement strand
AAAGTTGCGGATCAATATGGCTATGCTTATGGCGTTCATTCTATACGGGCTAAAGTGAAGAAAGGCAAAGATGAGTGGAGTACAACTATTTACGGTCTTGAAACCCCTGCTATGAAGAGAGTTCTGGAAAATATTTCTGCAGGTGGGTATCCCAGTACTGATGGTTCGGTTTTAATTGGTGCCACCTTCGCAGCTGATAATAATCTTGAACCTGGAAGCAAATTTACAGTATCTGGTCAGGGATTAAAGGTTGCCGGAATCATAGCATCACGTGGAATGTCCATGGATCTGAATACAGATAGTGCTGTGGTAATGACAAAATCAAAATATGAGTCTATGTTCGGGGCTACTGATGAGTACAACCAGGTTAATATTATCCTTGATAATATCGATGAGGCATCAGAAGCAGTGAATGCTATAGATAAACAGATGAACCGGAGGGAAGAGGTTGTAAGAGTTCAGGACAGCAGCCGCTTTGTGACGATGATATCATCATCTGTTACTACGATTACCAGTTTTGCCTCCCTCATCGCTGGTATTTCATTACTGGTAGCAGCAGTGTCCATCTTCAACATCATGATGATGTCAGTGACCGAGCGTATCAGGGAGATCGGGGTTCTGCGCAGCATTGGCACTCAGAAAAAGGAGATCTTACGAATCTTTCTCTATGAGGCTACATTAATTGGGGTGCTCGGAGCGTTGGCTGGGATGACATTTAGTCTGCTAATAGGATATGTATTTATTCAGATCATGGTGGGTAATACTAAGTACTTCTTCACGGTTGACAGTCTGATTCACCTTCCCTATGCTATGGCTATTGGTCTGGTGATCTGTATCATATCCGGTATATACCCGGCATGGAGAGGTGCAAATATGGATCCGATTGAAGCACTACGTGCAGATTAAGTAACAATAATTGTTGATATCATGAAATCTCATACATTTTTTTTAGGGGTTCTCCTTATTACTGCAATAGCACTTTGTTATGTTAATGCAGATGTGGATTCAGTATCAGGAACTTCATCAAATTTTCCGCAACCATCTGGTACTATAACCCATAAAATTGGAGAGATAAACCAATCTTTGGATCAGAACAGAGGAGACACACTGTCATCTCAATCTGGTTCCTCCATCCAGGGGAATGACAGTTCTGCTATTCCTGGAACTTCACGAACAACCATAACTCACCTCAATGGTGGTAAAAATGATCCTTCTTCAGGTCAGGTTGCAGGTGATGAACCAACA
>CAZVAS010000090.1:2306-3864 GCA_964625165.1 uncultured Methanospirillum sp. | reverse complement strand
CAAATGAAACTCACTTTGGTTCTGGTTCAGGTACTCACATTCCTGTACCTACTCCGGTCATGAGTGATGTTCCAACTCCTACTTGGACTCCTTCACAAGGTCTCCGAAATGAAACTCATTTTGGCCCTGGTTCTGGTACTCACATTCCTGTACCTACTCCGGTCATGAGTGATGTTCCAACTCCTACTTGGACTCCTTCACAAGGACTTAAAAATGAAACTCACTTCACTCCCGGTTCAGGAACATACAGTCCTACCCCTTCTCCGGTCATGAGTGATATTCCTACTCCGATTGCAACACCTTCTCAGGGATCTTTGAATGGTACCCACTTCGGCCCTGGTTCTGGTACTCATATTCCAGTTCCTTCACCAGTCATGAGTGATGTTCCAACTCCAATTGTAACACCAATATATGATCAACCCAATGATCCAAACCAGGGTCCAGGTTTGAATCCAATAAACCCATTTCCAATTCCAACTTTCACTCAACCTGCGACTCCTGGTGAACCATTTTCTCCAGGTTATCCTGATGGCAGATTTCATCCAGGCCCAGTGCCGACAGTCTCCCTTGTTACCATAACAGTTACCCCAACCCAATGGTATAGTGAGCCAACCCATGTCCCTGGTGACAATGATCCTGATCCGATCATGTCAGATATTCTGCTTCACAGAGGTGATCCCAACTATTATTATGGCAGATATGCGAATCCGGATCCAGGTCATTACCGGTACGAATCAAGCCCCCTATATGCACCCAGGTATGATCGGGATAACGGAGCGATTCAGGTTATCAGTACCCCGACCGATGCAACTGTATACCTGAACAATAATTATGAAGGAAGAACCCCGTCATCAGGTTACTTAGGAATTTCAAGTCTTACACCAGGAAGTTATCAGATCACAATCTCCAGCGTAGGGTATTATGATTATACCTCTGTCATAACAGTGTACCGAAATGAAATTGTGACAGTTAATGCCGCTTTGGAACCTGTGGGATCCGGATCGTCTTCATCCAGAGCAGATGGAGGAATGCTTGATGTTCAGTCCAGTCCAACCGGTGCCGGTGTCCTCCTCAACAATGTGTACCGGGGTAGCAGTCCGCTGACCCTTCAAAGTGTCAGTCCTGGTGCATACAATCTGACTATCTTTAAAGATGGATACATCTGGTATGCACGTGACATCTCGATCACTTCAGGTCAGACTACAGCAATCTCTGCTGTGCTAACTCCTCAGAATTCTGCACCCACTGATCAGAGCCCCGTACAAACAACAGAGACTGTTGTCCCGGTAACGACGAAATCACCACTGCCAATTGGGATTCTTTTGATAGCCCTGGTTGTTGGTGGATTTTGTGCAAGACGAAGATTATAACCTGTAGAAAGAGTCAGATGCTGTTGACTCTTTCTCATATATTTCAATATTTTTAATTGATCTCCTATTACGTCACTTTCCCTTCTTCTTGTTTTCTTTGAACTGAAAGTCCACAACTAACCTTTTGATACAATTTCCTACCGGTAGGTTGTTCCGTTCAACTCTATCAATTGCTGATTGTTAATATC
>CAZVAS010000090.1:0-2206 GCA_964625165.1 uncultured Methanospirillum sp. | reverse complement strand
TATCTGCAACAGTCTCATACAGTACTGGGTCTGTCCTCAGTTATTTTCTGAACAAATCACTTAATTATCGTAACCAGAGCAGCGAATATGTAAGACAGGGTACATCGTTTCTGATCATTGCAGCGAGTAGTTTCACCCTGAATCTTGCAATCCTTTCCTTAGGCGTTGAAATTTTCCAGATTCATTATCTTATTGCCAAAGCAGGGGCTACTATAGTAGCATTTCTGTGGAACTATTATGCACAGACAACCATAACGTTCAGAATCTGGAAGTAATCCTAATTGATTTTCATTTGTGAGTTCTTTTGTCATCGCCTTGTGTGAGGAGTAATCTATAGGTCACAGCCCGATTAATCATTGGGTACTATGTCTGATCAACTGCTGCCATACCTTGAGGCGGCCTACGCTCTTGTGAATGGTGGCATCTTTCTCCTTTATGGATATGATAAGGTACAGGCACGACGTAATGGGTGGCGGATTTCAGAGAAGAACCTCCTGATTGGATCTATCTTCGGTCCTTTTGGTGCCTTTCTGGCAATACAGATATTTAGACATAAAACCCAGAAACTGCGATTTTCTCTTCTGGTTCCGATAATCATGATCCTTCATGTGATTCTGATCACGCTATTCCTAACCCGGGGATGGTAAGTGACGACCGGCCAGAATTTATTCCAAATAATCTTCTCAAGTGCTGTTAGCCGTACGTGTATGAACACAAAAGAACCTGGTGTTTATCGGTGATTGAACTTCTTGCTCCGGCAGGGACACCGGAGGCATTCCGGGTGGTAATTGCAGCTGGTGCGGATGCGGTCTATCTGGGTGGTAACAGATTTGGTGCTCGCCACTTTGCAGGTAACTTTGATGATAAGGCCCTGGAAGATGCAGTACAATATGCTCATCTCCGAGGAGTGAAGGTCTATGTCACGGTGAACACATTAGTCCATGATAAAGAACTTGTCCCGGTTGTCAAATATCTGGTATATCTCTGCTCTATCGGTGTTGATGCGATTCTCATTCAGGATCTGGGAATACTTTCTATTGCATCAACACTCTTTTCAGATCTCCCTAAAGTTCCTGCACTTCATGCATCAACCCAGATGGCTGTTCACAACCGGGAAGGAGCCTGGTATGCCCTCGGGAAAGGATGTACTAGGATAGTTCTTGCACGTGAACTACCAAAACAAGAGGTCAGGGATATTTCAGAATCTATTAAAAAGGCAGGTGGAGAGGTTGAGATATTCGGGCATGGAGCACTCTGTTATGCCTACTCAGGTCAGTGTCTGCTTTCCGCTGTCATAGGTGGGAGAAGTGGAAACCGGGGTATGTGTGCCCAACCCTGTAGAAAACCGTATCAAATCATCAGAGGAACCCGCGATCCATATGGGAGACTGCTAAAACCAAGGGCCGTTGATCTTTCAGATCAGTATCTGCTTTCAACCCGTGATCTCTCTGTGTATCCGGTTCTTGAATCCATCTCCTCATTACCTATTGCCGCACTAAAGATCGAAGGACGAATGAGATCTCCTTCATACGGAGCAACTGTAGTTTCGATCTACCGTCGAGCCCTTGACGCCCTCACATCAGGTACGTTTTCTCCGTCATCTGAAGAAGAGATGGATCTTGCCCTGGCTTTCTCACGTGGATTTACTACCGGGTATCTGAATAATGAGACCTTTGAAACTGTCATGGGTCGGAACCTGCCAGGCAAGAGGGGCCTCTCTGTTGGAACTGTCACGGGACAGGCTAATGATGGACTATTGAGAGTGAAACCCGCAGGAGATCTGGTCCCCGAACGAGGTGATGGTCTGGTCTGTGTCAGCAGTACCACTGAACAGGGTTTTGTGCTTCGTCACGATCCGTTTATCAGAAAAGAAGAATTACTCCTTGATTCAAATTTCTCCTGTCATCGGGGTGATTATGTTTTTCTCACCAGTAGGGGAAGAAACACCAAAGTATTGGAGCACCTCCAAACAAATCCCGATTCCTTGTATTATGGTTCGATAGATCTGTCTCTTGAGATCACCATCTCGAAAGATGGAGTGGTTGATATATCCGGAGAGATTGAGACAAGAAATCAGATCCACATTCCGTTTTCATTCAGATCGCAGACCCAATTCAGCCCTGCACGCTCACGTCCCCTGAGTTCTGATCAGATCAGCGATGCTATCAGAAAAACCGGAGGCACTTTATTTTCGATCAAACATCTG
>CAZVAS010000089.1:7788-9151 GCA_964625165.1 uncultured Methanospirillum sp. | reverse complement strand
CAACGTTTGAGCCGTCTGCCACGTTCGTGGTGAGCGTGGGATAATAAAGTTACATTATATCCTATATATTTCCTTCGGGTTTCCCGCTCAAAAAATCCTGATATTTTGATCATCAATCATTTTTTAGGAATCTTTCTTCTACAGGTATCCGAGTGTAACCGCTCTAAATTCTGATTGACGTCTTGTTTCTGCTTGATTAACCCTCTTGCGCGAAGTCAAATTGTTAAGAGTCTACTATCTCTGTAAACCTCGCAACGATCAGTCGCTATGATCTGATCAATTTATTTGGATTTAATTCAAAACTTATTTCCTCAACAATAACTCCCGGGGATGTATTATCATACTTTTTTTATCTTTTCAAGAACAGGACTCTCTCTCTGAACCCCCTATTTTCTTAGGACTCTTCCCCGCGGTCTGGAATAATCTCATACAATCAGAAAAAGCCAGGCGGTGTGGATGAATCCAATTCTGGAGATCTCTGGAGTTTCATTCAGGTACCTGGGAAAGAATAGTGCATTACAGAACATCACCTTCCCGATTGATTCAAAAACAAAGATCGCTCTGGTTGGAGCAAACGGCGCGGGGAAATCCACACTTCTTCTTATGCTTAATGGGATGCTTCGCCCGGATGCCGGAGAAATCAGGTTTCATGGAGAACCCCTGAAATACTCCCGGACCTCACTCCGGAATCTGCGACAGAAGATAGGGTTCGTTTTTCAGGATGCTGACCGCCAGATCATAGCACCGACAGTATGGCAGGATGTGGCATTCGGTCCTGCAAATCTTGAATATTCGCGGGAAAAAATTGAAACCGTTGTGCTCACTGCCCTCCATCAGGTCGGACTCGAAGGATTTGAAAGAAGGCCTCCTCATCAATTATCTGGGGGAGAAAAGAAGAGAGTGGCAATTGCCGGCATTCTTGCAATGGATCCTGAAGTTCTCATCCTTGATGAACCAACCAGCATGCTTGATCCCGCAGGATCAGAAGATATCATGGATCTTCTCGATGAATTACACCATCAGGGAAAGACTATCATCATATCTACCCATGATGTCGAACTTGCATACTCATGGGCTGATACGATCATCCTAATGGAAAAAGGGGAGATCATAGCACGAGGAACTCCTGAACAGGCATTTGCGGATAAGGAACTTGTCCGTCGGGCACGGCTCAGAATGCCGGTGATCGTTGAGTTATATACTGAATTGATTCGTCGAGGTGTCAGAAACGATTCTCAGATGCCTCGTTCCATTCTTGATATGATCCGGATAATAGAATGTGATCGCCATGGGGGAATGCAACTCCATAGTCATGGATGCGGCGTGATAACGGTGGTTGACGTGGCACTGGCTGATCAGCGTA
>CAZVAS010000089.1:0-7688 GCA_964625165.1 uncultured Methanospirillum sp. | reverse complement strand
ATTCAGGTCATCACCGGTCTGAACAACGAACTCTCTGAAACTGAAGGTAATCGGATGTCTCCCACATTTGAACAAATGTAATGAGAAACACACCTCTTTTCTAGAGTACAGTCAACATATACGAAGCCTATGAATATTGATATACCGGGCAAGCCACCTGCAGGGGGTCCAACCAAGGATGAAATCCTTGCAATATCCCTGTTTAAACTGAATCTTTCCCCAGATGATATCTTTGCAGATCTCGGCTGTGGGACCGGCCGGGTATCCCTCGAAGCGGCACCACTGGTGAAACGCGTTTTTGCTGTTGATCGGCGTGTCGAGGCATGTACCTGGACCGAAAAGGAAGCACAGGCAAACAAAATCTCGAATATATCAGTATTTCACGATGATGTCAGGACATTTCTCTCAACTGTGGACCATCTGGATAGTGTCTTTGTTGGAGGATCACAGGGGATTGGTGAAATTATAGATGCCCTCGCCCAACTCAAAGTCCGATCCCTGGTAATAAACGCAGTGATGCTTGAAACAGTCAATACTGCAGTCTCTTATCTGAAGAAGCATGGCTTGTTCAGGGAGGTCATAATGGCGCAAATTTCCCGAAGTTACTCAATTGGATCAGGTATCATGTTCAAACCGCTTGATCCGATCTTTATTATCTGTGGGGGTACCGGATGCTGACCGCTGTCGGGCTTGGCCCTGGGGATCCAGAACTGCTCACGCTATCAGCTGTACGACATTTAAGGGAGGCTGATCGTGTCTTTGTTCCGGGAGGAATTGCACGGAGCCTTGTTGAGCCATACTGCACTCCGGTCGAACTCTCATTCCCTATGAGCCATGATGAGAGCGCAATATCAAGACAGATCGAGGAGAATGCCGGGATTATTGCTCCTGTTGCCGAAACCGGGAAAGCAGTATTCGGGATCATTGGCGACCCAAATATCTTTTCGACTTTTTCGAGACTTTGTGTTGTTCTCAGGGAGAAACACCCCCACATACAGATCAGCACGGTTCCAGGCGTCAGTTCCATCACAGCTCTTACATCTGTGACCGAAATACCGATCAATGGAGGATTCTCTGTCTCTGATGGCAGCCCTGATCTGGTGAAAATCCAGATGAAAGTCAGGCGCCCGCGTGAGGCTGCAGAACGGTTAAAAAAAGAAGGATTCAGCCGGTTTGTTCTGGTTGAGCGGATGTTCATGGAAGGTATGAAGATCTGGAGAGATGATCTCCCTGATGAGAGCAATTACTTCTCACTCCTGTTTGCGGAGAAGGAACCATGAAACCGGTATGGTTTGTCGGTGCTGGGCCTGGCGATCCCGATCTGATCACGGTGAAAGGCAATAATCTGATTCGGTCAGCTGATCTCCTGATTTATGCTGGTTCTCTAGTAAACCCGGAACTTGTGAGCAGATCACCGGCACCTGATAAATATGACAGCAATGGGATGTCTCTCGAAGAGATGACTCCACTGATGGTTCAGGCCTGCCGGGATGGTAAAACTGTAGTGAGGCTCCACTCCGGTGATCCTGCATTGTACGGGGCAATAATCGAGCAGATGGATCTGCTCAAAGCAGAAGGAATATCCACTGAAGTTGTTCCCGGGGTCTCATCTCTGTTCGGGGCTGCTGCAGCGCTACAGACTCAGCTTACCCTGCGGGGTGTCTCGGAGTCGGTCATCATCACAAGACCGGCTGGAAAGACTCTAGAACGTGATCATATCAGTGAATATTCACAGCACCGGGAGACGATGGCGATATTTCTGGGATCAGATCGCCTGAATGAGGTGGTTGCAAAGGTGTCACATCCTCCTGGGACTCCGGCGGTGGTCATCTATCATGCTACATGGCCGGATCAGAAGATTATCAGGGGAACTGTTGGAACGATTGCACAACTCGCAAAGGATGCCGGGATCTGTCGTTCAGCACTTCTGCTTATCGGAGAAGTCTTTGGAGAAGAACTTCCCGGCCACGTCAGATCTGAATTGTATTCATGACAAGAACCATCGTTACCGCTCTTCCTTATTTTTCAGAACCTGCAAAGCAGGTTGCAACAGCACTTGGTGGCTCCTTTGTTGTGTATCATGAATCGGTTTTTGCTGATATCATAGGCACAGCTGATAGGATCGTTGCCATCATGGCGACAGGGATTGTGGTGCGGAAAATTTCCCCACTTCTCACTGATAAGTGGCGAGATCCTGCAATTCTGGTGATAAGCCCTGATATGAAGTACGCGATACCGATATCTGGAGGGCATCACGGTGCAAATGACCTCGCGTATGAACTTGAGGGTAAATTGGGCCTGATCCCGGTGATCACAACTGCCACAGAAGCAACCGGGAGAGCATCGACGGAGGGTATTGCTGAAGAAAAGGGCCTTCGCGTTGTTAATCCTGGATCGACCCGGAGATCAAATGCTGCAGTTCTCACGGGAACTGCAGGTATCTATTCTGTGCAAGGGCCGGGTATGGTTATTGCAGGAAGCGGTGTTTCATTTCTCGTCTCTGATGCACCTTATACAGCCGGCATCGGCTGCAGGAAAGGAACGACATCCAGCGAGATCATTGAGGCAATAGATGAGGCCCTCAAGTCAGCATGTCTGGCTCATTCTGATATCAGTATCTACGCCACCACTACCCTGAAACTTCATGAACAGGGTCTGACCGATGCAATCAGGGAGATTGGAGGTAACCTGATCTATCTTGATCAGGAGACTCTCTGCAGAGAATCAGTCCCATCTGAATCTGCAGCCGAACGTTTTGGCCTTCCTGGTGTTGCAGAACCGGCTGCCCTCGCGGTATCCTACAAAAAAGAACTCATAATGGAGAAGAAAGTATATGGAAATGTCACCCTCGCCTTCGCCCGATGAACTAATAACGGGCAGGCTCTATATTGTTGGAATCGGTCCCGGGTCGCCTGAAATGCTGACCCGTCGAGCTGAAAAGGTGATTGCAGATTCAGCAGTCGTCATCGGGAACGACTTTTACCTTGATCAGATCGCTCATCTGCTTGATGGGAAGAATGTTGTCAGAAGCAGGATGGGAAAAGAGGTTGATCGTGCAGAGGAGTGCATCAACCTTGCCAGAACCACGAGTGTATCCATGGTATCAGGCGGTGATCCTGGTGTATATGGAATGGCAAGCATTGTGCTTGAGGTTCTTGATCATACCGGTCTTGCGATACCGGTAGAGATCGTTCCCGGAGTGACCGCTGCAACTGCAGGTGCTGCACGGCTGGGTTCTCCGTTGTCCGGGGATTTTGCTGTGGTGAGTCTCTCAGATCTTCTCACCCCTCGGGATGTGATCAGGTCGAGACTTTCAGCACTGTTCTCGGTGAAGATGCCTGTGGTTCTGTATAATCCCAAGAGCAGGACCCGGACTGAACAACTCGGCGAGGCTGTTGCTCTTGCACTGAACTATCTCCCGCCTGATACGCCGGTGGGCATAGTAAGGAATGCGTATCGGGAGGATGAGTCGATCCTTTATACCACTCTCGGAAAGGTATGGGAGATCGAAGATCTGATTGATATGCACGCCGTTGTTTTTATTGGTGGAGAAGAGACAAGAATCTGGAAGAGAGGTGAGGATGTCAGAGGAATCATTACGCCCCGGGGATACCACCGGAAATACCTATATTGATATCGGCGCAGACACGCAGGAGGGATACTCAATATCTTCCCGGTCAAGGGAGATGGCTCGCAAAGCTATCGGTGATAAGACCCCGGAGGACAGGATCAGGCAGCGGTGTTCAATAGCGGTAGGGGACTTTGCGATGGCTGATCTGATGCGGTTCTGTAATGATCCAATATCTGCAGGCCTTGCTGCCCTCGCTGCAGGAGCCCCGATTTTCACAGATATCAGGATGGTGGAGACCGGTATTCAGAAGAAAGGCCATTCGAGCAGAGTAACCTGTGTATTGGACATCCCGACCAGATCAGATGCGTCTGGCACTATAACACGGACATCAGCAGGATTTCTGGCAGCACGTGATCAACTTGATGGTTCAATCATTGTGATCGGGAATGCACCCTCTGCCCTTCTGGTTGTGTGCGATATGATTCGGGATGGGTGCCGGCCTGCACTTGTTATCGGGACACCTGTTGGTTTTGTAAATGCTGCCGAATCAAAAGAAGTACTCCGGACGATTGCGATCCCCTCTATCTCAAACGAAGGAACGCGTGGCGGAACGCCTATTGCTGTGGCATCATTGAATGAGATAATCACTATGTTTGTTTCCAGGCAATAAGCGGTGATGTTGTGATCGATCCGGTGAGTGGGTTTGAGTACCCTGTATCATGGGTGAATGCCTGTACAGATTCCAAGGCATATGAAGCAGTGGAATCAGGTCTTGCAGTTCTTACGGCTGATGGCACGATCCTGATGCGTGGATTCACCACCGGAACAACCGCAGCAGCAGCAGCAAAGGCAGCGATCCTCTCATTGAAAAACCCTGTATCCGGCTCCATCACAATACTGACTCCGGTTGGTATCAGGGTTCAGGTGAGAGTTAAAGGAGAGGATGGCAA
The DNA here is from genome assembly GCA_964625165.1 of uncultured Methanospirillum sp. Lineage (GTDB taxonomy): Archaea > Halobacteriota > Methanomicrobia > Methanomicrobiales > Methanospirillaceae > Methanospirillum. The sequence continues at coordinate 3,167 of CAZVAS010000089.1, read as the reverse complement.
GGCAGTCTCTGAAAAGTTTTCAGGTGACTATCCCGATGATGTCACTGCAGGTATCAGGTTTCATGCATATGCAGAACCGGCTTCAGATAGCGTTGAGATAATTGCCGGGGAGGGTATCGGGAGATGGGATCGAGAAAACCCGCGATACTCAAAGGGATCACCTGCTATCAGTCCCCCTGCCTTTGAAGAAATCCGCACTGCCATGACCGAGGCATGTGAAGCCATCGGGCTTCCCGGTGTCAGGGTCACCCTTTCTGTAGAGGATGGAGTTCATATTGCCTCCCTTACACTCAATGCCAGAGTGGGAGTAGTTGGTGGAATCTCGGTCCTTGGTTCAACTGGCTTTGTTGAGCCATGGGATGATCACCTGGAAGAGGCTATCATAAATCGGATATCTGGCGCTAGCAGGGTTGTGTTAACCACCGGAAGGGTTGGATTAAGACACTCACGGCTTCTCTTTCCCGGTTATGAAGTGGTTCTGGTAGGATCCCGGATCGGCCCAGCACTCGCTCATGTCCGGGGTGAAGCGATTCTGTGCGGACTGCCAGCATTGATCCTGAAATTTATAAACCCTGAATTTCTCGATGGCTCAGGGTATGGAACAGTTGAGGAGATGATCGGGACGGATGAGTTTGACAAGCGTGCACAGGAATCGATGTCAGGTTTCTGTGCTGATCATCCCGGAACCAGGGTTGTAATCCTTGATCGCGAAGGACGGATCATCAGGGAGGCACCATGAAGATCGTCGGGGTTGGTTGTGGTCCGGATCTCCTCACCAGGCAGGCGGAAGAGGTGATCAGATCTGCAACCCTCATCGTGGGATCAGAACGGGCCATATCACTAGTTGAGAAAAATATCCCTGTTGGATGTGATGTGAGGATCATTGAGGATTACAAAGCTCTCAAGTCTCTTCCTGACGAGGCTGTTCTCCTGTCTACGGGAGACCCCATGTTATCCGGCCTTGGGTACCTCCCTGGAATAGTAATTCCCGGGATCTCCTCAGTACAACTAGGTGCTGCTCGCCTCCATACTCCTCTGACGAACCTCCTGGTTCTTACTGCACATGGACGCGGTCATGATGATGCGATGCGAACTGCTTCTGATGAAGTCGGACGTGGTCGCTCACTCTGCCTGATCACAGATCCCTCTTTTGCTATCGACAGTCTTGTAAAAAAGCTTCATTCACATCCTGAATACCGTATGGTGATCTGCCAGGATATCGGCTATCCTGAAGAGAAGATCATTGAAGGAACTGTGGATACACCGCCCAAGGCTACATCTGGAATGTATATCCTGTTTCTTCTTCCTCCGGCATAATCCGACTTTGCTAAAGCCCTGGCTCTTTACCACAGGGTTTTCAAAAGGGATTGGTCCCCGTGTTGACCTTTGGGCAGTCAACCGGTTGATTCAGGTTTCACAGGGACCAATGGGGTCTTCATCGAACAATGCCCTCCTACAACAACAGGAGTGATAACCGCATTTGATGGGGGGTGTGAAATGAGGTATTTCACATGTATGCGTCAGGTGTTATTCGGATGGGGGGATGTGTTATCACTACGTTGTCTGCTGCAGAGAGGTAATAATTAGTTTATTTTAGACCTATATTAAATTTGGGGGCGATTGTTGGGCATTTATCAAAACCGGGCAATAATTGATGGTCTAAGATTAGGCAACCCGAATGTTGGTCATATTTTAATTTTATTCGTTGTGAAATGAGGCAAGAATAAATAAAACGACTGCCTATTATGCTATGTGAAGACTACCACCCGGGTCAAGAAAATCAACGGGCATGATTACCTGTACGAAATAACCTATTATTACGACAAGGAAACCCGGAGAACCAGGCAAAAAAGCAGGTACCTGGGAAAGTACGTGGATGGAAAACCTGTTCGTGTGCGGGAGAAGGCAAAGAGTCCTGAACGTGTATATGTGTACGGGGAGTTGATTCCGTACCTTAATGCCATTCGGTCACTTGAACTTCCTGAAATTCTGGGAGCACACCTTACAGAGCATGAGACCCGAATATGCCTTACTCTTGCGATTACTGCTCTTACCTGTCCTGATGCAATCTATAATCCCGGAGCATGGTTTGAGGGAACAGCCCTCTCACGGATCTATCCCGGTTTGAAAATATCGTCCCAGACCGTTTCAAAACTACTTAAAAAACTGGGAGAATCAGGCCTTCCGATGGATATATGCCGCACCTGTATAAGCCGGCGTGAAAGTGGGGATAGCAGAGTGTACGACCTGATGATCCCCCAACTCCGCTTCTCCACATCAGGAAGGAGGCAGCAGGTAAATACACAGTTTTTTGATCAGATCTCACTTTATTATGACCGGAACATAAGTATTCCCGCGGCTTATCTCCCCCATCCTAAAAACCTGACTGCAACAAGGCTGGTAAAGAATGCTGTAGCAGGGATGCACATCTTCCATTACCGGAGCACGGCCCTGATCTCTGGCAGGGAATTTAACTCTGCAATGAACATATACGGTCTCATATTTAGTGGAACTCCCTTTGTGATCCCTATCAATCCGGATAATGAACTGGTGAGGGACGAGATAAAACGGCGACGCAGTGAACTCATGCACCCGAAAAACCTGAAAATATTCCGTGGCGAGACACTTTTCGTGGTTCCCATTACTGTTCCGGTTGAGTCAGTCCAGATGCATGGATATGTCTGTTATAGTCCCAGACAGGATGAAGAGGAGAGAAATGAGTACAGCGAGGATCTGGAACTTATCCTCGACAGCCTTCACAATACGCCGATCTATAAATGGACCGATCCTGCTGCTGCTGTTCAGGACATAGCAGGTAGATATGAGCCCTTTGTTCAATGGAAGGTTGAGGAGAACCGGCTGAATGTCAGTATAAAACAGAAAGCGGTCTCCCGCCAGCTGCGTGATTCAGGAATATCAGTTCTTTTCTACGGAGGAGGAGATTTTCAATGGGATCAATGCATGCAATGGACGTCTGAACAGAAAGAAGATGAGATCTTCTTTAGCACTGTTGTCAGTAGACTTCAGATATATCCCCATACTGTTGATGCCGATATGATAAGGCAGGGTCTCTATCTCATTGCCTTCATCAGTCTCATGCTTAAACGATGGGTTGAACGTCAGTTCGAGGCTGCAGGTCTGTTGAGTGTGTCAAGCGTCCAGAAGAT
>CAZVAS010000088.1:2393-9641 GCA_964625165.1 uncultured Methanospirillum sp. | reverse complement strand
TATAGCATAACGGAAAGATTTACGGTTATATACTACCCATGTGATGACATGGCCCCAGATAAGGTCGACGCCAGGGTTCCAGATCTTATTACTGCACTCATCAATATGGATCGGTTGACGTTACGGGAGATACTAAAGCCAGAAGAGGGGACCGTAATTAATGAACATACCATCGATACATTAATCGTCCCTGCCCTTGATGAGATTGGCCAAAAATGGGAGGATGGATCAGTTGCCATCTCACAGGTATACATGGCTGGAATCCTTATCGAAGAGATGATCTCCAGTGTGATTCCTGATATCAGATCAGACGAGAAAAATAAGGAAAGAATTGCGACTGTTGTTCTCGAAGATTACCATATGCTCGGAGAGCGGATTGTAACTGCGTACCTCATAGGTGCAGGATATGCTCCGTTGCGATATGGACGACGGGATGTGCAGGAGGTAATATCGCTTGTATCTCAGGACAATATCAAATATCTCGTTATATCAACACTCATGCTCCCTTCAGCATTACGGATCAAGGAAGTCACATCCGGCCTTGCAGGGAAGGGAGTCAAAGTGATAGTTGGAGGAGCACCCTTCAGATTCGATCCTGAACTAGGAAAAGAAGTAGGAGCAGACAGGGTATGTCTTACTGCATCAGATGCTGTAACGGCAATTCGAGAACTGGAGGCGATGTCATGACGATGACATCCAGGGAACGGATTCTGACAACACTCAGTCATAAAGAACCAGACCGTGTTCCGCTAATTCTCAATCCCACCATGCATCCTGCACGTGACCAGGGCATTCCCTTTAAAGAGTACTTCAGATCACCTGAACTCGTTGCCCAGGGCCTGATCACTTCCCGGGAGAAGTTCGGAACCGATGCATATATCGGATTCCATTACACTCCGGTAGAATATGAAGCATTTGGCGGGGATGTCATCTTCAGAGATGATGGCCCTCCAAACAGTGGAAGACCTGTTATCAATACCGGGGAGATAATTGACAACCTGCAGGTTCCCCCGATCCATGAGACTCCCTGTCTTCAGATGGTTCTGGATATGATCCGGATTCTGAAAGCAAAATCACCTGATGATGCACCGATATTTGGTGTAGCACTCTCTCCACTTTCACTTCCGGTCATGCAGATGGGATTTGAAGATTATATCAAACTCATGTACACCGACGAGATTAGGTTTCAAAAGCTCATAACCGTAAACAGCAGCTTTTTCTTGGACTGGGCATCAGCACAGATAGAGGCTGGTGCTGATGGAATTGTCTATTATGATCCGGTCTCATCTCCTACCATAATTCCACTAGAATTGTACCGGAAAACGGGACTGAAAATTGCACAAAACCTTATCCATCAGGTTCCCGGTCCTGTTGTATCTGCATTTGCCTCAGCCCGGATTCTTCCCATCCTTGATGATGTTCTCACGACAGGAACAGTCGGAATCGCCGTTTGGGCTGGAGGAAATGAAAATATCAAAGAGATCAAATTAAAAAGCACCGGGAAAGTAACAATAATCGGGAACCTGAACGGGATAGAAATGCGACACTGGACACGGGAACAGGCATTTTCTATTGTGAAAAATACCATACAGGGTCTCGCCAGAGGTGGTGGATTTATTCTGAGTGACACTCACGGGGAGATACCACTTCAGGTACCTGATGAGGTTCTGTATGCAATCCGGGATGCTGCCCGGGAATACGGGGGGTATCCGATCTCTGTCTGAAAATGCTGTGAGCGATCTCGTCCTCTTTATCTGTGAAACTTTCAAAGAAGAGATCGCCAGGGTTATTGCCGATACTTCGGCAAAAGACGTCACGATTTGTGTATTTCCCCATTATTGTACTTCTGGAGTTCATCGGTCAGACACCATTTACTCATTCCTGAAAGAACAGATCCAACCAGGTCAGACCGGCCTATTTTTCGGTGATGCAGAGCTCGGAGCACAAGGCCTGTTACCACCCGGAATCTCCCATGCAGGTCCAGACACATGCTCAGAGCTTCTGGCTCCAGGAGAGTTTATTCGATCTCTCATCGCTCAAGGGGCATTCGTTGTCAATTCCGGATGGTTGAACTCCTGGGAGAGATATGTCACTGTTATGGGGTTTGATCCCAAAAAGCCCACCTCTTACTTCTCTTCGAGTCTGAAAGAGATTGTAGTTTTAGATTGTGGAGTTTTGTCTATCGCTGAGGGGCGTATCACCTCATTGATGGCTTTTTCAGGGCTGCCCATCAGAGTTATTCCTGTTGGTCTTTCTCATCTCGCCGGTATTGTCAGTGCTGAGATTATTCAATGGCGGGCAGGCCGGATTCAGGCAAACTGCAAAAAAGAAGTCTCGTCAGCACTTGAGACAACTGCCCGTCAGATGGCGGTATTGACACTTCTCAGTGATATTTCCCAGATCAGTGAAGAGAAAGAAGTAATCTCCCGTATTCTTACCACCTGTCAATTATTGTTTGCCCCTCGTCTCGTGGGATATCTCCCAATTCAGCCAGAAGGGTCAAAAGGGATGATCATCATGCCACCCGGTTCAGAGGGTGGGATGAAGGAAGAACTGCTCCTCTCGGTAATCGGTAAGGACTATCTATTTTCTGACGATGGAACCGGTTTCTGTGTTCCAATTACGTATCTTAAGGAGACAGTGGGGATCCTTGAAATATCGGGGGTGTCAGTTCCTGACCGTATCAGGGAGTACCTCAACCTGACTCTTTCATTTACCCGTTTCCTTGGTCTTGGTATCAAAAATGCCAGGTCCTGGCATGAATTGAGACAAACCCGGGATGCCCTCCAGAATGCAAATACCGAACTACATGATAAAAATGAAGAGTTAGTTGCGATCTCTCAGGAACTCCAGTCCTCAAACCAGGAACTGATTACAAGTCAGAAAGAACTGAGTGAGAGAGAACAATTTATCAAAGCAATTGTGAATTCTGCACGGGTAGGAATTGCTGTAGTAGATCCAGATTTTCACATCCTGTTCTGGAATCCTGAGATGGAGAGGTTGTTCGGGATATTATATTCAGATAGTTTTAAAAAATCCATTTATGACGTGATTCCTCATTTTCTTTTAGAACAGACACAAACCCTTCTTGTTCAGGGCCTTTCAGGTCAAACAGTACTGGCACCGGATTATGAGCTTTCTGTATCGTTATCCGGGAAGAAAGCCTGGATATCAGCGATATTTAACCCGATATTTGATGTAAGTCAGAATATCATCGGGGTCATCATTAATGTCAACGATATCACAAATCGAAAGGAGTCAGAACGTGATCTGGAACGTGCGTATGATGCAATCCATACTGCTCAGTCAAAACTCGCAATTTTAAGCAGCGTAACAAGGCATGACATTCTCAATCGGGTCATGGTCATATCATATTATAGCGAAATACTCGCGGAGAACTTCACTGATGAAGTGATACTGAAGCAATTAAAGAGCATGTCAATCGCAAGCAAGGATATTCAGCATCTCATCGAATTTACCAAGGAATACCAGGAACTCGGATATAAAAAACCTACATGGCAACGGATTGGTGATGTCATGAACAGCCGTTCCATTCAATCTGTTCTTACGGGAATCGATCTCTCTATTCAGGGTGATGAATTCGAGATTTATGTAGACCCCATGCTTGAGAAAGTGCTGTATAATCTTGTGGAAAATTCAAAGCGTCATGGAGAGTCAGTTACTGCTATCTCTATTACCACAGAGCCGGCTGATGATGACCTTATTGTAACCTATTCAGATAACGGAGTAGGGGTTACAGAGGAGGAGAAGAAACTTATCTTCAAGCAGGGTCACGGAAAAAATACCGGAATGGGTCTGTTTCTAATAAGTGAGATTCTGGGACTGACCCAGATCACAATCAGAGAATGCGGAGTCCCTGGTGAAGGAGTCAGGTTCGAGATGAAGGTTCCCAAGGGTGGATGGCGCAGGATAGCGGAGTGAGGCGTATATCTGATTTGAAGCAAAATTTCAAGGAGACGCAGTCTATCTTGATATTTCTGTCATTATAAATGGCATAAAAGATTCATAAATCTGATATATTATCCAACGATTTCCATAGACTTTTATCCAGATTATCGGATTGATACCTTCGCCTTTCTTTTAGTACGAAGAAATAATATCTGATTACTTCTTAGGTAACGCATGGATTCTTTTCATGTAGTTGTCCTCGCCGTGATCACTCTCCTCATAATCCCGGCCTGCCTGTGTGAGAACTCAACAGAGTGGTATGATCAGGGAGTCTCTCTCATGAACCAGAGCAAATACCAGGATGCAGCAGCAGCATTCAGGAACGCAACCGATCTCGATCCGAACAACACATGGGCCTGGCTTAACCTGGGTAAGGCTATGCAGGAGATGAACTGGATCACTCAGTCCTACGACGCCTTCAAAAATGCCACCAATGCAGATCCTAACAACAGTTGGGCATGGATATTCAGAGGAAATTTCTTACAGAACCGGGCACAGGTTCCCCAATCTGTCTCCATGTACGAAAAGGCAATTTCAGCAGATCCCTCAAATCCATGGGCATATTATAATTTAGGAACTGCACAGCAGGCATTAAGCAACTACTCCGAAGCCCAGAAGGCGTTTTACAATACGATACAATTAGATCCGAAAAACGAATGGGGATGGTACAATTTAGCAATGGTTCAGAAATCAATGGGTAACTCCACAGGTTATACCATCAATCTGAAACAGGCAATGTCACTCGATCCTGATCTCCCGAAAAAAGTCGGGTTGACACAATAAATCAAATTTTCAGGAGAGGAACTATAGCCCATACACTGGTTGTCAGGAATGAGCAAACTCAGGATAGTGCGTTAAAACTCCATGTGAAAGAAATTTAAGAGGAAAATAATAATGACCAGCGAAGCAGGGCCTTAATAGTTTGGAAAATCATTTGATATCAGGGTATTTTTTGTAATGATCAGGAAGGAATCTGGTTTAGGGAGCATGAATTAGAGTGTGAGATATGGGAATATACAAATACTCAACGGATTGGGGACATGAATGAAGGAAAATTCCATAACCAAGGATGAGGTATTCCATCTTCTTAAGGAATTGAATGTTCCTGAAATCGGTTGTCTGAACGCCCCTGATATTACCGTGGAGAAGATAATCAACACCCTCGGAAAATACCGTATACCGGTTCCTGAACAATTTTTTGCGACACTTGCTGATCTGCTGGGGCTTGCTTATACAGAAAAAACTGCTTTTTTGGCAACGCTCGATATAGGCTGCCTTCTTCCGTATACTGTTGAGGATGAAGCTCTCATTCTTCTTCTTGAATCCAAACCAGGATATATCAGGGTCGCTACAGCCAATCCTCTTGATACTGAGTTATTTGACCGGTTATCGGATGTATTCAAGAAAAAAGTAGAGAAGACCGTTGTATCAATAGACACGATAAAAACCGTGACCGATGGATGCTATGACGATACTCACGGGTATAGTGCATTAATGGAACTGGTTGACCGGCACCCGGAGGAGTCGGCATACCGGATCCTGGTTCCCTGGCAGAAAGGAGCCATCATTCTCTTCATCGCCCTTATGGCGATCCTCATCGCATATAACCCATATTTCGGTACGTTCCTGATATTCACTGCGATAAATATCACATATTTTCTGATGAATCCGGTGAAGTTCTACATCTCTATGCATGGATTAACCGGGACAAAAAAGGTGATACAGATCACCGATGAGGATATCCGGGCTATTCGTGATGAGGATCTCCCGATATACACGCTTCTTGTTCCGCTCTTTCATGAGGAGGAGATGCTTCCTCATATCCTGAGTAATATCTCAAAGGTGGATTATCCACATGATAAACTCGACGTGAAGATCCTGATGGAGGAGGAGGACGAAGAAACTCTTGGAAAGGCCAGAAAACTCGGACTCTTCGGAAATATCGAAGAGGTCATCTCTCCCATGACTCTTCCGGAGTACAGGAAGTTTCTCAGTATCTTTCACCCGGTTGTTGTCCCCAATGCAGAGCTCAAAACAAAACCCAGGGCATGCAATTATGGTCTGAAGCGTGCCAGGGGAGAGTTTGTTGTAATTTACGATGCTGAGGACCTCCCTGACCGGGATCAACTCAAGAAGGTATATCTTGCCTTCCGAAGGCTTGGCAAGGAATATGCATGTGTTCAATGCATGCTGAACTTTTACAATTCCCGTAAAAATGCCCTTACCCGATGGTTTTCTATCGAGTATTCATATTATTATGATTATTACATCCAGGGACTCGATAAAATAGATGCACCAATCCCACTTGGAGGAACCAGTAATCATTTCAGGATGCAGACTCTGTGTGAGTTGGGAGCCTGGGATCCGTTCAATGTTACCGAAGATGCAGATCTCGGGATGCGGATAGCCCGCAAGAAGTACAAAACAGCAGTTCTGAACTCATACACGTATGAAGAGGCAGTCACGAGTGTTGGGAGTTGGATAAAGCAACGCTCCAGGTGGGTGAAAGGATTTGTAATAACCTGGTTTGTAACAATGAGACACCCTATTCGGGTATTTCATGATATCGGGCTGAAAAATTTCCTCATATTTCAGACAGGGTTCGGGGGTAATTTTTACCTTCCACTTATGAACCTTTTTTATGGCTCGTATTTATTACAAGTTTTATCATTCCGTCATACTACTCTAAATGGTTTGATTTCTGGCCATTTGCAGCGATAGCGGTTTTTAATCTGGTCTTCGGAAACCTCTTTTTCCTGTCTATGATGCTTCTTGCAACATGGAAAGAAAAGCAGAGAGACCTTATCATATACTCGTTGTTCTCCCCAATTTATTGGATTTTGATGAGTATCGGAGCATGGAAAGGATTCCTACAGTTAGTAGTCGGACAAGCATACAAATGGGAGAAGACCACCCATGGAACCTCAATAATCCTTGATGAAGATATAATCAAGAATCAGCCGGAGAATTTATCCCACTCTATAAAATGGATAGAGATAAAGGAACCAGTTGTTCAGAGTGGAAAATCCACCATGACAACTTCTCAGCTCGGAGTCTCCATCGGGTTTACTCTCATTCTGGTTCTTCTGGCTTTGATAGTTGTGGGAATAGTTCCATTTGCACCGATCTCAGATCATGTTACGATCACATCAGTTCCCGGTCTTTCACAGGCCCTTGCCCCGTTAGAACAGATGAAGGAGGGGAAAAACCCCAATCTTCTCAATTTTGAAGCAATTCCGGGTTCATCTGCAACTCCACCGCCGGTTGAGCCATCATCAA
>CAZVAS010000088.1:1196-2293 GCA_964625165.1 uncultured Methanospirillum sp. | reverse complement strand
ACGAGTTTATTGACTATCTGTCGCCATCCCTTCCGAAGCCGGACAGATCGCAAACACCCTGGCAGGGAACCCGGACCCATCACGGGGTTTTGGGAACGAGACCACAACCAACGCCCCGGACTCCGGGACCTGATCGAGATTTGTGAGGAGTTCGACCTGGTATTTGTCCTTTGAAAGAATATAGGTCTCAAGCGGATATTCATCGCGGCTTACAACCAGACCCGGGTCGGTATCAGTCGTTTCATGTCCTGATGCGGTGATATTGCACTGTTCATACAGGTATGTCAAAACCTCCTGGCTCCACCCCGGATAATGGGCAGTGCCGTTTTGATCCAGATTCTGCATCGCATCCTGGTCAGGCCATCGTTTTGACCAGTCGGTCCTGAGAGCGACAAAAGAACCATCTGGAATCTTTCCGTGATTCTGTTCCCATGCCCTGATGTCATCCATTGAGACGACATAATCGGGGTTCTCCTGCACCTTCTGGTGGATATCAATGACTACAAGCGGGAGGATCATCTCTTTTGGGCTGATCTGATCGAGTGTCCGCAGACCTTTGATGAAATGTGCCGGTGGATCCACATGGGTTCCCCATTGCCCGACATGAGAGTAATCCTGCATGTAAAAGCCAGACCCAAGCGTTCCATTCCCGGGCTCATACGAGTAGAGTGTCTCCACCCTCTCATCAGGGGCTCCTTTCCAGTGTGGAATGCCAGGCTCAAACGTATGGGTGAGGTCTACATAGGTTGAATTCTGTAATGTTTCCCAGACAGCGGTAAGGTTCTGATCCCCTGAAACGGCTGAGGTCGGACTGCAGACCAGCAGTCCGGCAGATAATATGATGATGAGAAGATGGAGTATCCTGGATGACATACTGATGATGTATATTCTAAAACAGATGAATATGCTGCCCCACTTACAGTGTGGCGAAGGGTAAACCCGGATTAATTGCGTATTACGAGAGAGAAACTCCCGGCCTTGAAGGTGGGTACTTCAGAGATCATCGCATATACATACTGAGTTTCATGCAGCACCATCCATTCTTCGCTGTCACTCCCCTCTTCCCGGTCTACCCGGAACCGGAGAGTTCATCACCT
>CAZVAS010000088.1:0-1096 GCA_964625165.1 uncultured Methanospirillum sp. | reverse complement strand
GGGCCCGGATCTGCCCGTCCTGCAGCCGGACCATCTACCCGAGGATCTCCCCGGCAATCATCGTTCTTATCAAAAAGGATGAGGAGATCCTGCTTGCACACTCCCCCCGCTTCCCATCCGGATTCTATTCAGTCATCGCAGGTTTCAATGAACCGGGAGAGAACCTTGAGCAGACGGTTCACCGCGAAGTCCGTGAAGAGGTAGGAATTTCGGTCGAAAATATCAGGTACTTCGCGAGCGAGCCGTGGCCGTTTCCTGATTCTCTCATGATAGGGTTTGTCGCTGATTATGCAGGTGGTGAGATACAGATTGATAAAAATGAGATTGATGATGCCGGATGGTATACCAGGGATAACCTGCCTGAGTTTCCATCAAAGGTGAGCATCTCCCGGGCTCTCATCGATGCCTGGATCAGGAGAGAGATCTGATCAGACACTGTTTCAGGTCTGCCTGAAGCATTACTGATCAACAGTTGTAGTCATTCCCAGGATGTCTGATGGATACCAATACCAGAGTATCAAAAACCAGTTTCAGATGGCAGATGAACACAGACGGCCCGGAAACCTATGAACAATATATCGTTTCGACATGGATGACTGACTGGACACCTGATCTCATCACAGCCAGCTCTATCGGTCCTGATACCCGGGTTCTGGATGTTGCCTGCGGTACGGGCATTGTTGCACGAATGGCAGCAGACATTCACGGAAATACCCCGAGATTTACCGGGATCGACATCAACGAGGGGATGCTACGGCTTGCCAGGAGATATGCAGCAGAGAAGGGTGTGAAATGCGGATTCTATCAGGGGAATGCAGCCCGGATGCCGTTCTCTTCAGGAGTGTTCGACATCGCTGTGTGCCAGCAGGGTCTCCAGTTCTTTTCTGACCGGTCTGCTGCCCTTCAGGAGATGAACCGGGTCCTTGCACCGGGTGGAACCCTTGCTCTCAGCGTATGGGGACGGGCAGAGAAGAGCCCGCATGTGGGTGCCATATGCGAAGCATTCACCACATACCTGGGAGAGGATTCGACAACGATGTTCAAAGTTGCCTGTTCACTCTCTGATCCCCGGATTCTGCAAAAACTGGTGGCAGAT
>CAZVAS010000087.1:7140-9766 GCA_964625165.1 uncultured Methanospirillum sp. | reverse complement strand
AGCCTGGCAAACTGAACCGCAGGGTCTCCACCTTTTTGAAGATACCAGGTCAGGTCATCAAGCAGTTTTGAGATCCCTTCTTCCTTCTGTCTTCCGGTGAAGAAGATGAATGGCATTGCCGGGTATAACTCTCTTACTTTCTCTCTGAACAAGACCCCGTCCATTCTGATCATCCTACAGTCAGAGAGAACAATATCATAATCTCCTGCAGTCAGAAGATCGAGTGCTTCATCCCCCTCCTGAGTAAGAGTGACTGAGAACTCCCCGTCTTTCTCAAGGATCACTTTTACAATCTCGAGAAAGGACTGGTCATCATCCACGTACAGAACACGAATTACTCTCAAGGCGTCACCAGTTTATGGGAGATGTAGTCTGCAGGATACATCGTGTTCATCAGGATCAAACCATGAGCCCGGTATCAGAGAAGGGCTTTACCTTTACCAGAATGTAGTCACGCATTCGTGATGGTCTGATGTCGCTGATCATTCCTATTGTTACCCCCTTCTCTACTTCCACCTCTTTGAGCTGTGCTGCAAATGGGTCATACGGAAGTTTTACCCTCACTCCGTCCATCTGGACTACAACCGGAACAGGCGAAGTGACATCATGGATATCAGGCAGCTGCTCCAGAATGACATCCATCAGCCGTGCCGGAGATATGCTGAGGGGATCCTTGGCAATCTCCGAGCGTCTCCCGTCAAGGACCCTGGAGACTTCTGACACGATATCATCAAGTTTGGAGATCTCCGGGGCCTCTTTTGTCCGGTGCATAAACCTTCCAAAACCACCTACATATCCCGCGACCGGGGGATCGATAACCTTCTGTAATGCCTCTGTTGATGGGCCTCCGGTCACGACGATTGGAATATGAATACCCCGCCTGAAGGTTGGCATCTTCTGCTTGATGCAGGTCTCAAAGTTTCCGAAGAGGTAGATTACAAGATCATGCTCATTGATAATGTCGCGTTCTTCATCAGAGAGGAGACCTATTCGTTTACCAAAGCCACGGGCCAGACCGATCATGTTGGTCTTTGCACCCGCAGTCCGGAGGTATTCGGCAACGTCACACGAGGCATGGGGGAGATGATGGATCTCGAGTGACATCGAGACGATCGCGATCTCGGTTCCCACCAGCGGGGCGAAGATCACCTCACCGGTGAGGGGGCGTGATATCACCCTGAGAGTTTCGATGTCGTCGCGGGGAATAAGGGCCTGGAGAACAACCTCCTGGGCGATCATATGCTTCTGGATGATATACCCGCCCATATCCTCGATAAGATCAAGGATCTCATCATGCCGGTAAACTCCGCCTTTGTATGTGATCGGTACCAGAATCATGCTGCTCCTCCCATGATGGCAAACTGCTCTTCAACAAGGGGAGCAACATCTTCCTGAAGGGTGTTCTCACTTGCAACGAACCAGAATTTTCCGTTCTGAAAACTCTGCCTCTTCACCTTGAATCCTTCAGGGCAGATCACCTGCATAGTGTAGATGAGATCCCTGAAGAGGCCCTCGGTAGGATCTGCGACCACCATCTCTTCGATCCCCTCCCGCTCCTCGGCGCTCAGATGCATCTCGATGGTGAACCGATCCGGCTGCACGATTCGATCTTTTCCAAACCGTTTCCAGAGTAACTCAAGCAGCGGGGCAAGGTAGGTCTCATCAGCAATCGCGAGGATGACCTTGTCGCCATCGTACGTGATCCCGGAAAAATCACTGACGATTATATTGCGGGGGACTGTCCGGGTGATCCCGACCGCGATAAAGATCGGCACCTCAGGATCGATGAATATCCGAAGACGGTCCAGAACCCTGAGAATGTCATGATCCGTGATCACGGTCGAGGCGATCCGGCGGTACAACTCTCCACCTGCCGGCTCGGTCGACTCAACCTGAAAGTACTCCAGCGTCTGCATCCCAATCAGTTCTTCTCCACAAATCCGGAAGAGAGGAGAGCAGCCCCGACTGATCCGATGTACTGAGAGTGGTGCGGGACCACGATCTCGGTCTGCAGGAGTTCTCCCATCGCCCTGACCAGACCCTGGATCAGCGAAGTACCGCCGACCATGACCACCGGCTCCTTGATGTCAATCTCCTGGAGTTGCTGCTCAAAGACCTGCTCGGCAACACTGTGGCATGCAGCAGCAGCAACGTTCTCCTTGCTGTGCCCTTCGGCGAGGGCATTGACCAGGCTCTGTGTCCCGAAGACGATACAGTAACTGTTCATCGGCACGTCACCTCCCATCCCTGCCATTGCAAGAGGACCAAGTTCGGTGATGTCAACACCAAGCCGTTTGGCAGTCATCTCCAGGAATCTCCCGCTTGCCCCTGCACAGATCCCTCCCATCGTGAAGGTTCCGGGTATACCGTTGTTCACCGATATCGCCTTGTTGTCCATACCACCGATATCGATAACAGTTGAGGGGCCGTGCTGGCAGTCTGCAAGGAAGACCGCACCCTTGGAGTTCACGGTCAGTTCCTCCTGGATAAGGTCTGCACCGATCCGCTCACCTATTAGGAACCTGCCATACCCGGTTGTACCGATGGCGTCGAGATCCTCACGCTTGACACCTGCCTCCTCGAACGCAAGTGCCATAACCTCGTCTGCACTTCCCAAAACCTCGGT
>CAZVAS010000087.1:3616-7040 GCA_964625165.1 uncultured Methanospirillum sp. | reverse complement strand
ATATCTTTCAGTGAGAGATCAGGGAAGAAGACCTCTGCACCAACTGCCTCTGCTGCGGTGTAGATCTCCTTCTGAACACCACTGTATTCAGGACCGCACGAGAGCTGGGCAATCCGGACCAGATCTTCACTCATGTGACCCCTCCAGGTTCTGCAAGAACTCCTTGATATTTCTGACAAAGGCAATACCGGTATCCTCATCAGACGGGTAGTCGACCTCCAGAACCGGGACTCCTTTCTGTTTGATCAGGAACTCTACCAGTTCATCTGTCCTGGCACATCCCATGCATCCGAATGCAAAGTCGGCATGTTTTACGATCACCGCTGCCTCAGCCTCGTCGATCAGGGGGCCAAAGAGTGACATTCGCCCTCTCACCCCGGACGGAACCTCGACTGCTGCCCACCTGAGACCCTTTTTTGCATCGTCGGGTGTCATCTGAAGTGGTGGTGAGTCGAGTCCGGCGGTCTGGATTCGCTCCCGTATTGAGAGGGCTGTTCCGAGTGGTTTGTGCCCGAAACGGGCAACGAGGTCAGAGAGGATCAGGCTGGTTGCAGGATAAATA
The DNA here is from genome assembly GCA_964625165.1 of uncultured Methanospirillum sp. Lineage (GTDB taxonomy): Archaea > Halobacteriota > Methanomicrobia > Methanomicrobiales > Methanospirillaceae > Methanospirillum. The sequence goes on along the minus strand of CAZVAS010000087.1, from coordinate 6,478 downwards.
AACACTTTTGCCACGTTATGGCACCTCGGCATCGATAATTTGCTTGAGTTTTTGCAGGTCCAAAAACTGCGTCTCTTCAGGAATTGACGGTGATGGGGCTTGAGTTGATGATTCAGGTTGTGCTGAACTGACCACTTCTATTCCTTTGGAGATCCACTTCACAACTCCCATCTCGAACTCATGCCCAAAGTAACCTGGTCTGGCACCGCCAAGATTTGCACGGCATCTCCGTGGGTCTCCGGGAGGAAAACCGCGGTCTTTCACAAAAATATGGGAAGGATCAACCTTTCGGATGTGGTCGATTGCCCGCTCTACTTCAGACTCTTCCCCTGTGATCTGAAGCCCGAAACAGGTCTCCTTGATCATCACCTTCTCACTGACTTCATATGCCCGTGATGCCAGGTCGTCGGGTGTGGTCTTGTACGACTCGACAAAGACATACTTGGTGACCGTGCCCTGGTAGAGCGGGGGAATCTTCTGTTTCACTGGTGCACCTCCCTGAAGTAGACCATGTCACCCTCCTTGAGGTTACCAAGTTTCTGAAGATCCACAACCCTGCCTAGCACATTTGTCCCTGAAAATGGTTCAGAAGTTGGGCCGAACTCGCTATTTTCACTCGTTCTGACGCCGACCATCCCTGCCCCTTTTCTTGACTCGTTGGTCATTGCAAACGCTCCGGCAGTCACCTCATCTTCAGGGGTATTTTCTGGTTTGATGTTGATGGTCTTCGGGATCTTGGTCTCAAAGAGGTAGACGTCGTCGAATGCAAAGAAGAGAGGAAGTCTTCCTACATCGTGGAATTTAAGTCCGGTGATCTCCCTGAATATCCGGCAGGTCTCTGGTGCATGAAGATCATCGAGAACGATATCTATCACCTGGGAACCTGGAACAGTCTTCACCGAGACCTTCCCTTCAGCCAGGACATCGAGGGTTGTCGCTGGCTCCTGGGTGATGATGATCCTGTCCTGACCTTCCCGGTCTGGTGTGAGTGTGACGCCTTTCCCGGTTGCCAATGAGATCGCCTGATCAAGCCTGATGCCAACCAGATCAAACTTGTCAGGGGTGACCCGGATATCAAAAGACTCTCCTTCTTTTGCTATCTTGGCGATCTCAATGCCGTGAACCACCTGACCGGTCCGGGTATGGGCAAGGCTCCTGGGCAGATCTTCTGTGTAAATATACACTGACCCCTGTTTCTTCCCTGATGTTCTAAGCATGACCGCTCCCTCACGCCGGGATGATCCTGCCTCATAGGGGACAGTGGTCCCGGCTAACGTGTCACACCTGATGTGAGTGCTCATCCGCTGACTGCTGGTGAACCTTCCACTCCTGAGTGCCAGAAGCAGAAGTTCTACGCTGTTTGCTGCCTGGTTTGAGTACTTACCGGTTGTGCTGTCATACCCCTGAGCCTCAACTCTGATATGGGTGATGATCTGCATCCCGTCTGTAACCTCAAGAGTCATATCAGTCGTCGTGAGGGCATCCACCGATTCAGAGAAGGAGATGACCGGCTCGATAGAGAGGATCTTATCACCCTGGCCAAGCCGGTCAACAACACCACGACCCGAGACCACCTGACCGAGACGGCCCCCATCTGCTGCAGCACCGTGATCTGCAGAATGAGTCTTGCGTGAGAAGACCAGTATTGAGCGGGAAGGATCATATCCTCCACATCCGAGGATGAGATCTCCCCTCTCATACCGTGCCGGCCTGCGTGCCGGAGAGAACTCGGCAGAGAACGGGCCAAAACTGACGGTCTGACGATCCTGCCACCTGACTTCAAGGCCAGAAGGAAGAGATTGGAGGAGCAGTGTCTCTTCGCCAGATATCTCGACGACGATCTCCCCTGCCGTCGTCTTCAGCAGATACTGCCTGGTTTCTGCATGGCTGGAGATACCAGGTTTAATGATCGCCACGCTCAGGGAGGTATCATGCCCAGGCAACAGGTCACCGAGAGTTGTGCCGGGTGAGATCTCCGTCCGGTTTCCATCAAGCATGACTGTTGCCATGAGTTCTCCTAAGTTACTCCGCTGCCATGATCTGCCGTTCCTGCTCGGTCACTTCTGCAAGGACCTCCTCGGTCGGACCGACTCTCACAATCTTCCCGAATCGCATCAGGGCACACCGGTCGCAGGTATCCCGTATAAAATCCATATCATGCGAGACGATGATGAAGGTTTCCTCACTCTCCTCACGTGAGTGCATGATCGAGTGCTTCACATCAACCTTGGTGATCGGATCCATGGTTCCGGTTGGTTCATCAAGGACCACTACATGAGGCTCCCTGATCAGGACCTGGGCCAGGGCAACCCGGTGCCGCTCACCCTCCGAGAGGGTTCCTGGCAGACGCTCCAGAATCTCCCTGCTCTTCTCTGTGGTAAATCCTGCCATCTTCAGGGTGATGATGGCTTTGCGCATAGCGAGTTCTTTCGGAAACTCAAGTCCTATTGCATCGGTGAGGTTATCCAGAACGGTCCGGTGAGGGAAGAGGTCGTATTCCTGATGGAGAAGACCAATATACTGTTTAGCCCGCCCTCTGAACTCAAACCCGGGTTTTGTCATGTCGACCCATTCATCACCGACCTTGGCAAGCAGATCTCCGCTGGTAGGCTCAAGAATCCCCGCGATCATCTTTGAAAGGGTGGTCTTTCCTGCGCCGGATGTGCCGATGATCCCAAAGATCTCTTTCCTGTTAATCGAAAGGTCTACGAGATCCACTGCCTTGATGAGCCCGCGGTCGAGGGAGACATACCGCTTGGTCAGTTCCCTTGCACGCATGATCTCTTCTCCCACCTCGATCTCATTGAACTGCTCATCGTCGTGGTACCCCTGCATGAAAACCGCGACGACCTCGGCAGGTGT
>CAZVAS010000087.1:0-3516 GCA_964625165.1 uncultured Methanospirillum sp. | reverse complement strand
AGGGCAAAGGTCCGCTGGAACATGATAGCATTCCGGCGCATGATGCGCCGTTTCATCGCTTCATTCTCCGGGTTCCAGAAGTCAACGTCGAGGGCTTTGAGGCTGGCACCACACTTGGGGCAGGTTGTTTCAGCGTGGCTTCCCTCGGTTACATAATCGCATCCGCTGCAGGCTGCAATATGGTACAGGACCCTTCCGCTGGTAGGCGGTTGATCCACCCCACGGAGCAGATGCATCAGGACAGTCTTCCCTGCCCCGCTCCGGCCGATGATCCCGAGAATCTCTCCTTCTGCAAGGGTGAACGACAAATCCTCGATAACCGTCTTTCCGTCAAATGCCATCGAGAGGTTCTCAACTGTGATCAGGGGTCTCATGGTGCACTCACTATTTGATGTACTGGTGTGTTCTGGTGGGTAATACGTTTATTTCCTGCGGTTTTTCCTTCACGTGCGTGAATATCTCTCATCACCATATTGAAGAGGAGATCAGATCAGGGGGTTTATAATCCCGATAACCTGCCTGACATCGTGAATCCGGTGGTTGACAGCCGCAATCAGTTCATCAGGTTTTTGCGAACACTGCTGTTCGGTGAGAACCGCGATATCTGCAGCCCGCATTGCCAGCAGATCGTTTATCGAATCCCCAACCATGATCACCGTCTCATATTCATCCTTCAGATCCCTGACAATACGCTCTTTTACTGTCGGTGTTGCCACTCCAAAGACCTGGTCACGTGGTATTCCAAGGTAATCTGCCATCCTCTCCAGCTTCGCCTCCCTGTCTCCTGATGCAATAAAAGTGGCCACCCCGAGCCGGTGAAGTTCACGAATCGTCTCCTTTGCCCCAGGGAACGGGGTTCCCCCGGCCGTAACCGTGAACTCTATCCGGCCTTTTCCTGTGTGAACGATCACCCCGCTGTTCAGGGCAACGATCGCCTCTTCCCTGATCTTTGACCAGATGATCCGCATACACTCCTGCATATCCCCGACTCTGGCAGTAGTATCACTCATCAGGATTTTGCCGATCTCTTCTGCTTCAACCACCCGGCGGGTACAGGAGATCCCAAATCCCAGGTTATGTTCTTTCAGAAATGAGGAGAAGAGTTGCTCTGCTGGTGCTGCCATGATCCCGTGGGAGTGGGCGTGAATCACACAAAGAACCCTGTTCGGATCAGCAAAGGTGAGCATGGTCGTCTCGATATCCGGATACAGTTCTCCGGAATCCACATCCTTGGCCATCCGATAGGTATGAAGGAGTGTCCCTGCACTGTCAAAGACGACCGCGATTGACATACGTGATAGAGAGATCACCGTCTGGAAGAATAATACCGATCCTGATCAGGTTCATTCATCGATAATCTGGGATGAGCGAACACAGGGATTCTATGGTATCGGACATAAGATCCTAGTATGACCCTTGAGGAGACTGCAGCCCGGATCAAGAGCATGGAGATCCGGGGTGCCGGGAGGATAGCACGTGCTGCTGCCAAAGCACTGCTTGAACATTCCCAGTCAGGCACATACCAGGATCTGAAATCATACCGGGAGCGTATGATGCCGGCATCAGAGATACTGGCAGGTGTCCGGCCTACCGCGGTCTCTCTGCCCAACGCGGTCAATCTGATCTCAAAGCCCCTTTCCCGGGCAGAGACCCTTGATGAGGCAAAGTCAGGGCTTGAGGAACGGGCTAGATCATTCATCATTCATTCAGAGCAGGCTGTCGCAAAGATCGGTGAGATCGGTGCCCGGCACATCAGGGACGGAGATGTGGTTATGACCCACTGTAACTCTGAAGCGGCACTCCAGTGTATCCTCACCGCCCATCAGCAGGGGATGGATATCGAGGTGTACGCAACCGAAGTGAGGCCGCGAAACCAGGGTCACATCACGATCAAGACCCTCTCTGATGCCGGGGTGAAGACAAACTTCATCGTCGATTCAGCAGCCCGCTACTTTATGAAAGAGGTCGATCTCTGTATCACCGGTGCTGATGCCATCACGGTGAACGGAGCAGTCATCAACAAGATTGGCACCTCCCAGATCGCCCTGGCAGCAAAGGAAGCACGGGTAAACTTCCTGGTTGCTGCAGAGACCTACAAGTTTGCCCCACGAACTATCCTTGGCGAACGGATACTTATCGAGGAACGGCCTGCTGATGAGGTTCTTCCTGACACTGTTCGTAAGACTCTCCCTAATGTTACGGTCCGTAACCCGACCTTTGATGTGACCCCGGCTGAGTATGTGGATCTTATCATCACCGAGCAGGGAGCAATTCCCCCGGGGATGGCATACACAATCATAAAAGAACATCTTCAATGGGATATGGACAATCTCTGTACTGATTACCCGTATTGCGAGGAGGAATAACAATGGCAGATGCAGTTGCGACCTATTACTTCCGCCCGAAAGAGGGCATAACCCCTGAGTGGGCGGCCCGGGCTATTGCTGAGGAGCAGACCACCGGAACCTGGACCGATATCTCAACCAGGGAAGAGTACGTGCATTACCTGGACGGGCAGGTCGGGAAGATCACCCCATCAGGTGACGGGTACCAGGTCTCGATTACGTATCCTACCGAGATATTCGAGATCGGGAATATTCCCCAGTATCTCTCTGTCTTTGCAGGAAACCTCTTCGGACTATCCCGGATCGCCGCTGTCAGGCTGCTCGATGTGGAGTTTCCGAAGGAGATCATCCCCTTCAAAGGACCTAAATTCGGGATAGAGGGTGTCAGAAAACTGGTCGGGACAACAGATCGTCCCCATGTTGGCACCATCATCAAACCGAAGGTTGGCCTGAACCCGAAGGACACTGCTGATGTTGCGTATGAAGCAGCAGTCGGCGGGGTCGATCTCATCAAGGATGATGAGACCCTTACTGATCAGAAGTTCTGCCCGATCACAGAGCGTCTTCCGATGGTGATGGAGAAACTAGATCAGGTACGATCAGAGACCGGCAGGAATGTGCTCTATGCTGTAAATATCTCCACAGCCGGTGACAAGATCCTTGAGCGTGCCAGGCAGGCAAAGGAGATGGGGGCAAACATGCTGATGATCGATGTGATCGTCTGCGGGTTTGATGCCATCAGGGTGGTTGCCGAGGATCCGTCCATCAACCTTCCACTACATATTCACCGGACCATGCATGCCGCGATAACCAGAAACCGGGAGCACGGGATTGCTATGCGTCCATTCTGCCGGCTTGTGAGGATGCTTGGTGGGGATCAACTCCACACCGGAACCGTTTCAGGAAAGATGGAGCATGATATGCAGGAGCTCATCGGCGATAACCGGACCCTCACTCATCCCTGGCATGGAATAAAAAATGTCTTCCCGGTTGCAAGTGGTGGACTTCATCCTGGTGGAGTCGCTGACGAGATCAAGACGCTTGGTAGTGATCTGATCCTCCAGGCTGGCGGTGGCATTCACGGGCATCCGGATGGGACCCGTGCGGGAGCAACCGCCATGCGACAGGCGGTTGATGCAGTAATGGCCGAGATTCCTCTTGCTACCTACGC
>CAZVAS010000086.1:0-9974 GCA_964625165.1 uncultured Methanospirillum sp. | reverse complement strand
GATCCACGCCGTGCACTTGAAGCATACATGGAAGGATACCATGTCATGCCGATGACCAAGGCAGCAGAGGTCGGTGATATCTTCATCACAACAACCGGAAACAAGGACATCATCAGAGAAGAGCACTTCAAACTTCTGAAAGATGGTGCAATCCTCTCAAATGCCGGCCATTTCAATGTTGAGATCGATGGTGCCTGGCTGAATGCACATGCCGAGAAGATAACCGAGCGGGATGGAATCCACAGTTACCTGATCAACGGCCGTACCATTCACCTGCTTGCAGAAGGCAGGCTTGTGAACCTGGCAGTGCCGAAAGGTATGGGTCACCCGATCGAGGTTATGGATCTCTCCTTTGCCCTGCAGGCACTTGGGACCAGATTTATTGCAGAGCATCATGCAGAGCTCAAACCCGGAGTTCATGAAGTGCCTGACAGCATCGACCGCGAGGTTGCATCAATAAAACTTGCATCACTCGGGCTTGGGATCGATACCCTGAGTGCTGATCAGCAGCAGTACATGTGCAGCTGGGACGTTGGGACGTAAATCCCAAAATTTATTTTAAGGCCCGTGGGCGAATTTGCCCTTTGCCTTCATAGTTGTTGCAACCCTGGGATCAAGAGAGGTTGCTTTCTGGAAACATGCAAATGCTTCACGTTTTGCCCCGAGATCGTCAAGGATGATCCCTTTGTTGAGGAGGGCTCCAACATGTTTTGGATCGAGTCTGAGCGTCCGGTCATAACACTGGATCGCCTCTTTATGTCTTACAAGATCCGAGTAGATGAGACCCATGTGAAACCATGCTGCTGCAAACTGCGGATCGACGTTGGTTGCCTGGGTAAATGACTGAAGAGCCTCATAGTACTGTTCAAGGGCCCGGTGTATCTTGCCCTTGTTGAAGTAGGCCTTCACATTGAACCTGTCGAGGTTGATCACCTTATCGTATGAGACCAGTGCATCTTCGTACTGTTTGGACTTGTGCAGGATCAGTCCACGGTTGAACCAGGCCTCGACATTGTTTGGGTTCTCTTCGATAGCAACCTCGTAGTACTGCAGGGCGTCTACGTGCCTTTTTAACTTATGGAAGCACGAAGCACGGTTTCTCATCGCCTCTGCATGACGGGGGTTCAGTTTCAGGGCATTTTCATAACAGGGAAGAGCCTGTTCGTACCTCTTCAGTTTATGAAAGCAGAGTCCGCGAAGGTTCCAGGCATCAGCATTCCACTTGTCAACCACGAGTGCCTTTTTTGTGGCGTCAAGGGCTTCTTCAATCTTGTTCAGTTTCAGAAGGAGGTCTGCACGGGAGAGCCAGGCACTGATCTCACGTGGTGTTATCTCTATCAGCTTGGAAGAACTCTGCAGAGCCTCCTGGTACCTGTTCATTTTGACAAATGAGCGGATCTTAAAGAGCCAGGCCGAGAGGTTTCTCTTGTCAAGCTCGAGAACCTTGTCAAATGCAGAGAGTGCGTCCTGGTGCTGATCCAGTTCAAAGAGGCAGATCCCCTTGTGGAGCCATCCTGCCATCTCTTTCGGGTTATGCTCTGTTGCAGCGGTAAAGGCAGATGCCGCATCACGGAACTGTTTCAGATTCTGAAGACAGTAGCCTTTGAAGAGCCAGGCACGGGCATGCCTTCTGTCCTGCGAGATGACGATATCGAATGCAGAAAGGGCCTCCTGATCACGATGAAGGTTGAAGAGGCAGTAGCCTTTGAAGAGAGCAGCCTTTGTTTGGGTCTGATCAAGAGACAGAGCCTTGTCAAAACATACGAGTGCCTCTTCGTACGACTTCTTGTTGTGCAGGATGCTACCACGGTAAAGCCAGGCCTGAGACTGGTTCGGATCTATCTCGATACTCTTCTCAAGAAATGGCAGGGCCTTGTCATATTCTCCTGCGTGGATCAGGTTTACTGCCGTGACATAACAGACATTCCCGAGATCCTGACCTGAAAGGAATACACCCGGGATTGCAGGTGACTCTCCCTGAATACCCTCTTCGGTCTCTTCAATGATCTCGAGTTCTTCTATCTGTTCTTCAAGGATCCGGTTCTCGTCAACAATTCCTGCTGAGAGCGTGGCATCTGCAAGGTACTGGCTTTCCGGAAGCTGAGCTCCATGCGCCGAACCATCAGGCTGTGCTGCACTGTCGGCTGCGAGGTGGGGGGGGAAGCCCTCGTCAGTGATGGGGTCGTCGCCGATAGGTTCGTCAGAGTCGTAGTCCAGATCTGCCTGACCCTCACCTGACGTCTGAATCTCTGCATCCTCTTCAGATTCAGGACCACATGGTTCAGGTGAGGTCGTGTCCAGTGTGTCACTAATGTCAGTATCCTGGGGTAACTCAGGTGTCTCGGTGACGGGATTTTTTTGTGTTGCTGAGACATCATCGAGGAGATATGAGAGCATCTCCTCATATTGTGAGGTACTGATCTCCCCTTTGGCAAACCGGACCTTTAGTATCTTTATCGGATCCTCGTCAGACATCCCCAACCCCACGTATACAGAAAATTAGGTGCACTACACTTTAAAACTATTTTTACTCCCCTCTTCTGATCCTTTTTTGTTTTTCGCGTCTTGAGTTGAACGGGCGGCTTACCTTTCTTCCGTCCTGATCAGCAGGTCTGATTCTCTTATCCTTGACTGCCTTTGAGGGGGGCAAGGGCCCTTCTGGTTTGTCTGTATGTGGGTTGGAAGAAGAAAAATGATCCTGCTCATCCTCATCGCTTTGCGAGGGATCTCCGGACCGGTGCTCCCTGGCTGATACTGCCGGTTCAATACGGGAGTCCTGGCTTACCACCAGGTTCCAGGCTTTATGCTGCTGATGACGACGGACTTGCACTCCGGTTATCGTCAGGGGATCCCCATATCCTGATGCAAAGAGGGGAGCATGACCGGGTCTCCGGTTTCTGGTAGAGAGAACCAGGTATACCGGCTCCCTGCAGGTACCATCACAGAACTTGAAGATGTGCATTCCCCTGTTTCCGATATCTCCAGACATCCTGACACCGGCAACAGAGATGAGGCGGCCAGCGAACTTCTCAAGGTGAGAGAGGCGGACCATTCTTGTCTTTCTGGGAACCCGGTATATGCATCTGGTCTTCTGCTGCTTTGTCAGAATGACATACGCGTACTTTCTGTCTGTGTTTATGAACCGGTATCCTTCCTCTTCTCCGGCAAGGAGCGTCATCAGGGATGTGGGTTGTATTGGTGTATCTTCCCTGAATGTCCAGCATGAGGTCGGATCACAACCGCTTCCCCAGAGATATGAACATGGGGCGTATACGTGGAGTCCGCTCTTGATCAGTTCTTTCTGAAGCAATCTCAGACTTGTTGCATGTCGCAGTTCTGCAGGTTCAACAATAATGAGAAACCCGTCATCGCTGAGAAGCCTGGCATATGTATTGACGATAGCAGCCCGGGCAGGAATACTCAGATGTTCAAGTTCTGCAAGGACGTTCTGAAATGTGATAAGTCCTGCTTTTTCCGGAAGCGTTGGCAGATTCAGATCCGTTATCTTTGTCAGGTCTTCCTGAAGTGTCGGGTGAATATTGATTCCCGGTGTCTCTTGTGCATACCCGCCGGTCAGGTACCTGAATGCTTCGATATGTTCTGCCGATCGCTCGATCGAATAAATGTCAAGTGTTCCTTTCTTCTGATCCTTCCAGAGATCGATGATGGCCAGAGGAACAACACCCGGGCCGGTTCCGATATCAAGTGCCACGAGATCCTTGGGGAGAACTGATTCATTCTCAAGGTCCTGCAGGAGCTTTCTGAACTGGGAAAAGTAAACCGGTACCTGGTAGGCGAGATAGGAGAGGATGTCATATCCTCTTCCATACTTCACCGACTTCCCGGGTTTTTCACGCCAGTATGATGCCTTCTGGGCAATGATTGCCTGACGAAGACGCTCAAGAAAAACCGGATCATCATATGATTTCTCTGTCTTCTCGGTGATATACCGGGAGATTAGGTCTTCAAGGAGTGAAGGGAGTATCGAACCGTCCGGTATGGTGGGGCTCTTCATGTGTGATCCTGGGCGTTTCTGTTTTATTGTACCTGGTCTGGAACCAGTTGTATATCTCTCTCGTCTCCCGGGATCAGATCCGGAGGTTCTGCTCTTATTCGGCTCTCTCCTCTCTTTCTTATTATTATCCGGTCTTTTTCCTTGTTTCATGAACAGCCTAAAATTTATGATATGAATCCTTGTCTAGCCCTGAAGTGAACCTTATATTCTTGTACCATATGAGTTATTATTATCCATATACCAGAATGTGAGGGACTGTGCGGTACCGCTGGATATGTATGGGTTCTGTACTCTATTTGTAACCGGCGTGATAAAGGGGAGTTAATCTGATGAGAAGAATAGGGAGGTTACCAGGGATCATTCCATTCTCATTCCTCATCATGTTTGCGATGATCACTACGCTCATCCTCTTTACCACTATCATATCTGTAATATCTTACTCTGAAACACGTCAGAATCTTGAGAACAACTGGATGCTGACGATGAATAACACCGAGCAGCATCTTACCGACTCGATTCATCTGGTTTCTGACGGTCTCAGATTGTTTGAACTCACCTACGATCCTGTTCTCAGGCAGGATTTTGTTCCCTTTCTTGAGGCATATAACGAGTCTGATCAGAATCCGATGGCCATCGATCTGATGAGACTGAAAGAAGGGCTTCCCTCTCCTCTTTCCCCAAAAACCGATCTCTATATCATCGATGATCAGGGGATCATCATAAACTCCACCCTCAGTTCTGACATTGGACTTGACTTTAAAAAATGGCCAGATGTATATCGCGATATCACCAGGATCAGGGAAGGAGATCAGTTCAGATCAGACCGGGCAGTTATCGGGTTCAAATCTGATCAGGTGGTCAGAAAATATGCCTACCTGCCGACACCTGATCACCGGTATCTGCTTGAACTCTCGATCGTTGTTGATGATTATATCCATGAGAGAAAGGACTTCTCTCTGCTTCATGCAGCCGAAACAGTAGCAGATCAGAATCCCGAGGTTGTATCGATAACACTTTTTGACTCCATGTTCCGATCACTCTCATCCGAAGATGCTGCTTTGTCTGATCAGGACAATGAGACATTAGAGCACGTCAGATCGGCGTTTGCCCAGAAGAAAAATATTGAGGTCTCTGATTCAAACGGCGTCGTTTCTGATCGGTACATCTACATCCCGGCATCAGCCAATGAGACAGTCTCTGATAATATGCTTGATACGGTGGCTCATATCAGGTATGATCCTTCATCATACCTTTCAAAACTTCGGGTCACGTTTCAGTATCACCTTCTCATCGCTGCAATATCAGTTCTCCTTGCTGTGCTGCTGGCGTATTATCTCACTCGTCATCTCACCCGTCCGATACGACAGATCATCGATGATATCGACTCTATTGCAAAGGGTGATCTTGACCATCCGGTTCATCATACCGGGAGTCCCGAGTTTACGAGACTTGAAGGGAGTATAACCCTGATGGTCAGGTCACTCAAGTCCCTTATCGAGACACTCAGGGATAAAGAAGATCGGCTTGTTGCAAGTGAACAGCGGTACCGCTCGCTGATTGAGAGCCAGACTGATCTCATTATGAGATTTGATCAGTCTGGGATTATCAGATATGCGAATCATGCCTTTTATCAGACCTTTCAACTTAATCCTGAAGAGGTTATTGGGAAACCGGTTTTTGATCTCGTATCCGGAGATCTTCTCGCCGTCACCAGGAAATTTTTTGAAAATATGGCTGCCAGCCCTTCAGCAAATACCCTTGAGACCCGTATTCAAAAGAGGGATGGGACCACGATCTGGGTTCAGTGGGTTAACCAGGTCATCATTGATCAGGATCATTCAATAACCGAGTACCAGTCTGTCGGCAGAGACATCACCAAACGCAAGAGTGCTGAAACAGCACTCAGAGAGAGTGAGGAGAAGTACAGGTTACTTGTTTCAAATCTTCCTGATTACATCATTGTGCATCAGAATGGCAAAGTTCTCCTGACCAATGACGCAACTGCACACGTTCTCGGATATAACCTGGAAGACCTGATCAACACACATGTTCTGGATTATGTACTGCCTGAATATCGCGAAGTTGTCATATCTGGAATGAAACTACGAATTCAGGGGGAAGAGGTTCCTGATTATGAGATTGCAATCCGAGGTGCTGATGGATCGGTCAGGCAGGTCATTGTCCGTGCATCAATCATCTCATCAACCGGGATACCCACCTTTTTGACAGTCCTTACTGATATCACAGAGCGTAAGAGAGCAGAAGACCTTGTCATTGAGGGAGAGAGGAAGTACCGAAGACTTGTAGAGCAGTTGAATGAAGGAATCCTGATCACCGATACCCATGAGGCTACGGTCTTTACCAACAGCAGGATGCAGGAGATTCTTGGATACACAGGAGAAGAACTCATAGGAAAGGAGTTCTCTTCCTTTGTCATACCAGAGGAGATTCCCAATTTAAGGGAGAGGATTGCGAACCGGAACAAAGGAATATCTGAACGGTACTCCCTGACCCTTCTGACGAAGCATAATAAACAGATCTTCACCGAGATATCTGCATCCCCTTCAATGAGTCCTGACGGAACAATCACGGGGTCCATTGCCGTAGTGACCGATGTTACCAGAAGAAAAAAAGCAGAACGGAAGCTTGAGAAGTACACCCACGACCTCGAACAGAAGACCCTGGAACTTGAGGTCCTGCGTGATCAGTTGTTTGCGATGAACAAGGATCTGGACAGGATCGTAAAAGGGCGTACTGATCAGGTGATGAAACTCCTCACCCAGAAGGATGAGTTCATCATGCAACTCGGCCATGATCTCAGGACTCCTCTGACTCCTATCCTGGGGCTTCTTCCAGATCTCATAACCGAGGAAGAGGATGAATTAGCAAAAAAAGCCCTGCTTATTATTCATTCCAATGTAAGGTTTATCCAGGAGATCTGTGATAAGTCACTCAAGCTTGCAAAGATAAGTTCATTTGATATCAAGCCTGATATCGAACCAATTGCGATAAGGGACGTAGTCACCTCGCTTCTGAATGCTCATGCTGTGGAACTTCAGGCCGTTGGTATAACAGCCCGTAATGAGGTTCCATCAGACCTTTTTGCAGGAGCAGATCCGATCCTGTTTCATGAACTGGTTGATAATCTTGTATCTAACGGAATAAAGTATATCCAGCGTAAAGACGGAGAGTTACTCATTTCAGGGAATGCGGCTGGAGAGATGATCGAGATCCGCGTTGCTGATAATGGCCAGGGTTTACGCGCAGATGAGACCGAAAAGATATTTGACGTGTTTTACAAGTCAGACCGCTCAAGACACGATAAAACATCGACCGGTCTTGGGCTTGCAATCTGCAGACGGATCGTTGAAAACCATGGGGGTAGTATTCGGGCAGAGAGTCCCGGGCCTGGCAGAGGGACCACCTTTATTATTTTGCTACCCGCATGGAAGTACTAGGTATCTGTATGGAGAGAGGGATCAATGAGCGAAAGTGTTGAGAAAGGCATACTGGTTGTGGATGATGATGAGGACATTCTGTTTACTGTCCGTTCGATCTTCAAACGGCATACGGTGCCGATATTAGTTGCCAAGAGTGGTAAGGAATGCCTTGAAATTCTTGACAAAGGATTCAAGGGTGTCGTTCTGATGGATATCATGATGCCCGGTATGGATGGCTGGGATACCATACGAGAGATCGTAGACCGGGGATATGCAGATGATCTCATCATCTCGATGTTCACTGCAAAGGATGTCCCTGATACGAAGATGGAATATCTGAAAGAGTATGTGATAGATTACATCACAAAACCGTTCGAACCACAGGATCTCATCGAGACTGTGAATGAGTACCTTGACCTTCTCTAAATCCATCTGCCTCGACATACATGAAATTCATAATAATCGGGTCTTCTACCGGTGGACCAAGGATATTGTTTGATCTCTTTGCAGATCTCCCGCAGATATCTGCAGCAATCATTCTTATTCAGCATATGCCGGTGTCTACTGCGAACAGGCTGGCAAAACGGCTCGCACAACTGACAGCCAATACCATATATATCGCAGAAGATAATCAGCAGATCTCGACCGGTTCGGTCTTTATTGCACCCGGGGATCAGCATCTTATCCTGGATAATTATGAACAGGTCCGCCTGACCAGTGATGAAAAGGTGAACTTTGTCCGGCCGTCTGTCGATGTTACCATGCTCGGTCTGAAACGTGATCTCAGGCACCCGGTTCTGGGAATAATCCTTTCAGGCATGGGGTCAGACGGGGCTGAAGGCCTTGCCCATATCAAAAAGATCGGCGGAATGACTGCTGTTCAGGATCCTGCAAGCTGCACCATCAGGAGCATGCCTGAAGCAGCGTTAAAAACAGAAAAGGTGGATTATACCCTGCCACCGGAAGGACTCAAAAACCTGATGATTGAGTTCTCAAAATCAGGCATTCCGTAGGGTAAATACTTCCATCTCTTTGTGCATATTGGCGACTGCTTCGTTGATCAGGTCAATGATCTCTGTTATCTGGGAGACGACTGCAAGAGCCTCTTCACTGGTTGCTGATGAATGGGTTGCGTCATCAGCCGTCTTCTTTACCAGGATGCTCATCTCATTTGCACTTGCGGTGATCTCTTCAAACGATGCTGCCTGTTGCTCGGTTGCCCGGGCTATCGTCAGCATCTTCTGGTTGATGGTATCAACTGAAGAGGTCAGCTGGGTGAATACGTTCAGGGTATCGTTCAGTGCCCGGTTCCCGTCCTGAACCGCTTTTCCTGCTGCCTCGATGGCAATTGCGGCATTGTCTGATTTGCGTTCAAGACCCTGGATCATGTCTGCAATAGACTCGGCCGAGGTCCGTGACTCCTGTGCAAGTGATTTGACCTCTGATGCAACCACGGCAAAGCCCCGTCCTGCATCTCCTGCACGTGCAGCCTCGATAGCAGCGTTAAGTGCGAGGAGATTTGTCTGGTTTGCAAGATCTGTGATGATGTTGACGATCTTTCTGATCTGGTTCATCTCACTTCTGATCTCGGTGATGATCGACTCGACTTCTGAGGATGAACGGGTGATGCTCTCCATTCCCTTGTCGGCATTCTCTGCATGCTCAGTACCCTTCTTTGCGAGGTTGTTTGCATCCTCGCTCAGACGTGCAACTGCGTCTGCATTTCCTGATATATCGCTGACCATCACGGTGAGATCAGACATGGCACGAAGCACCTGATCAATTCCGTCCTCTGATTTTGCAGCGTTTGCAGATGTCTCTTCTGCATTCTGGGAGATCTCCTTGGCTCCTCTGCTAACATCTTCAACACCGAACTGGGCTGTTGCAGCATGATGGGAGAGGTTGTCCACCTCTTTCTTGAGGGTAGCAACGGTGCTTGAGATCTCATCTCCGATATGGTCCAGTGAATCTTTGAACAGGGAGAAGTCCCCGTCAGCACGGACCTTTGAATCAAAGATCTCTGCAAAGTTGCATCTTGAATACTGGTCTGATACCCGCATTGCCTCCTTGAGTGGGTTGACAACCGCCTCAAAGGTCTGGTTCATCCCGGTGACGACCCGGGCATAGTCTCCCTGATGCCTGAGCGGATCAGCCCGTACTTCAAGTTCCCCTTTCACTGCAGCATCAGAGAGAAGGTTTGCATCGTCTATCAGGAGATGAATGGCATTGATGCACTGATTGAGATTGTTCTTGATCTCGTTGAAATCTCCCCGGTATTCATCAGTGATGATAGGTGGCAGGTCTCCTTTGCTGATCCTGTCAATGTACTCCGCAGCGAGGTTTAACGGAGAGATATAGGCGTCTATCATCTGGTTGATACCGAGCAGCATCTTTCCATTTTCTCCGGGATATTTGGATGCATCAGCCCTGACATCGAGTTTCCCATCAAGTGCTGCCTGTATGAGCATCTTGATGTCAGCATTACGCATATGGATGATATCGATGAGTGCATTGAGATT
>CAZVAS010000085.1:0-10013 GCA_964625165.1 uncultured Methanospirillum sp. | reverse complement strand
ACTTCTTCCTCAACCTCCTCAACCCGGTGGACGATCTGATCAACCAGTGAGAGCACTGCAGGCATCACTGCCACAGCACCGATCAATGAGAACATCACCGCGATGATGGTGGTAAGTCCGAAGTTACTGATGATCGGGAAGGCCGAGAGGATCAGTGCAGAGAATCCGAAGAATGTTGCAAGTCCTGATACCAGGATTGCAGATCCGATCTTCCTGACACTGTTCTTGATAGCCTCCACTACATTATCGGTTACTTCACGCTCTTCCAGGTACCGTTCCATCACCAGGATGGTGTACTCGGCTGCCACACCTATGGTCATCGACCCGAGACAGGCTGTCATCGGGTTGTAATCAATCCCGAGCACATACATCGCAACTGCGTTCCATCCAACGATTGCCACAATCGGAACAACCGGGGTCAGTGCGTTGATGTTACGGTATACCAGACCAAGGAACAATGCCACAAGGACAAATCCCAGATAGGTCATTGCTTCCTTACTCTCAACCAACTGGCTGATCAGGTTTGTAAAGAGATCAAAACTGCCGGTTATACTGGTCTTGATACCCGGTGGAGGCTGATGGAGTTCCAGATCTCCTTTTATCTGATCTTTCAGATCGCTCTGTGCCGGGGTCTCCATCTTGGACGTGAACAACTTCACGACTGCTTCGCTCTTCCCGTTCAGGAACTGTTTCTTTGTTCCGGCAGGAATCTTTTCAAGTGCTGCATCAAGTTCACTCTGGGTCTGTGGCATCGTCCCATTGTTATATGAGATCGCATAATCGGCGATGCTAACCGCATTGTTCAGCCTTGTGGGATGAAGACTCAACTCCAGTGTTGTGAACTCTTTCATCCATTTGACAGAATCCAGAGCGAGGACATTATCGCCATACACCAGAATCGGAGCTGGATCTGTGGATCCGACGATACGGGTAACCTTGTCGAGTGTGACCTTTGCAGGCATACCAGGCGGAACAAAGGAGTTCTGGTTCGTATCGATTGGGATACGGGAATCCATCTGAATTCCGACAAATGCCACGAAGAACACAACGAGCAGAACCGGTACCGGGTTCTTTGCAATCCCGACGGCAAGTTTGGAGAGTCCGAAGTCGATACTTTCAGTAAGCTTTGACTTGCCAGCCCCTTTTGCCTTGTAATCTATCAGAATTGCAATGAGTGGAATTCCAATGAGAGACGTGAGGTAACAGACCACCACACCGATGATGCTCACAAGTCCGAATCCCTGGATCATCGGAACCGGGGAGATGAACATGGCGAAAAATCCCATCGATGTAGCCAGCATTGCATACATCACAGCCGGTCCGGTCTTGGTGACGGTTATCCTGATGGCCTGCGGGAGCGGATTAGTTCGTGCCTCTTCTTCAAGACGCGAGTGGAACTGGATGGCATAATCTATACCGAGCCCTATCATGACAGGGAAGGCCGATATAACTGCCATACTCACAGTCACATGCCCGAGTCCCACGACACCGAATGTAAGAAGCAGCCCGATGGTGACGATCAGAACAGGAAGGAACCGATGACTGACATATGAGAAGAGCAGCCCCATCACAACAACCATCAGTAACAAGGCGGCCATGATGAGAGTCATCATCGATTTACCCATCTCGTTCCTCATTTCCATACTGAATGCCGCATCACCGGTCAGTTTGACAGACAGGCCGGGAGGGATATCAGTACTGTCGATGAACGAGAGGATGTTCTTCATCGCAGACTCTTTCTTCTTGTCACTGAGACCAGGCTCAAGAGTCACCATAGCCATGTTCAGCAGGTTTGAGGGGACGTACTGCTTGAGAACTGCTGGTGCGATCTTCTGTTTTACTTCAGTGACTTCTCCAGATGAGAGTGGAAGGGTCCCGTTGTTTGCCTGCTTGAACACCTCATTGACACTTGCCGTACTGGATACATACTGCAGCTTCGCAATCGGCCCCATGATAGAGTCGATGTAAGCAAGAATCTCAGGACTCGTGGGATCGTTGCACTCAAAGAGCAGTACGAGGGTATTCTGCTGGAATGTATCTGAGTAATGATTTGAGATGATACCCTTCTCTGAATTTTTGTCCAGATAGGTGTCATTTCCGGTAGCCATGGAGATCATGCTCATCCCGACAAGCGAGATCAGCATGAGCACGACAGCTACCTGAGCAACGAGACGGGGCCGGTGAACCACTAGATCGGCGACACCGGAAAAAAATGATTGCATAAGGTATCACAACCGGATAACGGTTAGCGGACCTGTTTCTGGCGCCGGGTGTGGAAGGTGTATCCGGCACCGATGATGATTACGAGCAGTAGGGCGATCACAATTGGGTTTCCAAGCAGCGATGCAATACCACCGGATGGCACGACAGAGATCGGTACCTTTACAGTGTCGGAGATCTGGCTGTTGTCAAGAGCATCACGATATCTGATCTCTGAATCGAGTCCATAGGTCTTCTGTGTTGCATCTGACGCAGTGCTGATCTCAAACTTTGCAGTTCCTGACTCGCCGGGTTTGAGGTCTCCGAGGTATGCCAGGTCATCGTTGCTGGTGAATGGATCTACAGCACTGATACGGGCTTCTGCACTGTATGCAGTCGCTGCACCATCGTTGCGGTAGGTAACGGACACTGCCTGTTTCTTTCCTGGAGAGGTCTCACCTGCAGGGCTGGTCACTGTGAACGATACTTTTGATCCGACTGGAACACCAAACTCTTCTACCGGAGTCTCAAGGGTCTCTCCATCAGCGTTCTCGTAGGAGACGAGGACTGACAGTGGGTAGGTCTGTGGTTCTCCGTCCTTTGAGACAGATACCTTGAACTTGGTGTCTACGGTCTGGCCTGGCTCAAAGGTTCCGATGTAGACGGTGCTGTCAACAGGAACAATCGGGGAGTTACCGTTGCGGCTCAGCTTGGCGATTGCCTTCTTTCCAGTGTCAGCACCGCTGTTCTTGAGCTTGAGGGTTACGTATCCTGATCCACCTGCATTGATGTTTTCGGGGGTGACAGAGAGAACATCAAGATTGATTGCTGATTTTACAACAAATGGAAGCTCGATCTGAAGATCCTTCTTTATGTACCGGTAGGTCAGACTGTCAGTTCCCTGCTGGTCAGCGTCTGCAAGGTAGGTGTATTCGATGGTGAGCGGAAGCGTATAGGTGCCTGCTTTTGCATCGTCCTTTACCCTGATGTCAAAGGTGACCTGGCTGTTGTTGGATGCCTTGATATCACCGATCATCTGGGGGTCTG
This sequence comes from uncultured Methanospirillum sp., assembly GCA_964625165.1. GTDB lineage: Archaea > Halobacteriota > Methanomicrobia > Methanomicrobiales > Methanospirillaceae > Methanospirillum. Next base: position 6,767 of record CAZVAS010000085.1, on the reverse strand, counting down.
ACTTGATCAGGACCGGAGCATCGCCTGCATTAAGGGTGACTTTCACCATCTTTGCAGTGCTTGGCACATCGTCACGGTCAACGATTCCTGACTGAACCATCTTGATTGAGTTCAGGCCGGTGTTCTGGATCAGAACCTTCATCTGAACTGTGGTTCCGGGGGTGAACTCATTGCTTCCGGCAATGGTTGCAGTGATGTTCGGTGAGCCTGACATATACTTGGTTCCTGCAAGTGCAGGAGAGGCGATCAGCGCTGCAACCAGCAGGCCGAATACTACCAGAATGAATGTTTTGCGTATCTGACTTGACATAGTAATTTCCATGAAATTGCTTGTTGTGTTACCGTGATGGGTTAGTTCATGAATCGGACTGTTCAGCCTGACAGAAGATCCCAGACCGGGATCTTCACCGGAGTTTTCCCAGAATTGAGGATACAACCTCTGAAGAGTCACAGAGTTTGTTAAGATCCTCTTCATCCAGATCTGCAAGGAGGTTTTTTATCCCGTCTTTATACAGGCGGTGTGCCTCAAGCAGATGCTGTTTTCCGGCCTCGGTGATCGAGATGTTGATTACCCTTCTGTCGTTTGCGTCTGATAGTCTCTCGACATATCCTTCCTTGATGAGAGCATCAACCAGACTCGTCATGTACGGTTTCGAGATGTACAGACGGGTTCCGAGAGCTGTCATGGAGAGAGTTCCTTCTTTCTTCAGATGCCCAAGCAGACGATATTGTGCTGCCTGAACACCGGAGATTCCGTGCTCGGTTTTGAAGAGTTGCTTGTGATAGAAGACCAGGAGAGCCAGTATGTTTCCGGCTGCTCTGTCAAGGGTTGTAACATCCATTTCAACTGTCTGCTATCAGATGTTAGTTCTCAAGATTAATAATTCTATCACTGAACTATTATCATGGCAAACTATCTCCTGCAGATTTTACTCCGGAGGCCTTCCGACGAACGGTAAAGTAGTACCCTCCTACGATGATGATTCCAAGTAACAGGAGCACTGCAAGCGGATCTGTTGTGATGATTCCGACCGGACCAGCTGATACAATCTCTACCGGCACCTTGATGGTATCAGAGGTCTGGCTGGTACCCAGGGCGTCGCGGAACCGTACTTCAGAGTCCATTGCATAGGTTCCAGGTTCAGCATCGGCAGTTGCACTGATCGCAAAGATTGCATGACCTGTCTCTCCCGGCTTGATATCACCAAGGAATGCAAGATTGTCAGAACTCTTCAGTGAACCAACCGGCGTTATCCGTGCCTCTGCAAGGTACACTGATGTATCCGCATCATTGCGATACGTCACTTCGATCTCTTTCGTCTCACCAGGACTGATCTCTACTGGTTTTCCAACCGCAGAGAAGACAATCTTTGGTGATACAGTGATGCCCAGGTGCTGAGCAGGCGTATCAAGAGTCACACCATCAGCATTCTCATAGGATGCATAGAGGTCAAGGGGGTACTCCTGTCCTTGGGCATCTTTCGATACCGAGACCTTGAACTTCGTGTTTACCTCGTCACCAGGAGCAAACGCACCGATGTAGACTGCACTGTCGACAGGAATCACAGGTGATCCCTCACTACGTGCGATCTTTGCGATGGTTTTTGCTCCTGAATCAACACCGACATTCTTCAGGGTCGCCAGCAGGTATCCTGAACCTCCTGCATTGATGTCCTGTGCCGAGAGCTTGGTCACGTCAAGGTTGATCGCTGACCTAACTTCTAGCGGGAGCTCAAGGGTCAGATCCCGGTCAGTGTACCGGTATGTGACACTTTCAGTCCCCTGCTGATCGGCTTCAGCCAGGTATGTATACCTGACACGAAGCGGAAGGATGTACTTCCCTGCCCGGGCATCGTCCTTCACCCAGATCTGAAACGTGACAGGTTTTGCACTGGATGCAGGGATATCTCCGAGCATCTGCGTGTCTGACTTGACGACCACCGGTGCATTACCGGCATCAAGTGAGACGAGCACCATCTTTGCAGTACTCGGGGTAGCATCATTATCCAGAACATCGGACTTGGCCATCCTGGATGAGATAAGACCGGTATTCTGTACCGAGATCTGAAGTGGATTTGTTGTACCGGGAGTGAACTCGTGACTTCCGGATATGGATGCGGAGATATCAGGAGAGCCGGAGAGGAACTTGGTGTCTGCAGATACTGGTAGACAGACCAGACCTGCAAGAAGAATCAGCACCATGAACAGGCCCGATACAGGGCCATATCTCACGCCTCCCGGAACATCCGCGACCAGTGGTTGATAACTCATACGTGTACTCTGTTCTTTGTTGTACATACAGATGTAAGCATAGATCTATAATAGGTTTCGGGTTATTTGTTACAAATAGATGATACAGATAATTGCATCATACAAGAGGAACCTATTTGTAATCTCATAATCCATGCGTAAGTATGCAACGGATCACAGAGGAGCTCTCACGCATCAAAGAGCTGCTCAGGCAACAGCATCAGGGCATGAGTATCACCGATATTGCAGAAAAACTTGGAAAGAACAAGCATTCTGTCGGGAGATACCTGGACATCCTGCATGCGTCAGGCCATGTTGATCTCAGAACATTCGGGATGGCCAAGGTGTATACTCTCTCATCCCGGGTGCCGCTCTCAGCCCTTCTTAGTTATACCACTGATCTCGTGATGGTCGTTGATCAGTTCCTCCGTGTCCTTCAGATCAATGATCCGTTCGTCTCTCTTATCGGGATAGACAGGGATCAGGTACTATTTCAGGAGATCAAGTATATCTCTGCACCAGATCCGGCAATTCATGCCCTTCTCGGAGTCATTGCCGAGCAGGTCAGAACAGGTAGTAATCTCGAAGAGGTCACACTTGAAACAGATCCATGCCAGTATTATCACCTGAAGATCGTTCCAACAGTCTTTGATGACGGGACTGCAGGTACAACCGTCATCCTTGAGAATCATACCAATGAACGCCTTGCAAATGATGAGATCAAGAGAAGCAGGGAGTTCTTTGAAGAGATGATCGCCAACATGAGTGACGGGCTGCTCGTAGCGGAGATAAAAAACGGGAAAAAAGAGACTCTCTTCGTCAACAAACGGTTTACTGATATAACCGGATACAGCAGGGAAGAACTTGCAACAATGGAACCACCCCAGTTTGCCGGAGAAGGTGAGAAAGAGAAGGTCAGATGCAAATTCAAAGAGATGGGAGAAAATCCCGCTTCGATACAGGAGTTTAGTTTCTGGTCAGCACGACGGAATGGTGAGTCACGATACCTGAATGCCAGGATCTCTTCAAACAGATACGACGATGCAGAACGCTACTATGTGCTGATCTCTGACATGACCGAGAAACGTATCCAGGAGGAGCAGCAGCAACTCCAGTGGAAGATCATGCGAAGAGTGGTTGATCAGTTTCCTCATCCAATAGCATGCTACCGCCAGGATGAACGCGTATTTCTCGTCAACAACGAGTTCTGCAGGTTGTTTGGATGCACACATGAAGAAGAAGCCGCAGGAAAGAGTCTTCGTGAGTTGCTCCCACCTGATCTCCATGATGCGTTTGTAAAAGGCGACACAGAACTCCTTGAGAAAGGAGGGCATGAGAGTGTTTCCGTCCTTATCCCGACTCCATCCGGTGAAGCCAGAAGAGTTCCGACAGAAAAATCGGTGGTCTCTGTCGGTGAGGGTGGGGACCAGTACATCTTCTCAGTAATTATTGCTGATTTTGATGAGAAAGCAATAAACTGTATGAGAAAACACGAGTAATAAATATTGAAACATAGGTAGTATGTTTAGGAACTTTCGTGACAGCACTTCTCAACTCAAGCACCGAGTTAACGCCTGTGCATTACCGGGTGTTGGGGATATGTTGGGCAGGATGGATCTTTGATTTTTATGACCTTCTCCTTCTCACCAATCTTTTTGTCTGGATCAGCGGGGATCTAAACCTCTCTTCGGTCCAGTTTTCATATGCCCTTGGTGTATCACTTGCGGCTTCTGCAGCAGGCGGAATAATCTTCGGTCTGCTAGCCGATCGGTACGGCAGAAAACCAGTGCTGCAGTTGAGTATATTGATCTACAGCCTGGGCGCCCTGCTCTGTGGGTTTGCAACCAGTCTTGAAAGTTTAATTCTCTTCCGGATTATTACCGGGCTCGGGGTTGGTGGCGAGTGGGCTACCGGTCAGACATATATTGCTGAACTTTTTCCAGCCCAGAAAAGAGGCAAGTACGCATCATATGTCCAGACCGGTGCACCGATCGGAATCCTGCTCGCTTCAGTCATGGGCGGATTTATTGCTCCGATAATAGGGTGGAGAGCGTGCTTTATCGTCTCTGTTCTTCCCGCATTATTCGTGTTCTTTATCAGGAGAAACATTCCAGAATCAGATCTCTGGGAAGATGCGACTGAACAGAGGAGACTTGCAAAACCAAAGATGTATCCCAAATACATGCCAGGGCTTGATAGGAAATATTTGAAACTATTTTTATTCGCCCTGATAGTAGCAACATTAGGGATGTCAGCATACTGGTTCACCTACTCGTGGCTTCCCGAGTATCTGTACATGGAACGGTCATTTTCCCTCAGTAAGTCAGCCATATGGATCATCGTCTGCCAGATTGGAGGAGTTGCAGGGTATCTTACCTTTGGTATTGTCGCAGATCGCATCGGGCGTCGCGTATCATTCTCCCTGTATACATCAATCATGGCGATCGGCCTTGTTATGATCACACTCCTCTGGGATCTCATTGCAGGAATCCCGGGATTAATTCTCGGATGTATGGCACTGGTGGGATTTGGCACCGGCTTCTTTGGAGGATACGGACCGCTGTTTGCAGAAATTTTCCCCACTACCATTCGGAATACGTTGAGTGGTGCGGCGTTCAATATCGCCAGGGGTGTGCAACTACTCACACCGGTATTAATCGCGTATATCGGAGAGATATACAATCTGGGCGTTGGTATATGCCTGGGTGCATTGTTTGCAGTTGCAACCGGCCTGTGGATCTGGGTTTTTCCAGAGACAAAAGGTCGTGCCCTTGAGTCATAAGAGTGGGAGGATAAGCAGCATTACTGTTCCAATTTACTCTGCCCGGCAGGGTCAGGGTTTGGAGTCATCGGAAAGGTAAGGGTGAATGTTGCTCCCCGGTCACTCCCCTGACTGGTCGCAACAATATATCCACGATGCATCGTTACAATCTTCTTGACTATCGGAAGACCAAGACCTTTGTGTTTGGGATCATTGCGGGAGGGATCACCGGTTGTAAACTCATCCCACATCACGTCGATGAGGTCTTCGGGGATACCTGAACCGGTATCGCTTACCTGAAGTGTAACCCAGTCACCGCTCATACTGCCGGTGATGGTTACCTTACCCCCGATTTTATTGAACTGAATCGCATTGAGGATGAGGTGCCTGAACATGAGAGGAGCCTGGCTCTCTGAAAGCCTGATCCTGATACCTTCAGGCACTGAGTTGGTGAATACGATCTCTTTCTGTACCGCATACTCGTGATGAAAAACAAATGAGTCTTCAATCAAATCCCGGAGATCAAACACATGATAATCGGTGATGTAACTCTGGCTGTTCAGGTGGGCGTATCTGATCACCTCTTCAGTCATCTCCCTGAGATGACCGAGCCTGACCTCGAAGAGCCGTATGATCTCGAGAAGGTGGGGGTCAGAGATCCGTTCGCTCAGCTGTGGGAGGAGGGCCACCACCGGAGTTAATGGTGTACGGAGATCATGGGCCAGCTGGTTGATGAACTGATCCTTCTTTTTGAGAAACTGCTCAACCATCCGGTTCCGTTCGATCACCTCGGCAGAGAGAGCTTTTACCTCTGCTGTCCGTTCGACAACCTGCCACTCGAGGGTGGTTGCAAACCTTGCGAGTTCTTCCCGTGCTTCGGTGAGTTCTTGGTTCATCGCCTCAAGTTCTTCAGCATATTCTATCATCTTCTGCTGTTGTTTCTTGACATCACAGAGATCATGGGCGATATGGATGCACCCCATCACGTTCCCGTCATCATCGGTGAACGGAGCAGTCGTAACCAGAAAAAACCCATCCAATTTGGGTTCATAGACCTCTTCTGAATGAACTTTGTTATCAACGATCGACTTTGAATGAGGACAGAAATCAGGAAAGGTATTAGTGCCATGGATACAAGCAAAGCATTTCTCTCCTCTGCATTCTTCAGGAGTGCGACCAAGCTTTTCTGCCATAGCATGATTGATCTCGAGGATCCTATGACGGGTATCTAGGATTGCAATAAGTTCTGGAACTGCATCAAATGCCCGGACATACAGATCAGCACGAATAGCAGAGGAATACTCTTCAGCCTTCCTCGAGGTAATATCAGAGAGGATACCACAGATCTCATCAGATCCATGAACTGGGTTTCCCTGTTCACAGACCCAGCGTTCAACCCCATCAGCAGTGGTAATCCGGTATTCTGCCTGATACGAAGAGCCTTCCTGAAGAGAAGCTTCTATGATAACTCTTCTTCCGGTGAGATCAGAAGGAACAATAAGAGTCTCAAGTGGTCTTCCCTCATCTATGAAGAATCCGGCAGGATAGCCTGTGACCTCCTTAACCTGTCTGCTGACAGTTATCATGCGGGTATCGTCGCAATACCGGGCATGGAATACCACAGCAGGGATTGTATTGAGAAGGTCATCCGGGTTCATTGCATGTTCCTATTTCAATAGGGGAAGTTTGGGATTCGGTTTATCTCACGTATATGAGAGTATTTCTGTGAGGATGCGGTATAAATGATCTCCTGAAT
>CAZVAS010000084.1:7941-10020 GCA_964625165.1 uncultured Methanospirillum sp. | reverse complement strand
ACCATTATTGAGCGATTACACCCGCTTAATTCCCAATCCTTCCGCTTGTTACCGATGTCTGATCAAAGTAAATGAACAATGTAAAGGTTCTCCGAATCTGCGAAAAAGGGGAGGATCAAAAGAGTCTGAATCTCATCGGTTTCAGCCGATGACCAGAGAATCCTCACTGTGTTTTGTTGCGATCAGGTCTGCAAGTGCCTGCAGGTCTGCTCTGGCTTTCTCTCCCGGTGCACCCTGTATGTATACCGGGCTGAGAAGTTCTGCCTTGATGTGGGGAATCATCGATTTCAGGGTCTCGACCGTCTTCCCTCCCCATCCGTAGGATCCGATGATCGAGGCGTATCTGGTCTTGGGCTTGACGAGGTTGGCAAGGTATGCCACTGAGACCATATCAGGATGAGGACCAAAGAGGACTGTTGGTGTGGCAAAGACAACAGTTGCGGCCTCTACCAGTTCCATTGCAAGTGCCCCTGTGTCAGGACTCGTTACTTTGAACGGTTTGACGCCGACACCACGTTCAAGCAGCAGTTCGGTAAGGGTACTGACCATCTGGCTGGTGCTTCCGTGCATGGAGACATATGGGATGAGGACAAGGTTCTTGACCTGGTCACTTGTCCACTGCTCATAAAGATCCAGGATCTGTGATGCCGGTCTGATCAGCGGTCCATGACTCGGTGCGATCACTGCTATCTTCTTCTCTTTCAGATCTGCCATGTACTTGACGATGCTAGACCTGAATGGCATCATGATCTCGCCGTAGTACCTTTTTGCCAGGATCTCTTCACGTGCCATGTCCTGAACAAAGAGATCTGATGTTGCGTAATGGGAGCCGAAGAGATCGCAGGAGAAGAGGATCTCCTCTTCAGGGCAGTAGGTCATCATCGTCTCAGGCCAGTGTACCCATGGTGCTGAGATGAATGAAAGTGTCCGGTCACCAAGATTTACAGAATCACCTGATGTAACGATCTGACACCGGGCAGCCGGAACATCAAGAAGGAGTGAGAGAAGTTCCTGGCATTTCTGTGTACAGCAGACCTTTGCTCCCGGAAAGAGTTCAAGCAGCATCGGGAGGCATCCTGCATGATCCTGCTCGGCGTGGTTGATGACGATATAATCGAGCTTGTTGATTCCGAGCCTGATCAGATTTCCAATAAATTCTTCTACCCTGGAGGGATCAACGGTGTCGATGAGTGCTGTCTTCTCACTTCCCTTAATGAAATATGAATTATATGATGTTCCTTCAGGAAGGGGAACCAGTTCATCAAATATCCGCCGGTCCCAGTCAATGATCCCGACTGCAAAAATGTGCTCACTAATCTGACGGACAGCCATGGTATTCCTCGGGCCAGCATTGCTGACCAATACCGGTCAGGTAGGACGGATAACAGGATAAAGGGATCAGATTTATCTGAAACAACTCCAGTATGGGGCGAGCATCTGTTTCAGTTCTCCGGTGGTCTTGATCACCTGGGAGAGAGCGGTGTCTGATACAGATCTGTGGAGCAGGTCAAGCAGGGTGTCAGGTTCCCTGATGGCAGAGATATCAAGCCCCGCCATGGCCGCGATGATCCCGAGGTTTGTATACGGGAGCCCGCCTTCCACACTGTATCCGCCTTCCAGGATCACAACAAGCCTTCCAAGACAGATGCTGTCGGCAAGGATGCAGATCTCCTGCATCATGGAAGCGTACCCCCTGGCGGTAAGTGCCAGCCCAGTGAGGGGATCGGTGAAATGGTTGTCCTGGCCTGCTGAGATAACGATACAGTCCGGCTGAAACTCTTCAGCGAGTGGCATGATGATCTCCTGTAGCAGGTATGTGTATACTTGGTCAGAGCTTCCTCCGGGGACGGGCATGTTAACTGTATACCCTGTCCCCTCTCCGGTTCCTATCTCATCGATCTGACCTGATCCCGGATAGAATGGGAACTGGTGAACCGAACAGAAGAGCACCGAAGGGTCATCCTCGAAGATCTCCTGGGTTCCATTTCCATGGTGAGCGTCCCAGTCAAGGATCATGACCCGTTTCATACCTCTTCGCTGAAACTGCCTGACCGCTATTGCCACATTGTTGAGATAACA
>CAZVAS010000084.1:0-7841 GCA_964625165.1 uncultured Methanospirillum sp. | reverse complement strand
GTATACGCAAGGCGTTCGCTCCGTTCAGGATGGGTGGGACTCTGCTCATGGCGGAGGTAGGCCTGGGCAAAGATGATCCCTGTCGTCATGGTGCCTCCGCGGTGATACCTGGTGCAATACCGATCACGAAGTCTGTGATCCTGGCCTGCACCCTGCCTCCTCTGACCACGTTGTACGCCGAATACTGACTGGTCACGAGTTCATGCAGATCTTCCTGTGGTGCTCCTTCGCTTCTGGCCATTGTCCTGACTAGTTCCCCGGTATGTACAAGGAGATCGTCATCGCTCATTCCGGGAGGAAGCGGATGATCGATCCCGTTCAATGTGAGCACTCCCCGCTGCGAGTCTGCATGAGCATGGACTCTGATGCTGATCCGTGAGACTGCTGCACCGACTGCGTTTGCAGAACCGGCATGATCGGGAACATAGAACCTCACCCTCGCCTCGTCTGCAAGATCAGGAATAAGATAAGGGGCCAGGAATCCGGCCCCGACGATCAGGGCTGGGTCCATGTGGTGAATGATGCCCCCAAGCGTCTCGAGGTACTCCCTGTATGCGTCTTCTGCCTTCTTTACATCAAGACAACACGAGCGGGAGGTGTCGCCGATGTCAGCACCGAGTACATTGAGTGCATCGGTAAGGGTAGGTTCAGCGCCACCAAACGCCCGGGCATTGCCTGATCTGAACTGCATCAGTTCATCCCTGATGCACGAGTCTCCCCCTAAAGGTATTGTCTCTGCTGAAACAGCCTGGATGAGAGTTTTCTTTCCCTGCACGAACAGAGTCTCCAGGATCGGCTTTCCGTCCTGTATCGGGACGAGGTCAGTGGTTGTTCCACCGATGTCAACAACAAGGCAGTCCTTCTTCTTTGAGAGGTATCCTGCCCCGAGGGCAACTGTTGCCGGGCTTGAGTGGTAGAGCAGTGATGGGTTCTCGATAGCCCGGTCATGGCCACAGAGTCCTCCGTCAGATGTCACGAATAATGAGTCCTGATGGGTTTTTCGTATCCTGTCAGATAATGCAGCAACTTTTGCTTTGATCCCTGCGTTGATCCTGGTTGTTGCAATTCTTGCAGGAAAGTTCAGCCCGCCGAGGGGAGCACTTATGGCAATCTGCTCATCGTCAAAGAACAGCCTGGCGATATCCCTGACGATCTCCTCCTGCACCGGGTTCCGGACTGAAAACTTTCCTGCAATCGCGATCCCGTCTGCACGACATCCTCTGAGGAGGTTCTCTATCTCTTCTGTATCGACAGGTTCAAGGATGTCACCGCGGGGACCTACCGCACCTTTTACTGCGCCCCCGTATACGAGGCCAGGACCGGGGATGGTAATTGTCCTGATTCTCCCCGCTGTGCCGGTAACCATTGCGTTGAGGGGCTGCGAGGTACTGACTGCAAGCCTTCCTTTCGCTCCTGCCATCTGCAGGGCATGCTCGAGACCTTTTGAATTTGGGACTTTGATGGTCCGGATATCGTCATCAATCAGCGCAATGTCTGTATTTGTTCCGCCGATGTCAATCCCGGTAAACATCTCCCTCCCACTTCTCCTCTTTGATTAAATTCCCTGACTGCGAATTATTTGAACGTTACCGGGACCTGATCTGATTCTGACTATATATGTCAGGAACCTGAAATACTTTGATCAATTCGTGCTGGTCTGCCAACATCATGACGCTTCAGTGTGAGGATGGGGAGAGTGTCCTGAAGAAGACCATTGCAGCGGTATTCTACACTCTGAAAGTACGCCACATCTCAAAGGTGTATGTGACTGATCGACGTATAGTCATCAAAAACCGCAAAAATGAGTATATAAAGATCTCTTTCGATCACATCCATGAGATAACGGTTGAAGACCAGTACCGGCTCTGCATCAGGTGTAATACACCCCAGCGTTTTTTTACCGAGCGTGAAGAGTATACCCGGCTCTACCTCCACGGCCTGAAGAAGAAAGAAGGTGGAGTGATCGCTCCTCTTGATGATTCCAAGTGGCCTGATGCGTGGAGGCGATACCTGAACTCACTGGTAAAGAAGTACCAGACCGCGGTAGCCCAGAAGAAGCGGGAGATGCAGAATCAGGAGGACGAACTGCTCTTCATTGAAGGGATACAGCGAAGGCCGAACGGGCTTGATCCCTTCGCCATCGTGAAGACAAAGGAGAAGGTCCTGGTCTGGTTTGATGATAATGAACTGAATGCCTGTACTGTGTATGCAACGAGTGAACACCTGCTAGTCAAGATAAAGTCATCAGATTATCTTGTGGTTCCGTACTCAGTGATCTACACATCGAAGCCAGATGACAAGGATCGGTTCTGCATCACCTTCTCGTTCTCACAGGAGATAGAAGGATTTTCAGAGCCTCTCTCAAAGATGTTTATAAAAAGAATACCCGAGCCTGGCGAACAGTATCCGGCAAAGCTTCAGGAACGATGGATAGAAGGGTGGCAGGAGTTCTTCAACCAGGTGACTTCAGCATTTAAAGCACACAAAGGTGCAATCAGCCACGATGAGATGCTTGAAATGCTCGTTGAGATGAAGCACAGTCCTACCAAGTACTCGCTCAGTTCGTATGCCAAGCAGGGCTGGGATCGTGCATGCGGTCTTGCCGTGGATCGGTTTGGCGGGATGGAGGATCTCTACCTGTTTCAGACATTTCTTCTCAAAGAGTATGAGGACATGAAGAACCGTGGTGTCGCAGAGCCTGACCCGGCCCGGCAGGAGGCATATATGGGTTCAGAGATGGCATACAACGCGATCCTTGCTTATATCAACCAGCACACCCGGACTCGTTGAAAGTTCAGGATTTTGCATACTTTTTCTCCCTGATGCAAATGACAGGATATTTACCTCATGCCCTGCACCTGAAAGTATGGATCCTGAAGAGGAAGCAGTCCGGACCATCGCTAACCTGATGGCTGTAAGCATCCGCACTGCGCCGAAGGGGAAGGGAACTGATACAATTGAGACGAAGGTCCTGTACGGGCCAGAACTCGCTGAGCTTGCACGGGAGATGGAAGTAGTTGGAACCAGGATCGGATTTCAGTTCTTCATGCGTGATGCGAAAAATATTGCAGCCGCATCAGCATGTGTTCTGATCGGATGCCATGGGGAAAAGCACGTGGGCCTGAACTGTGGAGGGTGCGGACACAACACCTGTAAGGAGATGGCCGAGGCATTTGCAAACCGAACCGAAAAAACCTTGTACAAGGGTCCGGTCTGTGCCATCAGAATGGCAGATCTCGGTATTGCTGTAGGTTCTGCAGTAAAGACCGCCCAGATTCATAACGCGGATAACCGTGTATTCTTCTCTGCCGGGGTAGCAGCCCTCTCGCTCGGTCATCTTCCCGGATGCACCACTGCATATGCGATCCCACTCTCGGTGACCGGGAAGAACATCTTCTTTGATCGGTAACTGCAATGACAATACTGAAGATACGCGGAGGAGACCTCGACCTTGTTGAGTATGAGTTCAACTCATTCAAGCCGGGCGAGGATCTCAAGACTGCCGGACTGGAAGGAACATATGACCTGAAGGTAAGGTCAGAGCCGGTAACAGTCAGGGCACCGGGACGGATTCATCTGACTGTGCTGGACATGAACAGGTTTGCACCCGGTCATCCTGGTGGTGGAGGTATCGGGTTTGCGATCCAGGTGTACGCGTACGCAACTGCCAGGGCGATTCCGTCAGGGTATGAGATCACCTACGGCAGGCCTGCCATCATCGAGCACTTCCTCACACTCTTTTCAAAAACTATCGGGTATACCGGTGGGTTTGCGATAGATGCCCGGGATCATGAGTATAAACATGTCGGGCTCGGGTCTACCAGCACTATTCTGACTGCTGTGGCGTCTGCTGTGAACAAGGTGGTGGGAGAACCTCTCACCAAGGACCAGCTCAGGATCCTTATCGGTCATAACTACGTTGAAGAGACCGAGGGAGGGCTTGTTGCATACGGGTTTGAGACCGGTGTGGGTCCGGCGGTCAGCACCTATGGAGGCATGGCAGTCATGGGCGATGATCTTGCCCTTGTCTATCGGCATGATTTTGCCGCCGACAAGCATGTGCATATCGTCATACCGCCGAGCTCGATCTCCTCTGCCGGTGAGGAGGAGTTCGCCCTGCTCATGAACAAGGCACGGACTCTTGATTATCGGGACCGTGAGCAGAAGGCATACTGCATTCTGATGGACTTCATCCCTGCCCTGGGCTGTGGAGATCTTCAGCGGATGGGTGAGGTGATGTGGGAGATCGAGTTCAGGGGATCAAAGCGGGCAGAGGTTGAGCACCACTCGTTTGAACTCTATCACTACATGAACAGGCTCAGGAAAGCAGGACTTGAGTTTGTTGGGATGAGTTCGGTAGGTCCGTCCATAGCCATCATCACATCAATGCCTGCAGAAAAAATCAGGGATATCCTGAAACCTATGGATCTCACTATCGCCATCAGTACCACGGTTGATAACCGTGGGCTGGTCTTTGAGTAAGGATCGATCTGCAGATCGATCCAACCCCGCGGTTCAAAAGGCATAATCTGTGTGAAGGGTAACATGGTGGGAATGAATATCTGGGCAGGGGCATGAGACCACTGGGATGTACCCTCTCCGGAGGACTTGTCTTCTTTTCACCGGTGATCAACCGGGTTCTTCGTCTGTCGATCCCGTTTCTCCTTGGAATCGGGATGCTCCTGGTCTACTACTCAATGTACGATTATAATACGTATCTTGAATTGGCCAGCCTGTCATTTCTGTATTTTATTCCACCGGCAGGGAAAGAGAGTCTCATTCCAGCCGCGATAGCGATGGGAGTCCCCTGGTTCACCATATGCGCCACGCTGACCTTTATCGATATTATCTCCTGCCTCTTTATGCTCTGGAATTTTGAGATCATGGTGTTGATCCCGTTCATCGGACCACGACTTATCAGGCTCATGCGCAAAGGCAAAGAGGTTCTATCAAAACATGCATGGCTGGAGCGGCTCTATCTTGCAGGCCTGGCAATGTTTGTCTTTCTCCCGCTGCAGGGCACCGGGGCGGTATCTGGGACGGTGCTCGGGAAGATGGCAGGAATGCCACCGTTAGAGATCTTCTGTGCAATCAGTATCGGGTCGGCATTACACAGTTTTGTTATCGGTCTCTCAGTCTATGCACTGAATAAGTACCTGGGCCTCAACCTCTGGTACCTGGTCGTGTTCATACTTGGCCTGATCATTGTGATCTCCGTGGTGTCCTACCTCTGGTACAGGAATGGCGGGACCGACTGCCAGACAAACGATCAGTCATAAGGAAAGTATTCCCTCCTTGCATCTCCCACCCCCTGTTTTACAGTTCTTCTTTTCCCCGTGATCGTGCCCAGGAATACAACACAAGGGCACCTGATCCTACGATGCTCAGGAAAAAGAGCAGTGTTACTACAGCGAAGATGAGGTCACGGTATTCAGCGAGCCAGGGGAGGACCCCACAGAGATATCCGAAACCACATACGGTACATGGCCAGAGAAATGCCCCGAGGATATTATAGGCAGTGAACTGGTTTATCCTCATCCTGCTGATTCCTGCAAGAAATGGGATGATTGTTCTGATGATCGGAACGAACCGTCCGATGGTGATTGCAGTGTTTCCCCATCTGCAGTAGAAGTCCCCGCTCCGTTTCAGATCCTTCTCGGTGACGATCCGGGAGAAGTGCCTGGTGATGAGGGGCAGGCCAAGGCGGTATCCGAGCATGTAACTGAGTTCGTATCCGAAAAATCCTGCCAGGATATATGCAATGAGAAGGTACCATATGTCGAGGAATCCTCCTGCTGAAAGCATACCGGTGAGGAAGAGCAGAGAGTCGCCGGGAAGCCATATCATCGGGGGCACACCGTTCTCAAGCAGGATGATCAGAAAGAGGATACCATATACGAGAAGACCGAAGGTGCCTGCAGCACTGGTAATATCTCCTGTCAGGAGCTGGGGCACCGCTTCAGTCAGCATCAGAAGAAGATATACCGTGTTCCCCCATTTCTACTCTGCTGCGGAACAGATCCAACGCTTTAACCCTTTCCGGGTAGACCTTCCTCTACCAGAGCCGGGATTTCCGGACGGAGTCTCCCCCCATGCATGAATACGGGATAGCCTATGATATTGTTGAGACTGCACGGCGTGCGGCTGTCGATCATCATGCCAGATCGATCAGTAAAGTGTGTGTAGATGTTGGTGAGATCTCGATGATCAATCCTGAACAGGTTGAGTTCCTCTTCAAGACGATCGTTGAGGATGATCCACTCTTCGCAGGGGTCGAGTTGGTCTGCACGGTCATACAACCGGAGACACGGTGTGAGTGCGGGTACGAGGGCAATGAGATCTATGTCTGCCCGAAGTGCGGTGCTCTTCCGTCTATCGAGAAGGGGAAGGAGATTGTGGTTACAAATATTGAGATTGAGGCTGGTGAGGAATGAAAGTTACACTGATGCATGGTGCGGGCGGCGAAGTTATGGGAGAGGTGATCGATATTGTCTCAAAGATCACCAACAAGAATGCCGGTGGAATTGGTCTCGAATCACTTGATGACGGGGCAGTGATCCCTATCGGTAACTCCCAGGTTGTATTCACCACCGACTCGCATATCGTCAGACCTCTCTTCTTCCCGGGAGGAGATATCGGAAGGATATCTGTCTGCGGTACTATCAACGATATCGCCATGATGGGTGGAAAGCCGATCGCAATATCATGCGGACTTGTTCTTGAGGAAGGGTTCGAGTTCGAGGATATCAACCGGATTGTTGACTCCATGAACGAGGCCCTGAACGAGACCGGGGTTGCCCTGGTAACCGGGGATACCAAGGTGATGGAGAAGGGCAACCTTGACAAGATCATGATCAACACCACCGGAATCGGGGTGGCAGAAACAGTTGTCCGTGACTGTGGCCTACAGGTTGGCGATGTGATCATCGTATCCGGGACCCTTGGAGATCACGGGTTTGCCGTGCTTGCGAGCCGTGAAGGATTCGAGTTCGGGGATCAGATCGTATCAGATGTAGCCCCACTCGCCGGAATGGTGCAGGAAGCGATGAAGGCAGGGTCGATTCATGCTATGAAGGATCCGACCCGTGGTGGATTTGCAAGTGCGATTAATGAGATGGCGAGAAAGTCCGGTGTTCAGGTCAGAATAACAGAAGAGGCCATGCCAATCAGACCTGCTGTGAAGAGTGCATCGATGCTGCTTGGTATCGATCCTCTTGAGGTAGCCAACGAAGGGAAGGTTGTGATGGGTGTTAAGGCTGAAGATGCCGAGAAGATCCTTGCAACCCTCCGGAACCATAAATACGGGAAGGATGCTGCCATTGTTGGCAGGGTGGTTTCAGGTACCGGAGTCATCATGGAGACTACAGCCGGTGGAGAGAGGTTTATTGAGACTCCGCTTGGGGACCCTGTTCCGAGGGTATGCTGATAGTGCTGAGTGCAGGACCGGTTGAGTGAGGTATGGCCCAATCTGATGATTCATCAAATCTCCATAGAACCGAATGGCGGGAATTATCCAAGGACCTTACCGGGCGTGAGATATTATATTACATATCCGGTTCTCCAGACGGGGTCAGAGAGACGAAGATCAAGTCATTCATGCATGATGTCTTCAAGTACTCGTTTAGCGTGAAAATTGAGACTCACCTGGAGAAGCTCGAGAAAGAGAATATGATATCGAGAGAGACAACCCGAAGTGGTGCCAGGATCTGGCATGCGAATCAGGAAAAGGTTCTTGAACTGGTCCAGAAAGAACTTGAAGAGATGAAGTATCGGGAAGAAGAACTTCGTGAACTTCATGCCTACCTGGTTAGTATGTATGGTGACTGACCTGGTTCGGTCCC
>CAZVAS010000083.1:3272-10127 GCA_964625165.1 uncultured Methanospirillum sp. | reverse complement strand
GCCAGTACTGAGGTACGCGAGTCCTCGGGAGAACCTCTACGCTGCTATTGTTCTAAAAATTCGTAAACTCTATTGTTCAGTCTTTGTAACATTAGGTTACAAATGTTGGTTCAATCCAACAGAAGGCTCTCAATAGCGGCCAAAGCAGGTGTGCTACACCCGGTCTCTTTCCGAACCCGGAAGTTAAGACACCTCACGTAGAAGCCAGTACTGAGGTACGCGAGTCCTCGGGAGAACCTCTACGCTGCTATTGTTCTATGATGAATTGATTCTTTTCTAACGTATTCTCATAGCATTATATTATATTCTATATACCGGAGACCTATCGGTGACTTTTTAGGGACTCCTGTAGAAATATCATTAATCACAGTATAATGGCTACAAACCCTTTTAACCATAATTCGCTGTCACCTACTACTCTACCTTCAGATTTCGGTGACCAGTTGGTAGTAGGACCTGCAGAGATTCTAAAAATTCTTCTCATTAACGCTGATCCTGATCTTGCACAAGTATCTAAGATAAACTTAGAGCGAATCAGCCGGCTTTCAGTTACAATCACAGGCACCGGTGATGAAGCCCTTAGGCTATCCAGAGAAACCGGGTTTGATGCGGTAGTATCAGATTACGACATGCCAGACATGAATGGGATTGATCTCCACCGGGCACTGCAGCAGGCAGGAATAAAAATCCCATTTATCCTATTCACCGTCCCAGATAGTGAAAACTCAAATATAGATGCCACACCAGGTGAGATATACCTCGATCTCTCCCAGAAGATCAGACAGGCTGTAGAACTGTACCGGACACGAAACCGCCTCGAACTCTATTCAAAACACCTTGAAGAACTGGTTGAAGAGAGGACCCGCCAGCTCAGAGAGGCACAGAGGTTCGCGGTGATCGGTGAACTGTCCACCATGATCGGACACGATATGAGAAACCCACTTCAGGTGATCACGAATATGAATTACCTTCTCAACCGGAAGATCACGAAGATGGAGCCTGATGAAGCAGCAATTCTTCATAAACACGGAATCCCGGATCTCTTCTCCAGGATCGGAACTGAAACCCAGTATCTCAACAAAATCGTGTCTGATCTACAGAACTACGCACGGGAAGTTAACCTAACCCTTACTTCCACCGATCCCGGCTTGTTCCTGGATGAGTTGTTAGGCTCGATAACGCTGCCCAGAGATATCACGGTTCAAAAAGAGTACCAAGCCGGACTTCGAGTTTCAGTAGATATTACTCTCTTCAGAAGGGTAATGGAAAACCTGATCATCAACGCGATTCAGGCCATGGAACGCGGCGGCACATTAACCCTAAAAACATCTGAATCGAGTGACCTTATTAGCATAACAATCACAGATACTGGGGTTGGAATACCAGCATCGGCTAAAGATCGCATATTTGAACCCCTCTTCACCACAAAATCAAAAGGAACCGGACTCGGTCTCCCGGTATGTAAGCGGCTGGTTGAAGCACATGGAGGAACAATATCTGTGAAAGAAACATCACCGGCAGGGACTACCTTTGAGGTTCTTCTTCCGGTTGAACATACGCCATTACCAAATCAGGGCTGAAATCAATGAAACGGATTCTTGTTGTTGATGATGATCTCGGAATTCTGGACAGTACTAGACAGATTCTCGAGATTGACGGGTACGAAGTTGAGACCGCTTCCACCGGTGGGGAAGGACTGAATAAGATCGAGTCCGCTTTTTTCAATCTTGCTCTCTTTGACATCAAACTCCCAGATATGGAAGGGACCGAACTCCTTGAAAAAGCACACAAACTGAGACCTGCCATGAAGAAGATCATGGTCACCGGGTATGCCAGTCTGGAAAACTCAGTAATATCGCTCAACGCAGGAGCTGACGCCTACATACTCAAGCCTGTCGATCCTGATATGCTCCTCGCCAAGGTGAAAGAAAAACTGGATGAACAGGAGCATGAAGCATCAATTGACGGAGAAAAAATAGCCGAATTCCTCGAGGAGAAATTACTAAATATCCGGAGATGAGACAAGTCCTATTATCTTATGAACCCGGTAACCAAAGAAGAGGTCATCTCCCTTCTCACCGAGTTGAAGGTTTCTAATATCGGGGCACTCACCGATCCTGAAGTCACAACAGAATCTATAATCAGTTATCTGGCAAAGTATCGCATTTTTGTTCCTGATATCTTCTTCTCCTCGCTTGCTGATCGGCTTGGCCTGGAATTTATTGAGAAGGAAGCAATTGCCAAGACTCTCGATCTCGGCTGTATGCTCCCGTTTACGGTGGAAGAGGGAGCCCTGATCCTACTTCTTGAATCTAAGCCTACATATGTCAGGGTAGCAACTGCAAATCCATTGGATAACGATCTGTTCAAGCGGCTTGAAGAAGTATTTCATAAAAAGATTGAGAAAGTGGTCGTATCAATCGACACAGTCATGTCCATGAGCGAAGGGTGCTACGAGGCACCACATGCATACAGTGCATTGAATGAACTTGTGGACCGGCAACCAGAGGAGTCTGCATACCGGATCCTGGTTCCCTGGCAGAAAGGCGCAATTGCCATCTTTCTTCTTCTATCGGCGTTACTTATTGTATATAACCCATACTTCGGGACTTTTCTGATCTTTACTCTCATAAATATCACGTATTTCCTGATGAACCCGGTGAAGTTCTATATCTCACTTCAGGGTCTTTCAGGAACTAAACGGGTTATCTTCATCACAGATGATGATATCAAAGCAATTCGCGATGAGGAACTTCCGATATACACACTTCTGGTCCCACTCTTTCATGAAAAAGAGATGCTTCCTCATATCCTCAGTAACATCGCAAAGATGGACTATCCACGGGAAAAACTGGATGTCAAGATCCTGATGGAAGAGGAGGACGAAGAGACCATTGGAAAGGCCAGGAAACTCGGGCTGTTCGGAAACATTGAGGAGATCATCGCCCCGATGACCGAGGATGAGTACCGCAGGTTTCTCAGTATCTTCCATCCGGTAATTATCCCGAATGCCGAACTGAAGACCAAACCGCGTGCCTGCAATTACGGTCTAAAACGGGCACGTGGTGAATTTGTTGTTATATATGATGCTGAAGATCTTCCTGACCGCGATCAACTCAAGAAGACAGTTCTGGCATTTCGCAGGCTGGGCTCTGATTATGCCTGCATTCAGTGTCTGCTCAACTTTTACAACCCACGCAAAAATGTGCTCACTCGTTGGTTCTCTATCGAGTATTCATATTACTACGACTACTACATCCAGGGCCTCGACAAGATCGGTGCCCCGATTCCACTTGGAGGTACCAGCAACCACTTCAGAATGCGGACACTGAGGGAACTCGGTGCATGGGATCCCTTCAATGTTACCGAGGATGCTGATCTCGGGATGCGGATTGCCAGGAAAAAGTACAAGACCGGAGTTCTGAACTCTCACACCTACGAAGAGGCAGTAACCAGCATCCGTTCGTGGATCAAACAGCGATCACGCTGGGTGAAAGGGTTTGTCATCACCTGGTTTGTGACGATGCGTCACCCGATTAAGGTTTACAAAGACATTGGGCTGAAAAATTTTCTCGTTTTCCAGACTGGATTTGGAGGGAACTTTTACCTGCCTCTCATGAACCTGTTTTTATGGGGAGTATTTATTGCAGGTTTTATCATACCCGAATATTTCTCACGCTGGTTTGATTTCTGGCCCTTCGCAGCGATTGCGGTCTTCAACCTGATTATCGGCAACCTCTTCTTCCTGGTCATGATGCTTCTTGCCACCTGGAAGGAGAAGCAGAAGGATCTTCTCATCTACTCGTTGTTCTCTCCGATTTACTGGATATTCATGAGTATCGGGGCGTGGAAGGGACTGATCCAACTGGCAGCCGGAAAGGCGTACAAATGGGAGAAGACTGCTCATGGGACCTCTGTCCTGACCGAGGAGAAGATAAGACAGGAGCCTGAAAACCTGGCACGCCAGGTGCGTTGGATAGAAGTGAAAGAGCCGGAGGTCAGGAACGGAAAGACCCATATGACCGTTCCCCAACTGGCATTCTCTATAGGTTTTACTGTCATCCTGGTTCTTCTCGCCCTTGCCATTGTTGGAGTTGTTCCATTTGCACCGGTATCTGATCATATTAAGATCACCACTGTGCCAGGACTTTCACAGGCCTTAAGTCCGTGGAACCAGATGAAAGCTGGAGAAGAGCCTAAACTTCTGAATTATGAAGCGATTCCAAAACCAAATGAGGCAGCACCCGTTGTCACACTCAAACCATCGAGTGAAGCCGTAGTCAAACTGCGAGAAAAACAGGAGATCAGGAGTAACCAGGAACCGGGCTTGAGTCTGGTATATGATCCTGATACGAATTTGATTCATATACAAGTTGAAGGGACAGATTCTGCCACACCAGATACCGCTCGCGTATACGAAGTGAAGATTACTTCAGCTGAAGGAGTCTCAGCATACAAGATAAATTCGACTCCTGCCACTCTCACCATTCCTGGTGGCAAAACATCTGCAGAGATTCAGATCAACCGTACTTATGAGTCAGGAACCATGGTTTCTGTTCTCCAAGGCACAGTCTGAACATTTTTTTCATATCAGCAAAAAGGAGGGATCACCCGTAAATGTGGCAGGTAATGCCGCACCCTACCGGTGACATTACTATAAGGCTGAGATTATAGAAATTTTTGTGAGTTAGGATCAGTGATCGAAATCATTGATCGAGATATTACCCAAATCTGATACTCTGCTGAATAGGTCGAGATTACTGTCATGATTGCTGAGCTAATCATCGGATTGAAAATACTCTATTCACGCACTTCTGTTTGTTTTCAAGATCCCAGATATTACCTCTCATAGTAGCGGGATACACGTACTCTCCACTGGTATCCCATCCATTCGGTTGGTACGTTTCTGAATACAGAACCTGACCGGTAGCGTCCCAAATGAGAACTATGTATGAACCCGGGTTTTTAGGCCCTTTCTTTCCAGACATCTGCAATTCTGCATTCCATCTCGTATTTCCAGGGCCAAAAGGAACAGAAGGATGGATCAATATGTGATCAGGGCAGTTTGGATATTGGATATATGACTGAGTTT
The DNA here is from genome assembly GCA_964625165.1 of uncultured Methanospirillum sp. GTDB lineage: Archaea > Halobacteriota > Methanomicrobia > Methanomicrobiales > Methanospirillaceae > Methanospirillum. The sequence continues at coordinate 5,035 of CAZVAS010000083.1, read as the reverse complement.
TATCCGGGTTGAACCTGACAAGTTTTACGAACGGTGCATCATTGAGTGTTTCAGAGAGATACTGAAGAACAAACCTGAAGTTTTTTGCATGGGTAGATTCTCCAAATCTGCAGGCATACTGCCAGTATTGAATAGGAAAGACCTCAATACCCATTCGAGATGTCTCTTCTTGTTTGGTTCCCGAGATGACAATCAGATCACCAGAATGATGAGGCTCTATTGGATCAAGAGTGAGGGAATGGGCACCTCCTAAACCAGTAATGCAACTTAAAAGAGTGAGGAGAAGAAAAATCTTACGAAGTCCTTTCATCTTTCCGACAAATATCATCGGATTAGGAAAGAAGTTTCTTCTCTTAACGGTCTTTGATTGCTGGTTCAGTTCCTATCAGAAGCAACTTTGTTCAAAAAACAGGTTTATGGTAATAGTTCTAAGGTTTTTTGCTTTTCCAGAACCCTTCTTTCACCAGAATCTCAAACCGCACACCCTTCCCATAAACCCCGGTCTCCCGTACAGCAAGGTGAGTAACTGCCAGGATCTCCCGGGCGATAAACAGACCAAATCCGGAATTTTTCTCAAACCCTTCAATGAATATTCCTGATTTCTTTTGATCAACGATCCCAATACCGTCATCCTCATACACAAGGATCAGATCATTGCCTGTGATTTCATGCGAGAATCTGACAGATCTTGCGCCCTTCCCATGTCGCACGGTATTCTCGATTAAGGTGTAAAACACCTTTTCAAGAAGTGGATCTGCCAGAACAAGGAGACCATCAAGGTCAAGGTTGAACAGAAGATCAGTTCCGGGGATATCATCGATTGCCTGTTCTGCAGTCTCCCTGATAGTATGCCAGAGTGGGGGACGCGAGCCTATCTCATCGTATACTCGTGTAAACTCTATCTGGCTGCGAATAGTATCAACAACGGCTCGTGAATCCCTGATGAGATTCGCGGTATCCGGACCGGCTTTGTCACTGGCAAGAGCAAGCAGTTCTGAAAGCCAGGTGGTCTGGCTGATGATATCATCCCGGGTTATTGCGGTCAGCATCTTCAGTTTGATATTTGCCTGCTCAAAGGCATCATTCATCTGCTGGAGTTCACTGGTTCTGAACCTGACAATATCCTCCTGATCCCTGTTCAGTCTCTTGAGTTCTTCTTCTCGGGAAAGGAGTAGTTCGCACATCCGGTTTATCTCATTGGCAATCAGGGAGAACTCATCTGTACCCGAATCATCTATCTTCACAGGGTAATCTCCCCCGCCAATGCGGCGTAGACCATTGACGATGGTCTGAACGCGGCAGACGATCAGGCGATAAAAAAGTCGACCTGATACGAGAAATGCAATGATCGTCACCAGAATGAGGATAACTAACGTGTGCAGGACTGTTTCAAACAGCACTCTCCCGGGCATGCTGGTGTCATAGACAACCATGCTGGTCAGATTCCCGGTATAATCTGCTTCCTTCTCCTTCGGTCTGAAATGCGTATAGATAGTCAGGTTATTCCCGGAAAGAATTCGGACCTGTCCTTTGTCATAGACCTGACTGTAGATCCCGGGATCCATCTTCCTGCCTTCATGAATCAGTGAGTACTGACTCAGAGTATTGGACGAGAAGAGATCAACCTCGAGCACAAAGGGATTTTCTTCCTGGATTCTGGACAAAAATTCATCCATCAGGAATGAGGTGAAATTCTGCGACCGGGTTCTGTCAAGTGCCTTTCTGAGTTGAACCGATGTCTCGATGATGTAGTCGCTTCCCGG
>CAZVAS010000083.1:0-3172 GCA_964625165.1 uncultured Methanospirillum sp. | reverse complement strand
CTCATTTCAGAGTCAATGGAAGGTTCAGCCCCTGCAAGAATAAGGAAAAAGGCTTCAGTCCTGTCCTGGGTCTCCTGCTGAACACTTGTAATAATACTGTCAATCAGATCCAGATTCTGCTTATATGAGTAGATACCTACGCCAATACCCACTGAAGCAGTTGATACGAGTATTAAGACGAAGAGAAGAACTGATAACTTTCGTTTGAGGGTTGTATTGGTCTGATTCATGGATAGGTCATACCGTGAGTACTGGCTTTTCGGATACCTGATGTGAGTAGTACAATGGTAATCAGAGCAAAAAAGATAGAACAAACGAACCTGAATATGAGAAGAGACTATTATTTGATTAGAATCGTTAGTCTGGTCACTGCTGCAGATTCCAGATACAGTTCACTAGTCGAGTCACTTTATGCACATAATAACAGATCATCGTAAGCGGGAGAGCAGGACGAATATCTTTGAGAGTTGGGAATCTGATGTCTGAATCCTGTATATTCTGTACTGTGGTCCCAGAAGAGGTCGTTCTCGAGAATCGGTATGCTTATGTCAGGTATGACAAGCACCCGGTCTCACCGGGCCACCTTCTGATCATTCCCAATCGTCATTTCAGATCTATGTTCGAGGCAACCGAACCTGAACTCTCTGCACTCTGGGATCTGATCAGGAGAGCACGATCCTTTCTTGATGAAGAGTTTGCTCCTGATGGGTACAACATCGGGATCAATGATGGCGCTGCTGCAGGCCAGACGGTAATGCATCTGCACATTCACCTCATTCCAAGATACACAGGGGACATGAATGACCCGAGAGGCGGGGTGAGAGGGGTGATACCCGGTAAACAGCAGTACTGAAAGGGAGGAAAAAACACGGCGCCTTGATGGTGAGATTGTCTATCCCACAACCCCGGTAAAAAAAGGTAGTGGCGACTCCTCAAATCATCTCACACCCTATCTTTATGTTGTGACTTCCTCCCCTGTTGTCGATAATATTCTTTCAGCACGATATCTCCGCAAAGGAGAGCAGACCTTTGAAGACATCTGCCATAGGGTGGCACATGCCCTCGCCGATGACAAGGCCGAGCAGGACCGTTTCTTTGAAGCGATGATCTCGCTCCGGTTTCTCCCGAACTCACCCACCCTTATGAACGCCGGCACCGGGCTCGGGCAGCTCTCAGCCTGCTTCACCCTACCGGTTCCTGACTCGATCGACGGTATCTTTGAAGCCATGAAAGAGGGGGCGATCATTCACAAGACCGGCGGGGGAACCGGGTACAACTTCTCGCATATACGACCTGAAGGATCGCCTGTGCGATCCACCGACGGTGTTGCATCAGGTCCGGTCTCATTCATGCGGGTCTTCAATGCAGCAACCGATGTGATCAAACAGGGAGGACGCCGCCGTGGTGCCAACATGGGAATCCTCAATGTATGGCACCCTGATATTCTCGATTTCATCACTGCAAAGAAGGAAGAGGGGGATATTGCCAACTTCAACATCTCGGTGATGGTCAACGACCAGTTCATGAACCTTGTTGAACAGAAAGCATTCGAATCAGTCTGGCTCACCCATCCGCATTCTGGAAAAACCATCACAGTCGGGGAGATCTGGAACGGGATTGTGGACGGGATCTGGAAGAACGGTGAGCCCGGAATTCTCTTCTATGACGAGATCAACCAACGGAATCCGACACCGCACCTGGGTGAAATTGATACAACCAACCCATGCGGAGAACAACCTCTGCTCCCATTCGAGAGTTGTGTCCTAGGGAGCATCAACCTTGATGCATGTATCTGCGATGGCATCCTGAATGAATCACTTCTGGAAGAGACGGTCAGGATGGCGGTGCGGTTCCTTGACACAGTCATTGAACGTAATATCTACCCAATACCACAGATTGCTGAAGCAACCCTGAAAACCCGAAAGATTGGCCTTGGTGTCATGGGTGTCCACGATGCCCTGCTCAGGATAGGCATCGCGTACGATTCAACAGAAGGAAGAGACTGGTGCGAACGGATAATGGGGACGATCACCAGGATCGCGATCGACGAATCACGGACCCTTGCCTCTAAACTAGGCCCATTCCCTGCATGGGAGGGGAGCATCTGGACAGAGTTTCCGGTCCGCAACGCTGCCATGACGACAGTCGCTCCTACCGGGACCATCTCTCTCCTTGCCGGGTGCTCAAGCGGTATCGAGCCGATATTTTCGTTTGCCTACACCAGAAAGAATACGGTAGGCAAGACCTTCGTAATCGTGAACCCGGTCTTCAAAGAAGCCCTGGTGCAGACCCTCTCTCATATGAACCTGGAAGGAGATGAACTGAACAAGCGGACCGACGAGGTTATTGATCATGTTCACAAGACCGGGACCATACAGGATCTCTCCTGGCTTCCCGAAGGGTTCAGGGCACTCTACCGCACAGCCCTTGACATCTCATGGAAAGATCACATCCTGATGCAGGCTGCATTCCAGAAATATGTCCATGCTTCTATCAGTAAAACAGTGAACATGCCTTCCTCTGCTAGCCGTGGGGACTGTGAGGAGGCCCTGCTGATGGCGTGGCGGTTAAAACTCAAAGGGATCACCATCTACCGCACCGGGAGCAGGGAGACGGTGGTTCTTGCATTGAGTGGCGAGACTGATAAGAAAGAACCAGTACCAGAACTCAGGGCTGATGACGGCCGCCACCTTCCGGAAAAGATCCCATCCCTCAATATGACACGTCCGAAGGAACTCGCTGGCAAGACCTACATATGCCAGTCAGGATGTTGCCGTCTCTATGTAACGGTAAACCTTCTTGAGGGTAAACCCATTGAGGTATTTATCAGGACCGTGGGGATTGGTGGTTGCGATGCAAACAGTAGTGCTCTCGGAAGGGCTATCAGCACCGGTCTCCAGAGTGGTGTGCCATACCAGAAGTTTGTGAGACAGTTCGGCAAAGTGAACTGCGTCTCTGCTATCAAAAATCCCTCTTCAGAGGGGGTTTCATGTGCAGATGTGGTAGGAAGGTGTATCGATCTTGCTGCAAAGAACCAGAGCATCACAACACTCGAAGACTGGTCAATAACCAAGACAGAAGAGAAGCGTCTCTGTCCGGAATGCCGCCAGCCGCTAGATTTCGGGGAAGGGTGCAACCAGGGAATCTGCAAACACTGCGGCTGGTCCGGGTG
>CAZVAS010000082.1:0-10295 GCA_964625165.1 uncultured Methanospirillum sp. | reverse complement strand
TTTAAGGAATATCTTGAAACATGGAACCTTCCAGAAGGTGCAGAAGTCGTCTTTTTCGGAGTACCTGGGACATGCACACCCTTTGTGGAACTGCTCTGTTATGCGGTCCGGACTCTTCCCTGCAGGTTTCTGTTTGCCCCGTATCTCAGGGAGAACGAGTCACGGGAGATGAAATACACCGAGGGTGTCGGGTTTCAACTTGGAGAACCCTGCCAGATTCACAATCCCTCGGTCATTATATTCATGGGAGGGCTGGCGATGCCTGGTGTGCCGGTGAAGATAGAAGAAGCAGAAGCAGTGCTGTCAAAGCACCCTGATGTCGCATCTGCAGGTATCTGCTTCATGCATATGTTCCAGAAATCAGGCTGGCTTGATAGAATCTCCTTTGATCTCCTGATCGATGCTACCATTAACATCGATGTTACTGTCGAATAATCCCAGGTATCCTGCAGACAATACATGACCCGGCTCATTACCATAGAAAACCTGACCCTGGCGTTCGATGGAACACCAGCCCTGAATAACGTCTCTTTTACACTTGATGAAGGAGAGATCCTCGGCATCATCGGCAGAAGCGGTGCAGGAAAGACGATCCTCATCCATCTGCTCCGCGGCATCGACCAGCCTCCAACCTCAGGGAGAATTATCTACCACATCGCTGCCTGCCCGTCCTGTGAGTATGTCACTGTTCAGAGTCATGCCGGACAGAAATGCCCAAAATGTGGTGGCATCCTTGAGGCAACTGATGTAGACTTCTGGAGTCCGGATCAGGAACTCATGAAGCGGAGGATAACCTCACGCAACGCGATCATGTTCCAGCGGACATTTGCTCTGTACGGCAATGACCGTGTCATAGACAACGTCCTCCATGCCCTCGATGACACCGGGTACCCTGCCGGGAAAGCAATAGCCAGGGCTGCAGATCTCATCGACCAGGTGAGACTCTCACACCGGATGATGCATATCGCCCGTGATCTGTCAGGTGGTGAGAAGCAGCGGGTTGTGCTTGCGAGACAGCTGGCAAAGGATCCATTCTGCCTCTTTGCCGATGAACCGACAGGAACACTGGACCCCAAGACCGCCTTTCTCGTTCACAAGATGCTCAAGGAGGCTGCTGCTGCATCAGGGATGTCGATGGTCATCACCTCACACTTCACCCAGATCCTTGATGAGGTCGTGACAACGGCTATTCTTCTTGAAAATGGTGAGATCAAGGCATCTGGCTCTCCACATGATGTCATGGCCACCTTCATGAAAGGGTTCCATGATGACGAAGAGTTCTGTCAGGTTGAATGCGGAACGCCTATCCTCCAGGCACGCGATCTCGTGAAGCAGTATGTCTCACTCGATCGCGGGCTTATCCGTGCGGTCAACAACATCCAGTTCGAGGTCAACCACCAGGAGATCTTCGGGATCATAGGGACATCAGGTGCAGGGAAGACGACGCTCTCGAAGATGATATCAGGTATCATCGAGCCGACCAGCGGTGAACTGAATATCAGGGTCGGTGATGAGTGGGTTGATATGACAAAGCCCGGGTATGACAACCGGGGCAGGGCAAAGCAGTACATCGGGCTCCTCCACCAGGAGTATGACCTCTTTCCTCACCGGACCGTGCTGGACAACCTGACTGATGCCATCGGGCTTGAGTTTCCCAAGGAACTTGCCATGCAGAAGGCAATCATTACGTTGAAGATGGCAGGGTTTACAGCCGAGAAGAGCAGGGAGATCCTGAACCGGTTGCCCGGGACTTTGAGTGAGGGTGAACGCCACCGGGTCGCCCTTGCCCAGGTTCTTATAAGGGAGCCGACCATCGTTGTTCTTGATGAGCCGACAGGAACGATGGACCCGATCACAAAGGTTGATGTCAAGCACTCGATCCTTCATTCACGTGAGGAGATGGAGGATACCTTCATCGTTGTGTCACATGATATGGAGTTTGTCAGGGAGATCTGTGACCGGTGTGCCCTCATGCGGTTTGGCAAGATCATCAAGATCGGTCCTACTGCAGAGGTTCTGGCAGAAGTGACAGAAGAAGAACGTCAGACAATGGCAAATGAATGAGACTCCAGGAGATTGATCGTGTCCGGATAACGGTGCTTGTTGACAACTATACCGATCTTCTCAGGTCTGATTCATCGTCTGTTGTAACCAGGCCTGATCTTCAGAACGGGGAGTTCCTGCTGGCTGAGCATGGGCTTTCCCTTCATATCACAGCATGGTCAGGTGATGAGTCAATATCAGTTCTGATGGATGCAGGCGCCTCAAAGATTTCCCTTCTGTATAATGCGTCCCTTCTCGGGATACCGCTGCATGATATCGCTGCCCTGGTGATCAGCCATGGTCATGATGATCATGTGGGTTGCCTGGTAGATGTTCTTGAACTATCTGAGAAGCCGGTTCCGGTGTACGTGCATCCCGGATCCTTCTCGAGGAGACAGAAGCGGTTCTCTGATAAGCCGTTTATCGATATTGCTCCTCCTGATTTGGCTGCATGCAGGGATGCAGGGGCAGAGTTTCTCTTCACGTCTGGTCCGACGTTGTTCTGGCAGGATCGGATCCTGATCACCGGTGATATTGAACGAACTACCGGGTTTGAGCAGAGTAATCCAGCATATTTTGTGGAAGAGTCCGATTCGTCCGGCTCCTGGGTTCCTGATCTGTTTCACGATGATCAGGCGGTGGTTTTTCATGTGAAAGGAAAAGGTCTGGTGATCATCACCGGGTGTGCCCATGCCGGTGTCATCAATACGGTCAGGTATGCAAGAGCGGTCACCGGCATTGACCAGATCTATGCAGTTATCGGAGGATTCCATCTGTCTGGTCCGTTCTTCAGCAGGATCATCGAACCCACGGTTGCTGCTATGCATAGTATTCATCCCGGGTATGTCATTCCGCTGCATTGCACCGGGTGGGAGGCAATAAACCGGTTCAGTGAGGAGATGCCCGGCCATGTGATAGTCAATACTGTGGGGAGTGTATACACCTTCTGAGCATGGCTGGAATGAAACGTTTCTTGTTACTTATATTCTACCATTAAGGGAATTATTATGATATATTTCACCGAGAGTGACATCGATCGTCTGATTGATGACGACGTTCCTGCAGGGGATATGACAACGATACTGTTGGGTTTGTCTGGCAGGAAGGGTACAATAACGCTTACAGCCAGAAACGATATGATTGCCTGCTGCACCGAGGAGGCGGAACGTTTGTACAAAAAAGTCGGGCTTGACGTCAGGTATGTCATTCCTTCGGGGACGAGCCTTAAGCCCGGCGATACACTGATTGAGGCAACAGGCGATGCAAGTGCCATACATTTGATCTGGCGGACCGGGGGTGCTATGATTGAATTTGCATCAGGTATTGCCGGTCGTACTCGGGAACTGGTTACATCTGTTCAGGCAGAAAACCCGTCATCTTCAGTCGCAGGAACACGGAAACACCCACCATTCGTAAAAAAGATGGCGTTAAAAGCACTTCTTGCAGGTGGCGGAGTGCCGCACCGCACCGGACTTTCTGATACCATCCTCATCTTTCGTGAGCATCTGTTGTTTACCGGTGGATATGCTGAGTTGCCAGGAGTGGTGAAATCGGTCAGACAGAAGCAGAAAGAGAGGAAAATTGTTGTCGAAGCCCATAGCATTGAAGAAGCGATGGTGGTCGTCAACTCCGGAGCAGATGCTATTCAACTGGACAAGATTCCTACCGACAAGTTTGCTGATTATGTTGGCAGGTGTCGTGCTGTCAATACGAATATCTGCATAATTGCTGCAGGCTCTGTGAATAATACCAATGCAGCAGCGTATGCAAAGGCCGGTGCCGATGTGCTCGTGACCTCGTGGATGTATTTTGCCCAGCCTGCTGATATCAAAGCAGAGATTGTGCCGGTACCTGAGTCCTGAAACGGAGTCAGACCTTCAGGATTGGGTGAATCTTTCAAATAATAAGCCTTGATAACCTAATATCTTTTTAGAATATTAGGAATTATCCCTTTTAAGCATCATTTCACTGATCTTCAGTACCGGGTGGACCCATTTTTTCGGGTCATCACTGTCCCCCCGGTACCGGGGGATGAGATGAATGTGCAGGTGCATGACCGTCTGTCCGGCAATAACGCCGTCATTGATAGCAATGTTGTATCCATCAGGGTGAAATTCTGCCTCAAGATACTTCTTTCCTATCCTGACCAGATTCCATATTGCAGTCTCTTCCTCCTCGGTTATCGAGAAGAACGATGATACGTGACGGAATGGAATTACCAGAAGATGACCCGGTGTTATAGGATACCCGTCAAAACGAATGTATGCATACTCGTTCTGAAGGAGAATGTCTTTGGGATGTGGGTGGCAGAACACACAGTCTGAACTCATAGTCCTCGTAAAAAAACGCAGTTATCTCCGCACCGTCGTATAGAAGATCCCACGGTCTCCACATTTAGCCTGAATTTTTTCCTGCTTCATCATCTGACCTAGCTTTTTCATGACTTCATGTGGATGAAGGCCTGTCATCTGCACGATATCGTCAGCAGTGCAGGGGCGCCTTGAGAGCGTCTCCTCGATCTGGATTGAGAGGGTATCTGAATCCGATGGTGACAGACCCAGATTCGCTGCTCCTATGATGTCAACCGGCACCCCGCCTTTGGAAAAGAATGTTGCGATGCTTCTAATCTCATCAGGATCTACTGCACGCACCCATGATTCAGTGCCAGGTCGGTCGAGGGTGTTTATCTGTATTCGGTCAGGTCCAATCGAGTATATCACATCACGAAGACTACTCAATTCTTTATCTGTGGTGTTCAGCAGAGGTACGAGAAACACCTCCAGCCAGATCTGGTGAGAAAACTCTTTGCGTAACGCACCGATTCCGTCAATGATAATACTGACAGAAAGGCCGGGAACCGGGCGTTGAATGCATTCGAAAATTCCCTGGGAGGTCGTGGACAGGGTTGGGATGATCAGATCAGCATTCAGAAGATCTCTTCTGACTTCTGGAAGGTGCAGTAAACTCCCATTTGTGAGAACAGCAATCCGGTAGTCTGGATAGTTCTCTCTCAAATGTGATATGATACGGCCAATAGAGAGCGAGAGTGTTGGTTCTCCTGAACCGGCAAAGGTAACGTAGTCCAGTTCAGGTTTGCCTGATAGAACCTCATCCAACTCATCAATAACTTCCTCAACTGGAAAGAACTCTTCTCGTGTGCTTGAATGATTGGTAGTGGGCCCGCATTCGCAATAGATGCAGTTGAAAGAACAGGTTTTGAATGGGAGCAGATCGATGCCCAGAGATCTACCCAGTCTTCTGGAGAGTACTGGTCCGAATATATGTGTCATGATGGGGTTTTTGACAAACAATTTGAGCGTTATTGGGTTTTTGCTTTGGTAGATCAAGAAATCGATGAGTAGTATCAGTCAACTCTCGTTCAAAATGGGGAGTTCTGGTCTGATCTAGCACACCCTGGGAATTGGATCTCCAAGAGGTTGCTCAATAAACCGTTCGCCTCCGGCTATAGTCTCCATAATAACTCCTTCTCCTTCAACAACCCTGCCGACGATGGCTGCGTTCTTTCCGTACTTGTGAGTTCTTAGAACCTGGAGGATCTTCTCTGCATCCTCTGCGGAAACTCCCATCACCACTTTTCCTTCATTTGCAACCTCAAGCGGGTCTATCCCGAGTAGTAATGAAGCACTTTTCACCGATGGACTGATCGGAAGCGCTTCCTCCGTTACTCGTACCTGTACGTGGGATTTCGTTGCCATTTCAGTAATCGCTCCTGCAAACCCGCCACGTGTCGGATCTTTCATTGCATGGATTGACCCGGCCGACAATGCAGCCATAACCATTCCGGCAATGGGGGCGACATCTGAGACGATCTGGTCCCCGAACTCAAACCCTTCACGGCTCGCAAGGACAGCAAATCCGTGATCACCCAGCGTCCCGGATACGATGATCACATCACCTACCTGCAGACCAGAGTCCCGGACTGGTTTGTCTGTAACTCCGATTCCTGCGGTGTTGATAATGATCTTATCCAGGTTTCCTGTCTCTATGACCTTGGTATCACCGGTAACGAGAGCAACCCCGGCCTCATTCAGGGCTTCATTCATCGAGACAACAATCCTGTTGAGATCGTCGAATTCAAACCCTTCTTCTAGTACCAGACCACAGGAGATGGCAATTGGTCTGCCTCCCATCATCGCGAGATCGTTGATTGTTCCACATACTGCTATCTTGCCGATATCCCCACCAGGGAAGAAAAGAGGGCGGACAATATGTGAATCAGTAGTAAATACAACCTGGGAGTTGCCTATCGGGATAACTGCTCCATCATCACGTGACTCAAGGCCGATTCCCCCTGCGTTCGTGTTGGTGATACGCGAGATGATATCGATCACCTCTCCCATCACTTCGCCGCCTGCACCATGCATCAGTGTAACTTTCATTCAGAGCCTCTCTGTCATAACTGGTTATTTCGATAGTACTAGTACGATAGCATCCTGATCCAGACGTGCGATCAGTATTGTTGTTGAGGATCAGTTTTCTGGCTTGATCGGTGTATCCCTGTCTAAGTTCATTATAATCAGCCTTTTTATCCTGAAAAATTGTTCCCGGTACTCACCGGAAAAATGGATTTGTTTCAGGACTCATCTGAAACAGCGTCCTCTTTTTCCCCCATGTCCTTCAGATGCAAACCCTCTTCCTCCTCCGCAGGGCATTCCTCCACGACCAACCCCAAAAACCGGGGTATGTCCCTGTACTGATGGCTGGGTTGCCTGAGCGGTTTCACCGGGTAGTAACGCCGGGTTTTCTCCTGAAATTACCGTTGGCGGCTCCCCGGTTTGGTATCCCGGTCGGCATCTTCCAAAAACTCTTCCTGTCATGGGACCTCGTCCCTGAGGTCCGGTTCCATCAAATCCTGGCATGATTATTCTCCTGGCCCGATCTCTCGCGCCACTATTACTCATAGGCGTAAAAATATATATCTCTATTGCACCGTGGATCAAATTAGAAGATTCTGAACCGTTAATTTAGAGTAATTATGTCATATCTGTGAGAGGATAAAAGGCTCATCATGGAGTAAATTTCTGTAAATCGTCTTGCTTCTAGCGTTTTTGTTCATCTGGTCAATAAAAAGACAAAGCAATTATTACGCATATGCGCATAAGTGATCTGAACCTCATTCTGTATGGTGTCACCTGAAGCCGATGAGGTTTTCTGAAAAAGTTCTGATACTCTGAGTTTACTCACCAATAATAGGAGGAAACATTCTGCGTAACTGTGGTATTATTGATGATCTGCTTTCACACCTTCCTGAAGAGCCGGTGCCTGTCCGATCTGTTCTGGTCGGAGCACACTGGACTGCTGTATGCAGCAGGTATTGTGGCCTGGCCACGACAATTATGGGGAACAAACCCCATGACCATACAACTGTTGTACGCGATGTAGGTCGCCTGCATTGTAAGAGTGCACAGGACCTGGCAGCTTATGCCTTATCTGTCAATGCCCTTGAGGCGAGCATTGGTGTGGCTGCTATCAACTCGCTTCTGGAAGTGAACGAGTCGAACGCTGTTCAGATAAATGCTTCCGAAGTGCTGATGAAAAGAGGGTCCGGAAAAAATATTGCACTGGTCGGGCATTTTCCCTTTATTCCAAAACTTCGTGGCGTTGCAAAAAACCTCTGGGTTATCGAACAGCAACCATCAGAGGGTGATTATCCTGCAGAAGCCGCTGAAGAATTTATTCCTCAAGCAGATGTGGTGGCACTCACCGCAAGCGCTTTGATCAATCATACACTTGATGATCTACTTGGCTTATGCACCCCGACGGCACTGGTTATGATCCTCGGTCCATCTACCCCGATCTCTCCAGTGTTGTTTGATCACGGGGCAACCATCACTGCCGGTTCACGGGTTGTTGATGAGACAACTGTGCTCAATTATATCGGACAGGGTGCGACCTTCCAGCAGGTCACCGGAGTAAGGCTTCTGACGTTCACACGTCCGGATGCATCTCTCCTTTAACCGGGAGATTGCATACGACAACCCAACAATGAACCCCCGGGTATGGAACTCTTGTGAGACAGTAACCATGGAAAGATCGTGAAACCCGTAAAAATAAATTTTGGTGGCTTTGTTCCGCTGAGTACCGTTGACTGGCGGGGAAGATCAGTCTGTGTGGTATTCTTTCGTGGATGCCCGGTACAATGCTGGTATTGCCACAATAAGAATCTCCTGACCGGTGAAGAGCGGAGAGATACTGGCGAAATTCTCGATCTTATACGGTCATCGTCGCTACTCATAAGCGGGGTTATCTTTTCAGGAGGAGAGGCAGCCATGCAACCCGAAGCACTCTGGTATCTTGCTAAAGCAAGTAAAGATCTCGGCCTCGTAACCGGCCTTCATACAAATGGTGTCTTTCCTGAAGTTATCGCTGATCTGATTGAAAAGGGCCTGATCGATCATGTTGCCCTTGATATCAAGGCTGAATGGAATCTGTATACTGTACGGGGAAAAGAACGTGCGGTTGGGAACGAGGTAAAAAAATCACTCTCTATTTGTACTTCTGCATTTCAAAACGAAACACTTCCTGAATTTGAAGTGGTTGTCACCTTATTCCCTGGATATGGCGAGGAGATTATAACTATTGCGAAGGATGTACCGCCTGATGTTGATCTCGTTCTCCAACAGGGTTATTTCACCGGAATACGATCCATGACGTTCCAGGAGCTGAAGTCAATTGCTGACCGGCTGAACCGTCTGGTCAGGATACGAACCCGGGAAGAAGGAGAGACACGATATAGGGGTAATGGGAATCTGAATTGATAGATGAGTTTCGGTTTGAATTCTACTCCTTATACCTCTCAAATACTCATCTGAATTCCGTGTCAATATCGCAAGGATAATTTTACCACTCATATGAGTAATATTGTGGTATGCGAATAGCGGTGCCTGCATCTGGACCATCGGTAAGTGATACGATAGACAGCCGGTTTGGAAAGGCACCTTATATAATTTTTGTTTCTATGGAGACTGGAGATATCTCCTCAAGAGTCAACCCGTTTTCAAGTGATAATGGGGGCATCGCGCCACGATTTGTTGAGTATCTGATAAAAAATCAGGTCTCGCATCTGATCTCCCCTCACATAACCGGGTATCCCTATAGTGAATTACAGGCTGCAGGAATTCTGGTATTTTTCTCAGAAGGATCGCACCAGGTTTCCTTTGCTTTGGAACAGTTTAACGCCGGGAAACTCAACCTGTTTTCAAAGAAGCCATACGCATCGTAAGACTGGTGGTGCTCTGTAGTATGCACTTACGATGTGATTGAAGATATCCAGTACTACTCATCATAACAGTTTCATGACATTTTAAGAGAAGAACTGGAACGATACCGGTGCTTGTGATCACCATGTGTATGAAATCCAGCGTTCGGTCAGCAACCATCAGGACGAATGCGAAGTAATTACTACTCATATGGGTAATAACTATGATGGTACTACCAAGGGGACCATCACCGCGAAATTTCAGGTATGATGCGCAATTCAATGTCAGCATCTTCATCACTGAATCTGTATGCGGTGGTTTCAATGTGGTATCTGTAACGGAGTCCGTACATGACAAATGCCTCACCTGAACCAACACAGTCTTCTGAAAAACCGGAAGTTGATGATCATTCTCCAGCCTCAAACCCGGTTTCTGCACATAAAGCCCCTGAAAAAGCAACAATCGATGTTAAACACGTGATTCTCATTCTATCAGGAAAAGGAGGGGTCGGCAAGTCCACGGTTGCAGTCAACCTTGCATATGCTCTCGCTGCCCGTGGAAAACAGACCGGACTTCTGGATCTTGACATCCACGGTCCGAATATTCCCAAGATGCTGGGGCTTGAAGAGCATCAACTCCTCGGTGATGGGGAGATGCTTGTTCCGGTCAGGATGACGGGAACCCTCCAGGTCATCTCCATGGCCTTTTTACTGAAGAAAAAATCAGATCCTGTTGTCTGGCGGGGAGCGATTAAGATGGGAGTGATCAGGCAGTTCCTGTCTGAGGTCAGGTGGGGAAGTCTTGATTACCTGATCGTGGATCTCCCGCCTGGTACCGGGGACGAGGCTCTTACGATTGCACAGATTGCTCCGAACATCAGGGGAGCTGTGATCGTGACAACACCACAGGATGTTGCAACCCTGGACTCAACAAAAGCGATCACCTTCGCTACAATGCTTGAGATGCCGGTCCTTGGAGTTATCGAGAATATGAGCGGACTTTCCTGTCCTCACTGCCATGGCACCATCGATC
>CAZVAS010000081.1:0-10576 GCA_964625165.1 uncultured Methanospirillum sp. | reverse complement strand
CAGGGGAGACCTTTACCGCAGAGAAGGGCAGCGGTGCATATCTGAATGGATCCCAAATCCACACATCTCCAACCTCTGACCTGCAGACCAGTGCCATGAGTATCTATGGAAAACACTTCCAACAGGATCGAATTTTTAACCTGATGCAGAAGATACGACGGTTCAGACAGTTCGGAGCATCTGCCCTTGAGATCTCGTATGTGGCAGCAGGGAGGATAGATGGATTCGTGGATCTACGGAAAACCCTTCGGGTGACCGATGCAGCAGCAGGAGTTTTGATCTGTGAGGAAGCCGGAGGGCTCGTCACAGATCTCGAAGGACGTGCAATCGTCTTTGCTGATGAAGTGACCATCGGCACGTGCCTTATTGCAACGAATGGGCATCTGCATAGGAAAGTGATCGAGTACCTGCGGTGATGTCATGGATATACTGATGGTTGTCCGGTTTGAGGACTCACGCACCCGGGATTATGCAGATCATCTTGGGAATCATTTCACAAAAATCGGTCATACGGTGCGGTTCGGGCCTGAAAACCTTCATGAGGAGCAGAAAGATCTCTTTGACCCTGCCTCTCCCCCTGACCTCGTGGTTGTGGTCGGAGGAGACGGAACCATTCTTCTGACAGCGCAACTGATGCCGATTCAGGTTCCGTTAATCGGTGTAAACAGAGGAGAAGTAGGATTTCTTGCAGACCTTGAGCCTGAAGATGCGTTCAGGTTTTTTGATCATCTCTCTCTCCCGGTCAGAACAGAACCCCGGATGAGAATCTCTCTCTCGATTGGTGGAAGATATATCGGAGATGCTCTGAATGAAGCGCTTATTGTCACAGATCGGCCAGCAAAAATGCTCAAGTTCCTGATTCACATCAATGGGGTTGTGGCTGAACGGTTCAGGGCTGATGGGCTCCTCATCAGTACGCCCACCGGATCAACGGCGTATGCCATGAGTGCAGGTGGTCCGATTGTTGATCCACGGGTGGAAGGATTTCTCATGGTTCCTCTTGCCCCATTTATGCTCTCCAACCGGCCTCATCTCATCGACTCGTCACGGACAGTGAGGGTGACCCTTGAGGCCGAAAAACCAGCCAAACTTGTCATAGATGGCCAGGTCATCCGTCACATCGGTGAGATGAGCACGATCGATGTTGTCCGCTCACCCCATCCTGCCCTCTTTGTGGATGCAGGACAGAACTTCTTTGAAAAGATCAACCGAAAACTGAGACACCTTTGATCGTATGAGCAAGGCGAATATTAACTATGATTACCAACGAACATTTACGGGTATCAGGATGCAGATGAGATATCAGGCTATTCTTCTGATTATACTCTGCTTCGCTCTGGTGGGGTCGGCCTATGCAGAGACCGGAGAAGAGTGGTTTGAGATAGGAAGTGCAAAATTCGACAACTCCTCGTTTGTTGAAGCGATTAGTGCGTGGCAGAAAGCGGCTGAGGCTGATCCTACCCTATCAGCAAATGCATGGTATAATATTGGTCTTGCATATGCCGGTATGGAGCAGTATGAACAGGCGATCCAGGCCTGGGACAAGACTATTGCTCTTGCTCCTGAATCTCCAATAGCTTATGATAATAAAGGTACAGCTCTGGCCCTTCTCGGCAGGAACGATGAGGCTCTTGCTGCGTATGATATTGCAATCAAACTGGATCCCGACCAGGCCAAGTTTAAGTCAGACCGCGATATGCTCGTTAATGGTCTGAATAAGGCAAAGTCACCACTCTCACCTGTAGCAGCAGTTGTTGGAGTTCTGGTTGCCAGTCTGTTTCTTGCATATCATCGCCGCCCGTAACCACACTCCCTTTTTTTGCCTTCAGGTTTTTAACCATATACAGAATTCTGACTCTATCGGCAGGGCACGACAGAACAGAAGATTTTTGTGCCATTCCAAAGATAGGGAAGCTATGCGAAGCAGTTCTCTGCGGGCAGGTTGTGTGTCCGTACTCGCTCTTCTTATCGGTTTTTGTCTATGTATCAGCACAGCCAGTGCTGCATCCGGGGTAGATATATCCGGAACCAGGATCATTGCTCCTACATCGTTATCAACCGGTTCCTCTGACGAACTTCAGGACTTTATCCGGAATAGTGGATCAGAGTCAGCTGGTCCGTTTGATATACAATACTTCCTCTCTGCTGATCAGAAGATGGATGACAGGATTCTGATCGGCACCTGGCATGTGGATGGTCTCAAGGCCGGAGCACAGAAGTACGGCAATACCACATTCACGATTCCTTCAAAGACTAAAGCGGGGACATACTACCTGATCAGATGGATCGATCCCATGAGATCAGTCCAGGGGGAAGACTCATCCAACAATATCCAGTTGTCTAAATCCCCGATTGTTGTTACTAATGATAGAACATCCGGAATCGAAGGGATCGGGACTATTGTTTCTTCTTCTGCAAGTGCTGGAAATGATGTGCCGGTCACCGTGATTGTAAATCATACCACAACCGATACTGGCAGCCCCGGAAGTGTACGTCTTTTTCTCTCCACACAGAGCAGACCTGATTCATCATTGATTCCGGCAGGGACGGTTGCCATACCTGAATTTTCAGGAGAAGGAGAACAGGAGATCCCTGGAACCATGAATGTCCCTGCAGATATTGGGGCAGGATCATACTACCTCTTCACCTCATTTGTTCCTGTTGATCAGATGACCGGGGAAGGATCTCCAACTACGTTCTGGTTTAATGAGGATCCGATCAGGATCACACAGTCATCCGGATCCAGTATCAATTCTGGTACAACCCCGGTAGCACGGGAGTCAGGACCTGATGTTCTCACATTGGATACCGAGCAGCCGAGTGAGGCATTCATCGGTGACTCCTTAACAGTGACAGACTCAGTGAAGAATATCGGAGGTGCAGAAGCAAATATCGTCAGAATTGAGTACCTGCTCTCTCCGAATATTGACGGGACAAATGGCAGGCATCTCGGGTGGCGGACCGTCATGAGTCTGCAGCCTGACCAGACAAGTTCCGAACAGAAGCTGCTAGGTGTTTCATCTGATATAAAAGCAGGACTCTATTACCTGACCAAAAAGATCACGGTTACCTCCGCGGTCCAGGAGAAGAACACCCTCAATAACATGTGGGTCAGCAATCAGCCGATCAACATCAGGTACAACCCGGCATCCCCGATTCCGGATCTGACACATATCAGGACTGTATGGCCGAAGGCTCAACCCGGTCAGACTGTACCGATCACTGACACCATAACCAATGTAGGAAAAGGGTGTGCCAAAGATGTTGCTGTTGCGTACTACCTCTCTCCATACCAGAAGTTTGATGTTGCAACTGCCAGTTATCTGGGTGTGTGGAGGCTGGATTCAATATGTCCACTTGAGCAGAAGACCAACACTACACAGGTTACAATTCCTTCTGATCTTACAAATGGTGAGTACTTCCTCTACTCGGTCATCGATCCGTGTTCGTTCATGACCGACTGTGACGAAGGTATGCCTGAGCTGGACAAATCAAACAATATCAATGTAGGGACGTTGTATATCGGCCCGTGTGTCTTCTGTGGCTGATCATTGTTCACACTCCTTTTTTGGGACTCATACTCCTCCAGGCCATGTCATCAGGCTCGGATGCTTTTTTATCCTTCCCGGGTAATTTGTTCATATGGCTGGCAATACCCTGAGCCCTGCATCACCAGACCAGACAGGTTCATTCACCCCAGGACCGGGATCTTCACGTTCTCATGGTGCCGGGCATGGTGAAACAACAGAAGAGTCTTTTCAGGTCGTTGAATTTCTTCTCGGAGAGGATCACTTCGCGATAGATCTCTTTGATGTCAAGGAAGTCGTAGAATACTCACGAATAACCCGCCTTCCTAACAGTCCGTCGTACATCAAAGGTATCATTGATCTCAGGGGTGAGATCACTACCATCATCGACCTCAAGCAGCAGCTTGCAATCACAGCGAAGTCATCTACCAGTGAAGAGGAGTCACGAATTATTGTGCTTGATGACCGGTTGACCAACTCCAAGATCGGGATCATGGTTGATGATGTGCTCACGGTATCAACATATACTGCAGGACAGGTTGACGAAACAGCAACATCAGGGGATGAAGGAACCCATATCATGGGTATCATCAAGAAGAAGAGCAGGGATAAAGAGAAGGAACTGATCCAGCTGATCATCTGGATCGATGTGAAGAGTCTGCTCAGGGATATGGATCAGATATAACTGAACCAACATAACCCCTTTTTTCCACTTGAATTTCTCTAGTTCTCTTCTATCATCATCTCATAGTTGATGACATTCTCAGCGATATCTGCTGAGTACTCCCCGGTTCTGCGGATACTATCGGTGATATTACGGATAGGTACTGCAACAGTAGTGGGCAGGGAGAGGATCTCTGAATTGATGAGGGTATAATTTTCTTCGAGGTGATGAATGGATTCGATCATCCGGTTGGCTTTTTTGAGATCATGGGTGAAGAATGCCTCAACACTCTTCTCAAACACCTGGATCGCTGCATCAGATGCTTTTTGTATATGAGCAGAAATTTCAGGGCCGACATCGCTTGATGATAATTTTCTGGTATTGTGGGCGATACGAACCCCGTGATCCCCAACCCGCTCCATAATCCTTCCTACCTGGAAATGTGGCAGCATCCGAACGATGGTGGTGTTCATCTTGCGGGAGAGATGAATATTCTGCATGATCATGTTGGTCTGACGTGCAATCAGCCAGAAGAGCCGGTCAACATCGTTGTCCCTGTCCATTACATCATCGGCGAGATCGGGATCATCCTTCAGCATCGCCTCGATGGCATCGTGATGCATCCCTTTCACGATGACAAACATCCTCTTTAATGAGTTTTCAAACGGCATCTCAAGGGGATTGAGGAGATCTTTGAGAAGGATGGACTGATCGGTCTCTTCGACGCACTCAGGTCCTATCACCATGCTTGAGAACTCACGGAGTTTTACCCGGATCTGACCTGGAATCCTGTCCTTGGTTGTTATCCTGATGGTGCTGTAACCTGCGATGTATGTTCCGATGAGAAGACGAAGAAAAAAATCTGGTTCGGTCTGCTGATCAACGGTGATCTCCTTGATTCGCTGGATCTGGTCGCCATTAATATTCTTGGTGACCATCAGTGTTCCGTCCGGCTGAATCAGAACGCCAAGGGGATCATTCTTCTTGATATGCAGCGATTCTACCCAGTTCTTAGGAAGGGTGATGACGTAGGAGGAGCCCCCCGTCATCTGCACACGTCGGATTTCCATATATCTGATCCTGTCTGTATAGTTTTCTCTGCACCCATATAGAGAATCCGAAATTTGTGGTTCCTCTATTCCGGGTGGATACATGAAATCAAAAGAACCTTCACGATCAGAGAAGAAACGAAGGGTACGAACAAAGGACTCATGACTACAGCGCCAGTGAGATATCAGGTCGTGAAGGGATGGAATGATGATGAGATCATTGCTCTCTACCGATCAGCCGGATGGTGGAGGGACTATTACGATCCTTCTGGCATTGCCCCCCTGATTAAGGGAAGTTTCATCTTTGCAGTGGGGATTGACACCCGAACCGGCAGGGCTGTTGCCATGGGGCGAATCATATCAGATGGAGTATCAACCGGGTACATCCATGATCTCTGTGTTCTCACAGAGATGAGAGGGATGCATGTCGGAGCCGGGATTCTGGATTTTTTAATACGAGAGGCACAAGCTGCCGGGCTCTCTTCGGTCTACCTTGTTGCTGAGCCTGACACTCAGTCATTCTATGAAAAATCAGGTTTTATCAGTGATAAGGGCCTCATCTTCTTAACATATAATCCGGACGGTCAGTATGAGACTTGACGATGATGACTTCCACCCGCTCACGCTTGAGGACAAGAAGATCTTCGATGATATCTACTCACGATATCCGATTGAGCATTCAGAAAATACATTTGGAACATGTTACTGCTGGCGGCATTATGGTCATTACGAGATAGCGGTTGTTGAAGGGTGCCTGATAATCAGAGGCAGTACTGACTCCTACACATCGCTGCGTTGTCCCATCGGACCCAAAAACCCGGATGTCCTGAATGCGGTTATCGATCTTGCGCTCTCTACCGGTGAGCAGGCACCATTTCTCGTTCTTGAACCTTGGCAGTACCAGTGGGTTCAGGAGGTCAGGCCTGATCTGCACTTTAAGGAAGATCGGGACTTCTTCGATTATGTCTATGAGACAACAGATCTTGCAAACCTTGAAGGAAAGCACTATCTGATGATCAGAAAACAGCTCAACAAGTTCAGGAAGAAGTGTCCATCAACAGTGGAAAAGATCACAGAAGAGAACTTTGATGAGGTGAAGGAGTTCTTGAAGCGCTGGTGTCAGTGGAAAGAGTGCGATAAATACACGATTCTGAAACATGAGAAAGAGGCGCTCTGGGAGTCACTTGAGGTGTTTGATCAGCTCGGGTATGAAGGAATTGCGGTAAAACCCCATGGCGAGATCGGTGGGATTGCAATATTTGAAGAGCTCAATCCCAAAACCGCGGTAGTGCACTATGAGAAGGGGATGCCTGACTGCGAGGGAATCTATAAAGAGATAAACTACCAGACCGCAGCCCTTCTCAAAGACCGTTACCAGTTCATCAACCGTGAGAGTGACATGGGCCTTCCCGGACTCAAAGAAGCAAAAGAACGGTATCATCCTCATCACATGGCAGAACTTCATTACCTTGATGTGAGTTCGTGACATCCGAGTGAGGATTCTGATCTAATTCTTCATTGCTTCTCATTTTTCCTGATTATTGCTTTAACGCAATTTATCACATTTATTTTATACTTTTATATCAATACTAAAAATGCGATAATGCTCCGCCCTTCGTTATTTCGGGCAATGCAGATATCATTTCTTGTACTGGCAGGTGGTTTGTTTCTGTTTGTATCCCCTGTTTTATCTGAAGTTTCTGTTGGAACTCTCATTGATACAGTGGGGATGGTTCACGACAGTTCAACCTTCACACAGGGGTATGGGAATCCGTATGTGAATGGATCTTCCCAACTCTTTCGCGATTCTACCATGACAAATGGCGGAGCCCTTGCACTCTCAAAGACTGTCTCAACCGGAGGAAAGAGTCCGGAGAGCGGGTCGGTTGACTCCCAGAAGGTTCTCAGTTATGATGCCGGATCTACAGGCAGTCATCTGGCTGCCAGCGAGAATGTCATCACAACTACGGCGAAGGGCTCTAATGATAGTTCATCAATCCTCTGTGCCCTTGCATCGGGTGACTCTAGTTCAGGTTCGAACAGATCGTTCACTGCATCTGCATCGATGGATGTCCTCACTGCAAATACCCTGCAACTCACATCAAGAACCCGGATCTCATCTGAAGAGATCCAGTACTCGGTGAGTGCAAACTCATCCAACCCTGCAGGCAATGTCTCTAGTCCGGCCATCATAGGAAGTTCATTCACCTACGGCTCCGGAACTTCCAGTGATATGAATATGGCATCTGACCGGTCGAAGGTTGCAGGACTCTTCGATCTCTTCAACAGGGTATATCGTGGTGATACGAGTGCCACAATTCAGGCACAGACCCAGGGGACCGGCATGGTTAACTCACGTACGATTGCTGAACATGTATATGACAGCAGAAATTCAACCGGCCAGACTGAGTGGGCTGGAACAGCAGTGTATGCAGCAACACTTCTCACAAACGGAGGAACCCTTGGAGAGACCCGGTCACTCTCAGCAGATAAGACAACCTCATCACAGCGGCTCGTGAGCTACCATGCGAACGGCTCAAACGCGATGCAGACCGAAGAGAGGGTTGTTGCGGTAAAGCAGGTGAGCGGTAATGC
Source organism: uncultured Methanospirillum sp. (assembly GCA_964625165.1). GTDB lineage: Archaea > Halobacteriota > Methanomicrobia > Methanomicrobiales > Methanospirillaceae > Methanospirillum. The sequence goes on along the minus strand of CAZVAS010000081.1, from coordinate 2,741 downwards.
GAACACATCCACTGACCCAAGTTGTGTATTTGGTGGTGGATCTACTACTGCGAACGGTTCGGCTGCATCATATCAGTCAGTGAGTGCATCATCCCAGGCAATGGGTGTTGATTCGGCACAGATCGAGTCTGTCGCAGAGATGGATATCGGAAGTGAGAAGAACGGAACCGCACCGGTGATAGTCCATTACAGGGCGGACATTGCATCACCGGTTGAGTTTGACTCATCCATTCTTCAGAAGATGACAGACCCGAACAAGGATGGCAAATTTGAGGATCTGAATGGGAATGGAAAGCTCGACATGCAGGACCTGGTCCTGCTCTTTAAAAATTTCGACTGGCTTTCAAAAAGTGATGTATCCTCAAGATTTGATTTCAATCGTAATGGCCGGGTAGATTTTGCTGATCTCACCCGGGCATTTCGGGATATTCAGCAGAAATAACTCATTTTTGTATACCAGTGCAGTGACACTCCCTGCACCTTTATCAGGAAACTGAAACATAGTATCTTCGTACCGGGGATCGCTGTGCAGGAAATATCCATCATTCGTGTTCTCTTCGTCGATGACAACGAGGATCTCTGCAGAATTTTCCGGTTATTTCTTGAAGCCAGCAGGGAATTTTCTGTGTTTACATGCCTTTCAGCTGAGGAAGGGCTTGAGTATCTGAGATCACATCCGGTCGATGCGGTCGTCTCTGATTATGCAATGCCATATATGAATGGCATCGAGTTTTTAAAGGTCATCAAGCAGCAGTACCCTGATCTCCCGTTTATCATGCTGACCGGTGAGGACAGCAAAGAGATCGCCATTGAGGCACTGAATGCAGGTGCAGACTTTTACCAGAATAAGGGTGACGAACTGGATATCCAGACCCTCGATATCGCAAAGAAGGTACGGGTTCTTGTCAGTCAGCGGGAAGCAGTCCGTGCAGTCAGACGAAAGGATGCAATTCTCGAAGCAATCAGTTATGCAGCTGAACAGTTTCTGAAAGGAACGATCCTCCATATCGATTCCCGGGATATTCTCGGAAGGCTTGGTGTTGCGACCGGTGCTGATCTGGTCTATATCGTCAATATCATAGATTGTGAGACCGATGCATCAGGATGCGAAGTCTCTGTAGTCTGGTCACGTGTTGAGAACAGGCAACCGGGATCACCGTCACACTGGCCTAAAGCCTGGCATACCGTGCTTACCACAAGCCGGTCGTTTTCAGGTGATCTCTCCACAGTATCTGAAGAGGATAGAGAGCTCTTTCAGAAGGAAGGCATTGCGTCTCTTCTGATTCTTCCAATATATGCAAACTCTCAGATGTGCGGGTATCTGGTCTTTGAAGATCATGAGCAGGAGCAGCGGCGCTCTTCGATTGAGATTCAGACCCTTATCATGGCTGCGGAGATTATCGGTTCTGCCCGGTACAGGCGGCACATTGAAGAGTTTTACAAGAGCCCGGTAGAGGAGGCAAACCTTGGGATCTTCCTCTTCTGCGATAAGGTGTTCAGGTACGTAAACCCCAGAATCTGTTCCATCTTCGGGTACCGGCGTGAAGAGCTGCTCAAGCTCAAAGATCCCATGGTGCTGATTCACCCCTCTGATCATGAGTTGTTTACAGAAAGTATCGCCAAGGCGATGGAGGGGGTAGATCAGCCGCACAACTTTGAATGTACCGGGATCAGGAAGGATGGTCGGGAGATATTTTTGGAGATATATCTGACCACGATAAAACTTCTGGACTCCCGGTGCATTGCAGGCAATATCATTGATATCACTGACCGGAGGATCATTCAACAGTCTCTTCAGGAGAGTGAGCAGCGGTACCGCAGGCTCGCTGAGCAACTTGATGATCTGATCCTGGTCATTGATCCAACATGGATGATCACCTATGTCAATCCTGCTGGAATGATGGCTTTTCCCGGGCTTGGCAACGGTCCCCTGTCTGATATACGGAGTGTGTTTACAGACGAGATCTATGCAGGCTTTCTTGGAATGGTCGGAGAGTCTATCGTTGATGGTAATATCCGGTCATGGAGTATGGAGATATCCCTGCCAGACAAGGAGAGCAGGTGGTTTGACATCTCCATTACTCCGCTCAAGATCGATGACGGGCAGATATCATCACTCGTCGTCTACTTCCATGATGTCTCGTTCAGGGTCCAGCGGGAAGAGGAGATCCGTCGTGCAGGTCTCGCTCAGCTTGAACTGAACATGGAGCAGTTCCAGATCCTCAACGATGAGATTCGCAATCCGATACAGGTGATCAAAGGGCTCAATCTCCTGCAGGGCGGTGAGTATTCAGGAAAGATTGAGGTGCAACTGGGTATCATCAACGATCTCATCGATAAACTGGATCGTGCCTGGGTGCAGTCTGAGAAGGTACACAAGTTCCTGCTCCGTCATTATCAGCATGGGATGTACATTGAGCGGGATACTGATTCTGAAACGTAAATTATTCCTGAGCCATAGTCGTCGGGATTACCTGATAACTCCTTGACCTCTCTCCTTTATATCTGAACAGTCCTGTTTCGTTATTTCTAACGGTCGCAAAGGTTTGCCTTTGATCTGAATTGGAAGAGTGAAGGGTGATATGCTTGTCCAGGATACCATCAAGAGGTCATAACAATGATCCGGCTCACAACGTAGTCTTTTTTTTGAATACTGGTATTCGGTATTCCCCGGTGTCCTTGGGACATACAATACAGATATTGATAAACGGTGCCGGTGAGAGAGGTACCTGTTTCATGTC
>CAZVAS010000080.1:7702-10822 GCA_964625165.1 uncultured Methanospirillum sp. | reverse complement strand
GCAAAATGCCTGAGTAATGCTGCTCCGGTTGGAGTGCAGAGTTCTCCCTGCACTGTTCCTCCATATATCGGAACTCCTTTCAGAATATGGGCAGTAGCCGGGGCAGGAACGGGCAATATGCCATGAGAGCACTGGATATGCCCAGAGCCAACATGAATGGGAGAAGCGAGGATCTTTTCCGGGGAGAGTTCATTGATCAAAAGGCAGACACCGGTGATATCTGTAATAGCATCCATCATGCCAACTTCATGGAAATGAACCTGATGAACCGGTTTTTTGTGTACTGCACTTTCAGCATCAGCAATGATGGAATACACCGCAAGAACGTCTTTTTTAACAGAATCCGGAATATCCAGGCGTGAGATGATATGCTCTATCCCCTCAATATCTGTATGATGATGATCTTGATCATCATGGTTATGTAGACAATTCTCACCCTCTTCCTTGCCGTGAACGGTCACTGATATCTGTGATCCGACAATGCCACATTTCTCCACCTGTTCTGCCTGAATATGAACACCCGGAATGTGCAGATCATTGAGTCGCTGAACAAATCCCTGAGGATCAGGATGGAGTTCAAGAAGAGCAGCCATGAGCATATCGCCGGCTGCACCCATACTGCATTCCAGATACAAGACCTTCATTTCTCTTATTTCTCCGTTCCGATGTGATTAATCATACTTGCCAGGTATCCGGCACCAAACCCATTATCGATGTTTACCACACTGATTCCGCTGGCACAGGAGTTAAGCATCGAGAGGAGTGCAGCAAGGCCACCAAACGACGCACCATACCCAACACTGGTAGGGACAGCGATCACCGGACAGTCGGCAAGACCACCGATAACACTAGCAAGTGCCCCTTCCATTCCTGCAATCGCAATGATGACCCGGGCAGTCATGATATCTACGGAATGGGCGAGGAGTCGGTGAACACCGGCCACTCCGACATCATAGAGCCGGGTAACTTCATTTCCAAGAGCAATAGCCGTTAGTGCAGCCTCCTCTGCCACAGGAATATCACTTGTTCCACCAGTCGCGATAACAATTTTGCCAGCACCATCCGGCTCGGGAATCTCTCCGATGATGCCGATTTGACCGGTCTCATAATACTGGAGCGGAAGAGATCTACCGACATATTCAGCGGCCTGTGGGCTCATCCGGGTAATGAGAACGGTTTTCTGGTCATGAGATAAAAGAGAAGAGGATATCGCAGCAATCTGTTCAGGAGTTTTTCCTGCTCCATAGATCACCTCAGCGATTCCATTCCGGAGGCTCCGGTGATGGTCAACCTTGGCAAATCCAAGGTCCTGAAAAGGGTCGGTTTTTATCAGGAGGATCGCTTCATCTACTGTGAGAGATCCTGCAGATATCTGTTCCAGAATGTTTCGGAGGTTCTTTTTTTCCATAGTTCAAAAATACCAAACCGCTGAAAGAAGGATGTATGGTTTATTTCTTGAATAGTTCTTGTGCAAATGCTACACGCTGCTCAATATCAGAACCTTCCAACTCTTCAACAACAGATTCGAGGACTGTTGGAATATCAATTTGTTGTGGACATTGTTCTACACACTGCCCACACTGAATACATTTAGATGCAAATTCTGTCTCACCTGCAGTGAGCGATCCACTCAACCGGACTGCATAATAGAATTTAGCCTCCTCTTCATTTCCATTCAGGTACTTGTTATTGTAGATCTCGAAATTGAGCGGAATATTCACCCCTGCCGGACACGGCATACAGTATCGGCATCCGGTACAGTTGACCTTCATCAACTCCAGGTATGTCATCTTTACCTTGTCTATGAGATCCAACTCCTGTTTTGTTAGGGAATTCGGGTCGGCCTCACAAGCAACCCTGATATTCTCCTCAACATGGGCTTCATCATTCATCCCCGAAAGAACAACGGTCACCTCCGGGTGATTCCACAGCCATCTGAGTGCCCATTCTGCAGGTGTTCTCTCAACCGGAGCACTATCCCAGATCTTCTGAACGGCAGGAGGCACCGGGTTTGTCAGGTTCCCTCCCCGGAGAGGTTCCATTATAATAACAGCAAGACCTTTTGAGGCTGCATACTCAAGACCTGCGGTTCCAGCCTGGTTCTTCTCATCAAGATAGTTGTACTGGATCTGACAGAAATCCCAGTTGTATCCGTCAACAATCGGGTTGAAATCCTTTCCATGACCGTGGAAAGAGAAACCTGCATTCTGAATTCTGCCATCCTTCTTGGCAGTATCAAAGAACTCACAGATCCCCAGTTTTTTCAGTCTCTCCCAGTCATCCCCAACAAGATAATGAGCAAGGTAGTAGTCAATCTTGTCAGTCTGAAGTTTCTCAAGTTGAGCATTCAGAAATCTGTCCATGTCCTCTCTGGTTTGGATCATCCAGGACGGGAGTTTTGTTGCGATCTTCACCTTTTCCCGATATCCGTCAGCAAGAGCCCTACCAACAAAAGGTTCACTCTCTCCCATATGGTATGGCCAGGCAGTATCGACATAATTTACTCCCTGATCGATGGCACTTCTCACCTGCTTTTTTGCCCGGTCTTCATCTATCGATCCATCCTCTTTCATCGGAAGACGCATGCATCCGAATCCGAGTATTGATAATTTCTCTCCGGTTTTTGGGTTATTTCTGTATAACATGCTGATTACTCCATAATTTTCAAAGCAGAGGACCTGAATGTAGTATAATATATATTTTGATGTATACCACATATAGCAGGTTCAAACATTGATGATACATACTGACAGGGATGATACTATTGGAGAAATCACCAAAGAAATTTAAATACAGTTGGGGCATAGAGGCTGCTTTGGATGTTATTGGAGGAAAATGGAAGCCTCTGGTATTATATCAGCTCAAAGAAGGTACCCTGCGGTTTAGTCAGGTGCTGGCAAAAGTTCAGCCACGAATCACCCAGCGGATGCTCACAAAGGAACTGAGAGAACTTGAAAGTGATGGCCTGATAACCAGAAAAGTCTATGCAGAAGTTCCTCCGAGGGTTGAGTATTCTCTAACTGAAAGAGGAGAATCGTTGATACCAATCCTGGATCAGCTTTGTGAATGGGGGTATGAGCATATGGATGAGGATATTGAGTTTAAGTGTGACGAGTAAAA
>CAZVAS010000080.1:4930-7602 GCA_964625165.1 uncultured Methanospirillum sp. | reverse complement strand
AAGACTTCCTTTCCCTGCTGGCAGACTGGGCAGAGCCAGTCGTCAGGAAGGTCTTCAAATGCGGTTCCCGGCGCAATACCGTTCTCCTCATCGCCTGTCTCTGGATCATACACATATCCACAGACTGAACATTCATATGAGTCCATCATCTACTCCTGTGTCTTCCGGTTTTTAAAGGCCTGCAACAAGGCTTCAGCATATTTCTCGGTCATCTTTGTCGGGATATAATTGAGCACTTTGGCCCGTTTCACCAGCTCATTCATGATATCCCGATCGCTGTGCAGATGCAGGGCTGCAACCTCATCAATGATAAATTCAAGCTGATTAATCCCGGTTGACTTACCTTCAATCTCAATGGATCCTATCGCAGTACCCTGGGGGATAATTCCTCCACAGACCTTGCAGTACACCCCGTCTTTCTCCTCACTCATGATCCCTTCTCCCGAATCATGGTCAGTGACATCTTGAACCGGGTTATTGCACTTAATGCATGGGGGATATGAGCAGGGAAGATGATCGTTTCACCTTCTTTCATCTGATACGTCTCCCCCTGTACCCAGACCTCGCATTCCCCTTCCAGGATCGTGACGACCGCATCAAAAGGAGCGGTATGTTCAGAAAGTCCTTCATCCTCATCGAAGGAGAAGAGGGTAATAGATCCAGACTTTGTATTAACAATCATCCGGCTGGCAACTGTCCCTTCCTGATAATCGACAAGATCTTTGAGGTTCAGTACTTTACCACGAAGTTCTACCCGTTTTTTCCCGGGTCTTTCCTCTTTTTTGAGTGTATCTGGATCGAATTCCATCTTCCCCACCTAGGACTATCAGAGGTGCACTGAGATCATGCACATGGTCAGAACATATCTATAGAGAACCGGAGCACACACCAATGATGCTCCGAACGAAATGAAAAAGATATGGGTTACCAGCGAAGCATGGACTGGTTCAGGCTGATATCATCTTCTTCATATCTTCTTCTACGGTACTGTTCTTTCCGATGTTAAAGTTTTCAATCAGGACATTGAGCACTCCAGGAGAGACAAACCCGGGGAGTTTCGGACCGAGCGTGATGTTCTTTACACCGAGAGAGAGCAGAGCCAGAAGGACAAGAACGGCCTTCTGTTCATACCAGGCGATGTTATAAACCACCGGTAGTTCGTTGATCCCTACGCCGAACGCCTCTGCGAGGGCCTTTGCAATGACAACCAGTGAATAGCAGTCATTACACTGACCTGCATCAATCACCCGCGGGATTCCACCGATATCTCCGAGATCCAGAGAGTTGTACCTGTACTTGGCACATCCGGCAGTCAGGATAACGGTATTCTTGGGCAGAGCCTTTGCAAATTCTGTATAATACTCACGTTCGCTCTGGCGGCCGTCGCAGCCTGCCATTACCACGAACTTCTTGATATCGCCCTTCTTCACCGCATCAATGACTGTCCCGGCTAAGGCCAGAACTGCCTCATGGGCACAGCCGGTGATGAGGTCACGACCATTGGTCTTGGGCGGCTGAGGGGGCTGGCACTTCTTTGCATGCTCGATGATGGCAGAGAAGTCTTTTGTCCCGTCCGCTTTCTTTGCGATATGCTTCATACCGGGATATCCGGCCGGACCAGTGGTGTATACACGGTCTATGTATGAATCCTTGGGAGGTACGATACAGTTCGTTGTGACCAGGACCGGACCGTTGAACGAATCGAACTCATCCTTCTGGTGCCACCAGGATGAACCGTAGTTACCTATCAGATGCTTGTATTTCTTGAACGCCGGGTATGCATTTGCCGGAAGCATCTCACCATGAGTGTAGATGTCAACCCCGCTGTCCTTGGACTGCTCAAGGAGCTGTTCCATGTCACGGAGGTCGTGCCCGGTGATCAGAATTCCCGGTTTGGCTGCGACTGTGGTCTTCACCGGAGTGATCTCCGGGTTCCCGTATGTCTTAGTATTAGCGGTATCGAGCAGGGCAAGGGTTTTCACACCGATCTCACCACATTCGAGCACCATCGCGATCATCTTGTCGACGGGGAGGTCCTGGAGTGTTGAAGCAAGCCCTTTCTGCATGTAATCGGTGATTGCCGTATCAGTAAATCCAAGCATCTCTGCATGGTGGTAATATGCAGCAACACCTTTCAGACCAAAGACGACCAGAGCACGGAGAGAATGTACATCGTCATTAACATTTGCAAGTTCTGCAATCTCCTTTGCCTTTGCGGCGATGTCTGCATCGCTCTTTGGTGTCCATGTGCAGGCATCAGGTTCACTGTCACCGGATTTTGGTAATGCATCCCTGATAGAGACAGCCTGATGGATCAGGGCTTTGAGCCTCTCATCATCAAAGTTCGTGTTAGTCAGGGTGGCAAAGAGGGCTTCGGTGATAAAAGCCCCTGCGTCTTTGTTCCCGGCCCCTTTTGCAGTTGCTGCCATATTTCGGAGAGAGATTCCCTTACAGAGATAGATCAGGACATCCTGAACTCCTGCGGTGTGATCTTCCTTTCCACATACTCCCTTTACGGTGCATCCGGTTCCCCGGGCAGTCTCTTCACACTGATAACAAAACATTTGTATCGATCTCCTGCATCGAAATGCTACGTGATATCAATTACATATCAAGTAATTAATAGTTACGAGTTTCAAAAAGTATACTGTGCAAGAGATCTGTACCGTCAA
>CAZVAS010000080.1:0-4830 GCA_964625165.1 uncultured Methanospirillum sp. | reverse complement strand
ATCAAACAGTGGGCGCTCAGATGGAAGATCGATAACATCCCATGTGGTGAACAGGACTGTAAATCCTGTGTGCTTTGATCCACACCAGGGATACCTGTATAACCTGCAAACGATGAATGAAAGGTAGGTGATGACATGATTCTGGATCATTGTCCTGGTACGAAAAATCTGAAGACTCCGACCCTTACAATCAAGAAATGCCCGCAATGCGGAGAAGAGGTGGAGGTATTCTCTAATGATACCCAGGTTACATGTAGTAACTGCGGGTTTGTCATCTACAATGACACCCTCTCTTGTATTCAGTGGTGTAAATATGCCAAAGAGTGTGTCGGAGAAGAGATGTATAATACATATTTTCAGAAAAAGGAGGAGAATAAACCCAGATGACATCCGGAACCGCAGGGGCGATTCCTCAGCGTGATGGCAAAGGGTACGCAATCATGACCCATATTCCGGCAGGGATGACAACTCCTGAGGATCTTGAACGTATCGCCGCCATCGGAAAGAAGTATCATGTCCCTGTCATGAAGATCACCTCCGGGCAGCGGATCATCCTTGCCGGGATCTCTGCAGAAGATGTTCCAAAGGTGTTTGAAGATCTCGGACCGCTAGCAAAGCCGGAGATACGACCGGGTGTAAAATTTGTCCAGGCATGTCTTGGGACCGAGATGTGCCGATATGGTTCCCAGGACTCTATCACACTTGCAGCACAGATAGAAAAGCGTCTACAGAACCAGGAATTTCCTGCAAAGGTGAAGATAGGAGTATCAGGATGCCAGCGATGCTGTAGTGAAAGCCAGATCCGGGACGTCGGAATCATCGGAACTACCAGGGGATGGATGATCTTTTTTGGCGGAAATGGGGGGACAAAACCCCGGATTGGTGACCTTATCGCCTGGGGTCTCTCATCAGACGAAGTAGTTGATTGCACAGTTCGCCTGCTTGAATATTACCGAAACCAGGCTAACCGAAAGGAGCGAACAGCAAGGTTCATGGAGCGAAAAGGTATTAATGCTTTGAAGGAAGAACTGCTCTCCCTGATTCCCTACATTCCCCTTGATAACGTGTGAGCATTATGAAGATTACAGAAGTTGCAAAAGTTGTATCAGGACCGAATCCGCATCATGTGGACGCCCGGAAGGTGTATGATACAGATAATGCTATAGCCGTCGTGATCACCTTGCAGCCTGGTGAATCGCTGAAAAAACACATCACTCCGGTTGACGTCTTCTTCTATGTTCTTGAAGGAACCGGCATTGTGGAGATCGGAGACGAGAAGGCAACCTGCACAAAGGATATGCTTATCGAGAGTCCGGCAAGAATTCCTCACCGGTGGCTGAACGAGAGTGGTTCGGTCTTCAGGGTTCTCGTGGTAAAGGTTCCAAAACCAAAAGAAGAGACAAAATTGCTGTGATCTTTTTGGAACTCCTGACACCTTGATCTTTTTGTTATCATCTATCAGATCGTGACTCTTATAGGAACGTCCGATCTATACACTCACGTGGAATATGAGCTCTCCCCTCTTCGCCTATAATGATATCCGGTCTGGACTAGAGTCCATCTTCAGGTCACGACTACAGATGCAGATTCTTCTCTCTCTGGGTGAAGGATGCAAGACCCTTTCAGATCTGCGTACAATCACCGGTTCCTCATCCCAGGCGATCATTCCGAGAATCCGGGCACTTGAAAAACGCTCGTTCATATCAGCCCAGAAATACCAGTACTGTCTGACCCCGCTTGGAAGAATATTCGAAGCGAAGATCAATGAGATTACCAGACTTTTTTCTCTTCTGACTCATCACGATACGTTCTGGCAGGAGCATTATCTTGACGGAATCCCGGAACAGTTCATCAGTGAGATGAGTGATCTCTATAACTCACAGATCATTGCTGATACATCGGTTGAGATATTTCAGGTATATGCGCATTATCAGACAGCAATTGAAAATGCAAGACAGATTTGCCGGATATCTTCGATGATCAGCCCGGGCCATATCCAATATATTAGAAAACGGGTGATAGAGGGTGTTCCAGTAGAGATGATCATCACATCTGATGTAGAACAGCAACTCTGTGCCGAACCATATGCATCACAAATGTCAAAGATGAAGAAAAGTTCGAACTACATCCAATATATCTCAGACAACCCTTTGAAGTTCGGACTCATGGTTACTGATACCCAGCTCCTCCTCGGATTATACAAACCGGATATGACGACATTTGATGCCTCTTCCCATTTCACAAGTTCTGATTCGCAGGCATTATCTTGGGGTGAGCGGCTCTTTACCCATTTCAGAAGCACTGCCCGAGCATGTTCTCTTTGATATTCACCGCTCTGATGAATCTTCGCTTCAGAAATTAATGTAAGAAGACAGGAAGACTAAGGATCATATGACTGGATTCCAGTTTTGTTGTATGTCTGGAGGAAGAGATGACAACACTTGATCCATCTGTTCTGGGAATTTTCATATTTGGTTTGATAGCAGGGATATGTCCATGTAATAGTGTTCTCTGTCTTGGACTTATCGGATATCTGACGAGCGGAAATGCATCATTATCTCTATCAAATATTCTCAAACTCACGATCTCCTTCTGCATCGGGACCATCCTCGTCCTCCTCCCTCTTGGATTGATTGCCGGATATATCGGACATTACCTCCTTTTCTTAAGCGAGACAGGTGCCTGGTTCATTGGTGGGATTATTCTCATTCTCATGGGATTGCAACTTCTTCATGTTTATAAACCACCGATCCGGAGCATCTTCAACTTTTTGAGGGCACCGATATCATACACCATGACGGGATCATTTCTATTAGGCCTCTCATTCGGGGCAATCACAATAGGAAGAGGTGCTCCCATGCTTCTTATTGTTCTGACATACATCGCTCTTAATCAGACCGCATTGCAGGGTTTTTTTACGATTCTTATCTATGCAATAGGTCTGTCAATCCCACTGATAGTGATCAGTTCTCTTGGTGGTGCAGTAGGAAAGAAGATCAAGGATTATTCCCGGATGAGTGGTGATGCCATGGACCGGATTATTGGAGTTGGAATTATCCTGATTGGATTGTATTTCCTATATCTTGCAACACGCGGGTAAATCATCTTTTTCTCGGTCAAATTTCGTTATTCTGAGTATTGAATGATAGCACCATTCATACTTTCAATATGGGTTCTCATTTTATGAACATACAAAACATATTTCATCAGTATCTGCGATTCCGAACATAATGCTGAACAGATGATATGTCGAGAATATCACCGCTAGTGATCTCTCTCATGAGCATGATACCAACTCAAATTCATGGAGACAATTAAAAAGATCTCTCAAGGTTTCTCGAATATACATCTGTTTCAGGGTATATTCCCGATCAAATCGGGAGATCTCATCTTTGATATAATTGCTGGATTAACGCTTGCAGCGTTAGCGATCCCTGAAGTCATGGGGTATGCAAAAATTGCAGGAATGCCGATTGTTACCGGATTATACACACTTCTTCTCCCAATGGCCGTCTTTGCAGTCTTCTGCTCATCCAGACATCTTGTAATCGGAGCTGACTCTGCAACTGCAGCAATCATAGCCGTCTCTTTAGTTCAATTGGCAGCCCCGGGATCTCCTCATTATATCGCCCTCGCAGGATTAGTGTCACTTATTGCCGGTGTCTTTCTCTTATTGTCAAGAGTCTTCAGACTCGCCTTTATTGCAGATTTCTTCTCACGAACCGTCCTTATCGGATTTTTGACAGGTGTGGGGATCCAGGTTGCACTCAGTCAGCTTCCCGAGATACTGGGCATCACACCGGGAGAGAATCCTATGTTTCCCCCAGTATTTACAATTCTGAGTGAGATAGGCCAGGTAAACTTTCTATCAGTTGTCCTGTCAGTACTTGTCATCACCATCCTTCTCCTGGGAGAAAAACTCACCAAAAAAATACCATGGACACTCCTGATCGTCATAATTTCTATAATAATAAGTTATTCAATCGATCTTACCTCTCATGGGATTGCAGTAATTGGTAATGTCCCCGGGGGTCTTCCATCAATCAGTCTCCCTGATGTTCCATATTCTGATGTTTCATCTATCATAGGTCTGGCTGCCGCTTGTTTTGCTGTCATATTAGCCCAGAGCACTGCAACATCCCGGGCATATGCATCCCGGTATCACGAGACACTCGACGAAGGTGCTGATCTGATAGGGCTTGGTTTTGCAAATATTGCAGCCGGACTATCAGGTACCTTTGTTGTAAATGGAAGCCCGACAAAGACGGAGATGATAGACAGAGCAGGAGGAAGGACACAAATTGCCCATCTGGTGACAGTCGGCATCGTTCTTCTTGTGCTTCTGTATGGCACCACCTTCCTTGCGTACATTCCAGAAGCAGTTCTTGCATCGATTGTATTAGTAATCGGAGTCAGACTTGTTGACATTCCCGGACTGAAACAGATACAAGCCAGAAGACCGGTAGAGTTTGCAGTTGCTCTGATGACCACGATGTCAGTCATTCTGACCGGGGTAGGATGGGGGCTTGCTTTTTCCGTATTCCTCTCAATAGTCGCCCATCTCCGTCATAGTTATCATCCCCTGAATTATCTGCTGTACCAGGATCAGGATGGAAGATGGTCATCATCTCCCCTTGAATTACGACATCATGCTGTTTCCGGGCTTATCGTCTACCGGTTCGGAGCAAATCTCTACTACGCGAATGAAGGAAGGATGAGAAACGAAGTAAATCAAATAGTTTCATCATCAGAACTCCCGATCAGATGGTTCTGCATATCCGGCTCATCAGTGAATGATGTTGACTATTCTGCTTCTGAAACACTGATTCA
>CAZVAS010000079.1:0-10823 GCA_964625165.1 uncultured Methanospirillum sp. | reverse complement strand
GCGACAACCACACTCTCACCGGTGTGGACTCCCATCGGATCCACATTCTCCATCCCACAGATGGTAATGCAGGTGTCATTGGCATCCCGCATCACCTCGAACTCAACCTCTTTCCATCCTGCCACACTCTCTTCGACGAGTACCTGGTGAATTCGGGACTTCCCAAGACCAAGTTCCGTGATGCGGCGGAGATCATCTTCGTTGTATGCGATTCCACCACCAGCTCCCCCGAGGGTATATGCAGGTCTGATGATAGCAGGGAATCCTACAATCTTTGCTGCCTCATCGAGCTGAGAGAGGGAACTGACGATCATGGACTTCGGAACCGGCTCACCGATCCGCTGCATCAGATCCCTGAACTTCTCTCTGTCTTCTCCTTCGTAGATCGCCTTGAGTGGGGTCCCCAGGATCCGGACGCCCTCAAGTGCACCCATCTCAGCAAGCTCGGCCGTAAGGTTGAGTCCGGTCTGGCCACCCATCCCAGACATTATTCCATCAGGTTTCTCTTTCGCGATAATCTTCGCGATCACATCTGCCTGAAGGGGTTCAACATAGATGATGTCTGCAGTGTCGGGATCGGTCTGAATCGTTGCCGGGTTACTGTTGACAAGTACTACCTCGACACCCTCCTCGCGAAGGGCTCGACAGGCTTGTGAACCTGAAAAATCAAACTCAGCTGCCTGACCGATCTGGATCGGGCCTGATCCGATGAGGATCACTTTCTTAATAGACGGATCTTTTGGCATCAGATGAGCCTCCGCATCATCATATCAAAGTACATCTTCTCTGTATCATGCGGTCCGGCATGTGCCTCCGGGTGGAACTGAACACAGAAGAGTTCAAGGTACTCATCCTCAAATCCTTCGAGAGTTCCGTCATTGCAGTTGGTGAATGTGACCTGGCATCCTTCAGGAAGAGACTCTCCCATCACAACGAATCCGTGATTTTGTGAAGAGATTGCAATCCGGCCATCTTTATACCTGACCGGCTGATTTGCCCCGCGGTGCCCGAACTTCATCTTCTGTGTCTCTCCACCGAGAGCCAGTCCACAGATCTGATTGCCCATGCATATCCCAAACACAGGCAGTTCACCAGCCAGGTTTTTCACCGCATGAATCGCTCCGGTTGCCTGGACCGGATCACCAGGGCCGTTGCTGATAAAGAGTGCATCAGGTTTGCATGCAAGTATCTCATCCGGCTTTGCATCATGCGGGAAGATGTGAAGATCTGCATTCCGGCTGCTTAAACTCTGCAGAATATTCTTCTTCACACCGAGATCTATCACTGCCACCTTTGGTCCGCTGCCTTTCATATGCCATGGCTCTTTGCATGAAACTTCAGGGATCAACGACTGTGTCGTGATATCTGGTGCCGATCTGGCGAGTTTTACCGCCTCTTCACCATCATCACTGCCCACGATGACTCCTGCACGGACGGTCCCCTCTTCCCTGATGCTGATGGTCAAATGACGTGTATCAACACCAGTGATCCCAAAGAGACCTTCTTCCTCAAAAAACTGGGAGAGTGTAGTCCTGCCTGCTGGCTGCGTGCAGAGCTCATGAACAACACACCCGGATGCCCATACGCGGGAGTTCTGAAAATTTTCCCTGTCAACTCCATAATTTCCAATAAGGGGGTAGGTGAAGAGTAGAATCTGGCCGTGATAACTGGGGTCGGTCATCGCTTCCATATACCCGGTCATCTGCGTGCTGAAGACCAGCTCGCCGGTTGTCTCTCCCTCAACCCCGAATCCCTCGCCGATAAAATATCGTCCATCCTCTAATCCGAGCGCAGCCTTCATGGTATAAGTCCCATATCAGTGAGCATGAAAACGTAATAACGATACCTTACGAAAAATTTCTGATTGATTTATCCTCATTCCTTGAATAAATAAAAAAATTCCAGAGTATCGTGACTCTTTATTCTTCGCAGAGATCTTACGAACAATCTTAAGAACACGGCGGTTGAATCATGAGATGATGAGCGTTCCAAGAAGAGTCTTTTTTACCCGGGGTGTCGGCATCCACAAAGATCGGCTGGCATCCTTCGAAGCTGCACTCCGATCTGCGGGTATTGAGATGTTCAACCTCGTCTATGTATCATCAATATTTCCACCTAAGTGCACTGAAGTTACCAGGCTTGAAGGACTTCGGAGTTTGAGTCCGGGTGAGATCGTCTACGCAGTTATGGCACGGGCTGATACCAATGAACCAAACCGTCTGGTCAGTGCTGCAGTCGGACTTGCTCTGCCAAAAGAGCAGGATCATTACGGGTACCTTTCTGAACATCACACCTATGGAGAGACTGAAACTCAGGCCGGAGAGTATGCAGAGGACCTGGCAGCCACAATGCTGGCAACCACTCTCGGGATAGAATTTGATCCTGACACAGCCTGGCAGGAGCGGGAACAGATCTATAAGGCCAGCGGCAAGATCATCGAGACCTCGCATATCTGTCAGTCTGCAAAAGGTGATGTTTCAGGGAAGTGGACGACAGTAATCGCTGCAGCAGTATTTGTAATGGAATAACCCCATATGCAAGGTTATCCACAGAAAGAGGATAATTACGCAATATATTTAATCTATACACCAGATAGTTCTACTATCAGGGTTCTGGTATGATATGGAACCCTGAATGAATGAGACAGGGATGGGGTATTGAGCGATTATGGACACCGCTAATAGGCGTGAACTGAAAAATCTTCTCAGGCGGGGGGAGGATGCACTTCTTCGACGTGACTACGAGCGGGCGTCAACGTATTTCAGGCGGGCATATACTACAGACCCGGGAAACATTACC
Organism: uncultured Methanospirillum sp.; assembly: GCA_964625165.1. Taxonomy (GTDB): domain Archaea; phylum Halobacteriota; class Methanomicrobia; order Methanomicrobiales; family Methanospirillaceae; genus Methanospirillum. The sequence goes on along the minus strand of CAZVAS010000079.1, from coordinate 8,024 downwards.
GCCATAACAAACCTGGGATATGTGTATGCAAAAATGGGGCGATTCTCGCATGCCCAGAAATGCTTCATCACAGCACTGGATATTGATCCTGATAACCCGATCGCAAGGAAGAACTTAAGTCTCCTGATGAGTCCGGAGGAAGAGAGACGAACTACCTCTCCACAAGTCAGAGGTGGGCCGGGAGAGGAGATCTTTCTCAGATATCTCGAGTGGGGAAACCTGCAGATGAAGCAGGGCAACTTTTATGCTGCAATCCAGTATTTTAAACAGGCAAGCAGAATTCATCCTGATTTTATCGAACCGCACCTGAAGATAGGTCTCAGTTACGAAGAACTTAAAGAGTGGGCAGCAGCAGCAGGTGCATTTGCCGATGCTCTTGACATCTTCCCAAAAGACCCGGTTGCTCAGGAACACTTTGACCGATGCAGGGGAATGACTTCAGATGATCTTCATCAGGGCCACGAGGAGAAAAACCCGCTAGTGTTATCAGCGTGTATACCACCTGCCGACCCCGAAGTGAAAAAAGAGGAATGTCATCATTCAGCACCTCATGTCCCAGAGAAAGAAATAGTAGAGAAAATACCCGGACCAACCTCATCAAAGGAGGATGGGGCAACTCCGGAAAAACCAAAGTCTGAAGATGAGATGATCAGATCCATTCTTGATCAGTACAGTGATCTGATGAGCTCAGGCAAATCTTCAGATAAGGGACAGAAGCCTGAAACCGGGGATATGATTCCTGAAAAGGAAGAACCCAAAACTCCGGAGCCACAGGCTCCGCCGGTTGTAACAAACCAGCCACCCGCCAGCAGTGATGATATTGTAAGCAGCATACTGATGCAGTATCAGGATGATATTACAGACGAAGTTCAGGCCGCATCACCCGCTCCTGAACCGGCATCAAATGAGCAGGATCAGGTGCCGCATACCGGTAGTGCGCCATTAAGTGGAGAGAAGAACGAAATGAGTCCGGCACAATCCAGTGGGATAAGGGTCGATCTTAATGATGACCAGAAAGATGCTCTGCGGGAACTTGGAAATATCGGAGCGTCTCATGCAGCGACCACGCTCTCCACGATGCTGAACACACCGATCATGCTGAATGTTCCTGAGATAAGCATCACGGATTTTGAACATATCAATACAGAGATCTCTCAGGAAAACTCTGCCATGGGCATATTTACCATGGAAGGGCAGATGGCAAAGGCCGGGTATGTTATTCTGCACGTTCCCAGGGAGTCGGTCGTGCTCATGACCAGTATCATGCTGGGTATGCCGGCAGATCCGGCGCGGGAACTGAACGAGATGGATGAGAGTGCCATCACAGAGATCGGTAACATCATGGTCTCTGCATTTCTGGACGGGACTGCAGAACTGCTTGGGATCATCATGCTCCCCTCTCCACCCCGGACAATCTTTGACCTGCCAAAAAATGTCTTTGACCTGATCATCAAGGAGAGCAACATCCTATACGATAATGTCGTCTTCTTCAGAACCGAACTGCTCTGTGACGAGCATGAACTCAATCTTAACATCTTCATGCTTCCAAATCCCCCGGTTCTTCAGGAAATAGTACGGATGCTTGAGAAGATTATTGAAGATTCGGCTCAGGGCCAATAAAACTATTTTTCCTAAAACAGATCAGATCTCACGGGTGGCGCCATCAGCCTGTCGGATCAAAAGGCGTCCCCCTTCTTTTGGAAAATAGGTTATCGTGCGGCCTACCGTTCCACCGATGTCTTCCCTGATGATCGGTATCGAGTTTGCCTTGAGAAGTTCACGTAAAGCATCAACATTCCGCTCACCGATGTTGAGATTGCCTGAAAAATTCTGAAACATAGAGGCTCCACCTGCCAGTTTTGCCTTCAACGATGAACTCTTCACACCCTTTGCTGCAAGGTCCTTTAGAAGAATTGTAACCGCGGTATCAGCATACTTACCTTCACGCTCCCCGGGTTTCCCACTTGACTTCGGGAGCATAACATGAGCAAGTCCACCGATCTTCTTCTCTTCATCGTGAAGGATCAGACCTACACATGACCCAAGGCCGATAGAAGTCATTACAGAACTTCCTACCGACCACTCACCAATGCCAATGATGATCAGATCTTTCTGATCCCGTGTTAATATCGGCGGTGTTGTCATGCTACAACCTGAACTCAATTATCCGGATGTGGAGATCACACTGTCCATTCGTGCAAATAACTCGTTGAGCAGCCCTTTGCTGGGAAGCAGAATAATGTTTGCGCTGATGTTGTACTCTGCGCACTGAAGTTCGGTCTTGAAGAGGACCACCTCATCCACGTTTTCATCGATCTCCTGGGTGGCGATGATCGTCTGGAGTGCTGCATGAGGCATGTCAATGACCATGGACGGCGGTGATGGTATCATGATGATCGAGAGCAGGGTAGCACATGCATCCAGGAACGAGGAGGTCATGATGTTGCCGATCTCGTTAAGGGCACTTTTATCCATATCATCGATCTCCCTGTCAGAGACACTCTGACCGAGCATGATACTCGTCAGTCTGATGATGGACTCTTTCGGAATATGAATGATGATGTACCCGTTTCCTGCCAACTGACCCTGGATCTGGAACACAACCATTGCTGCTGCTACATCATCGAGATAGTACCGGAGATTCTGAAGTTGCACAAGAATAATCTCAGGCACATGAATCGAGATCAGAGTATTCAGGATGGTGGAGAGTGTGGTCGCTGCGTGAGATGCACCAATATTCCCGAGTTCACGCAGTTCATCGGCTTGCATGTCGGTTATCAGATGCTCTACGTCAGATATCACATTGTTCTTCATGACCTTCTTCACCCTTTTCCCTGAACTCTTCCTTGCTGCTTTCTGACCTGAACTTTCCCGCAGTATCGCCTTTACATCAAGAACAGGAACAACCTCACCATCGCCGGGAATCGTAACCCCGCTTACTCCGTCACATGTGCCCACGAACTTAGAGAGAGGCTTGATAACAACCTCCTGCTGACCTTCAATAAGGTCAGCAATGATGGCACCTTTCCGGTTCTGGTTCTGGAGAACCACGATGACCTCCTCATTCTGAGACCTGCCAAACATGTCATCAAGCCGGTAGAGAACGATGATCTCATCGCGCATCAGAATACCTTCTCCATGCCCTATGTTCTGGATAGGAAAGGCTGCAAGGCTTGCCACTTCAGCCACATTGGTGATGGGGATCGCACACCTGCGATTGTTGATCCTGATCATCATCACCATGACAATTGCCATTGTCGGCGGGAGAACAAGCTCAAACCGGCTTCCCTGCCCGAACACAGACTCCAGTTTGATCGTTCCCTGCAGAGAGGCGATTGTTGTCTTCACCACATCAAGTCCGACTCCTCTGCCACTGATATCAGTGATCTTATCAGCAGTGGAGAAGCCGGGAAGGAAGAGGAGATCGTTGATCTCAGTCTCAGACATGGCAGCGAGCGCATCTTCAGTTGCAAGACCGCGCTCTAGTGCCTTCTTCTTGATCTTCTCCTGATTGATGCCTGCCCCATCGTCCTCTATGACGATGACTACATTATCTTTGTCACGTGAAGCTGAAAGTTTCAGGGTCCCTTTCGGGGGTTTTCCGTTCTTGATACGAACATCAGGCGGCTCGATACCATGATCCAGCCCGTTCCTGATAAGGTGAAGGAGGGGATCATTGAGGCCATCCATCACACTCCGATCAAGTTCAGTGTCACCACCTTCGACAATGAAATCAACCTCTTTACCCTCTTTGGTTGCAATATCTCGGACAGTCCGCGGGAACCGGTTGAAGATGTGGTTGAGCGGAATCATCCTGATGTCCATCATCATGACCTGGAGATCAGCAACCGACCTCCCTACCATGTTGAGGGTTTCATCAAGTTCCTTGATCTTGTACTCCTGGGCGATCTGCTCAAGCCTGCCACGGTTGATCACCAGATCCTCAACAAGATTCATCATATGGTCGAGCCGATCGATGTCGACCCTGATGTTCTTGACTTCACGTTTCTTCTCGACTTTTTCGCCAGCTGATATACGCGAAGGGGCAAGCGTTCCGTTCTGATGATCTTCCAGCCCTATTCCTGCCAGGCCCGGGCCTGATACCTCCTGAATGGGAGTGAACGATGAACTCTTAATGTCAGATCCTTTTAAAAATGCTTTGACACTCTCTTCAGAAATATCTGAACCACTGAGTTCGAGATCAAAAATTCCTGAAAAGGTTACACTATCCTCAATAACTTCACGACGCGGTGAGAAGTTTGTGAGGGTACCATGTGACTCGAGATTCTGGAGAATCAACATCGCACGGAGATTTTTCGAGTCAACCGCAGGAGATAGTTCGATATGGATCGCATATCGCTTTTCGTTATCTGAAACAGGTGCAGAAATCGCAGTTTCACCGGGTTGAGTGAATGAATCACTTTCCGTTAGTGAGAACGATCTGATATCAGATATCGTAAGAATTGTGTCTACTGCTGATCTTCCTGCATTGGTGACAAGGGTGAGATCGATAGTCCCCTCAAATGCAGGATCATCTTCTACTATGGTTCTTTCAGGAGAAATAGCAGAGATGATACCTATACTCTCCAGGTTCTGAAGGATCAGCATTGAGCGCAGGTTTTTGCTGTCAACCTCTGGTGAGAGTTCGATATGAAGTTTATATTCGATATTGCCAGCCTGACCATACGATTCATACGGCGGGTTTTCGTACATATCACCGGCAGGCTCAGGAGAAGCTAGAGATCCTGATTGTTCAGGTTCCTTCTTTTCTCCTGAAGCCGGGGCCGCAACCGAAGCTGATAACCAGGCTTTCAATGCAGATACACGAGCCTCGCGATGTTCAAGAAGCCCATCCCCGCCAGCCTCAATGTCATCGATCATAGACTCGATGTCATCAACTCCGGCGAGCAGATCATCCATGAGAGCCTGGCTTACCTGCAGGTTACCACTACGGATCTGGGAGAACACGTCCTCAAGTGCATGACAGATCTCCTCCATGTGCATAAAACCCATAGAGGCAGACATACCCTTCAGTGAATGTGCAGAGCGGAATATCTCATCAATAGCATGAGAGTCGGTCCCCTGCTCAAGAATCAGAAGGTTACTAACAATGCCTTCATGGTTCTCCCGTGATTCAGCAACATACAGGCTTCGGTATGCGTCAAGATCTGACATTCATCATCCTGAGATGCTTTTAACAAACTCTTCGATCTTTCCGGGAATATTTTTCAGAGGCATTACATGATCAACAACTTCACGCTGGAGTGCAGACCTGGCCATCCCGTATACCAGACAGTCCTCCTGCCTGCAGACAATTGTGACGCCCCCTGCTTTTTTTATGGCTTCAGTCCCTTCTCCACCATCATTACCCATCCCGGACAGGATAGCAGATACACTCCTGCCACCAAAGACCTGGGCTGCAGAAACAAATGTCTTGTCGACCGCAGGTTTCACGTTATGTACCGGAGGAGAGTCGGCATGCACGATCTTACCACCCTGCACACCCCCCTTGTCAAGGTATGATGAAACGATGGTATGATATCCAGCCTTTGAGATGAAGACCATCCCACGTTTGAGAATGTCACCATTCTCGGTCTCTTTAATCCGGAGTGGGGATATACGATCAAGCCGTGCTGCCAGTGCCGCTGTAAAACCACCCTTTGGCATATGCTGTGTTATGATAACTGCAGCATTCAGATCCGCAGGCAGGTTTGAGACAACCACATCAAGCATTGGCGGCCCTCCTGCAGATGAACCTATGAGGACAATATTTTTTGCGATCTCATCCTTCGATGCTGGCTTTGATGTGACGTAGGCGATAGTGCAGATGTTTTTGATCTTTGATCTCAGCTCAGCGCCAATCTCCCGGATGTTTTTAATTCCACGGGGTTTTAGCATGAAATCATCAGCACCAAGTGACATCGCCTTCTTGGTCATCTCGGCACCTTCAGAGGTGAGAGAACTCAGCATTAGAGTGCGGGGGAACGGTGAGAACTCACGTTTTCTCTCCAGCACACCAATCCCATCAAGCTTGGGCATCTCAATATCAAGCGTGATGAGATCTGGTTTCAACTCACGAATCTTCTCAAGAGCCTCCATTCCATCTGAGGCAACCCCGACGACCTGAATTTCTGGATCGCCGGCCAGCATATCCTGTACTACTGTCCTGATAAAGAGAGAGTCGTCGATGATGAGAACCCGAATCATGTTACGATGCACCAAGAACGTTGGCGATCTCCTCAAGGACTTTGGGAGCCTGGAATGGCTTAACTATGTATCCTCTGGCGCCACTTTTGATCGCCAGTTTTACCATCTGTTCCTGACCAACTGCCGTACACATAATGACCTTGGCGTTGGCATCGAGAGTCTTGATCGCTTTCAAGGCCTCTATTCCATTCATCTTTGGCATGACAACATCCATGGTAACAAGATCTGGTTGTAGATCCCGGTACTTGTTCACACCAATATCTCCATCCTCTGCCTCTCCCACAATCTCGTGTCCACCGGCAGAGAGGATATTTTTTAATAATGTCCGCATAAAGAGGGTATCATCGACAATGAGGATTCTTCCCATAGGTGAACGCTTCCTCCTATGATTAAGAAGCTGCGTACTGGTAAAAGTATTTTGTATTGAAGCCAGTCTTATGACGGTGGTTTCAATGCATCAGTAATGTATCTAACCCCTTTCGGGGTGAGCTGAACTTCTTTGCGGATCATCACCACATCGACCAGCTTCAACTTCAAAAGAGTATCGTAGATTACGTCCAGTTCTTTGGCAGAGAGGCTCAGCATGTTCTCAATTGACTTCGTGTCCATACCGCTGTATATGAGCATGGCAACCTGGGCAGTCTGGGCATCAAGCTGGTCTAGCTCAGAGCCCTTCATGTCCATCTCCTTGGTAGCGTCACGAAGGAAGTTATACAGGACCTGAAGCGTAGAGAGCGGACAGAGAACGAACGAGGTCACTACCTCACTGTTCTCAAGGTGATCAACCTTTACAACATCAAGTTTCTTGTGCTGGAGTTCACGCTTGGTCAGTTCAAGACTTGCAACTTCCTTGAGCGGAACACAGATCATCTTCTCCTGACTTACAAACCAGATGCCGGTTTTGAGAACTGCGATTGCACCCTTCTCCCATTTCGCATTGGTGACCAGAACACCACCCCTGATGGCAGGTGACATAAAGTGTGCCATCAAACGGTAGGCATTACAGGCCATGATGATCTTCTTGTTCAGAACCTGCAGAACCTTCTCGACTGATGCAATCTTGTATGTCTTTTCAGATTTGTCTGAACCAGTAACGATAAGGGTGTCTACCTGACCGCGTTGCTGGAGATCAACAATACTCCGGAAGGAGATCTCAAGATTATATGGATCCTTGAGGATGAGACTATCCTTGGCTATCTCTATCTTTGATGTAACCCAGGAACCGCCTTTCTCCAGTTTGACCGGAACTTCTGCCATTGAACCCCTGTACTGAAATATCTATGCCGCTATTATTTGTTCTTTGCTTTTTTAGTAATGATTTTCATGATATCCTCAAGTTCCTCTGCCAGTTCTTCGGCAGTAACATGGACATCTTTGAGATCCCTGAGTAAGACATCATCATCACGTTTCTTCAGATCGCTGATATCAGCCTTGAGCGAAGCGATAAGATCATCATCACCAAGACCGCCTTTGCCTTGGGACAACTCGAACTGCTCTTCCCCTCCCCCAGAGTCCTCCTCTCCCCCGTACATATAGGGAGTATCTTCAGAAGAACTGTAAGAGGCGAGATCACTACCACTGATTGAGTCGCCACCCTCCATGGTTGAGATGATCTCACCGCCAGAATCTGATCCGATCTCTATCGTACTAGAATAGATCTCATCGATCTCATCAGAGGGCTCTTCAGTATCAAGGACCACATCCTCCTCTTCAGCGCTCGTGGTGATATCCATCCTGCGAACCTGTTCTTCAGAGGGAAGTTCCTGCATGACATCGGTATCACCGTAGGGTGTCCGCACCGAATCAAACTCAGGATT
>CAZVAS010000078.1:0-10906 GCA_964625165.1 uncultured Methanospirillum sp. | reverse complement strand
CCGATCATTACCGGGTGAATTGATATCAGCCAGATAAATCGCGGAATAAAATAAAAACGCCAGATGCAGGCTTTTTTCGCTTGCTCAAAAAGTATAATCGTGCCATGCGGCTCATAGTAGGCAGATGATTCCAGATATCCATACAACCATCCCCGGAAAAAAACCGGGGAATATACCAAAAATCTTAGAAAACTTCCGAATTTATCATGCCCAGACTGTCCGGAGGGAGATTAATTCATTCATCTGATGACGGAGTTGTTCAAAAAAACACTCCGGGACAAACCGGCGGACGACTGCTGATAAAGGGAGCACGAGAGCATAATCTTAAAAATATTACCATTACAATTCCGCGTGATGAACTGGTTGTTATCACCGGGCTCTCAGGATCAGGAAAGTCAACCCTCGCCTTTGACACGATCTATGCCGAAGGTCAGCGCAGATATGTAGAATCCCTCTCATCATATGCAAGGCAGTTCCTCGGGTTGATGAACAAGCCTGATGTGGACAGCATCGAAGGGCTTTCACCTGCTATCTCAATCGAACAGAAATCTACCAGCAAAAACCCACGCTCGACCGTAGGAACAGTCACCGAGATTTATGATTATCTTCGTCTGCTATTCGCCCGTGTCGGTATAGCCTACTGCCCGGAACATAACCTCCCCATCATCGCCCAGTCACCGGAGAAGATCGCTGAGAAGATAGAAGAAGAACTCACCGGGATGATAACCGTCCTTGCCCCACTTGTCAGGAAGAAGAAGGGAACCTACCAGCAACTCTTCAAAGATCTGAACAAAGAGGGGTTTGCCAGGGTGAGGGTGAACGGTGAGATCTACCGGACCGAGGATGAGATCGTTCTTGAGCGATACAAGATGCATACCATCGATCTCGTTGTGGACCGGATGGATCTTTCAGATCACTCACGCATTGTTGAGGCTGTAGAGCAGGCGACCACAAGGTCAGATGGTCTTGTGATCGCGGTCGGAGAAGATGGGACTGATCACCTCTACTCAGCAAAGATGGCATGTCCGGTCTGTGGTCTGACCTTTGAGGAACTCCAGCCACGAATGTTCTCGTTCAACAGCCCGTTCGGAGCCTGCCCGGAATGTAAGGGGCTCGGCATCAGGATGGACTTCGATTCAGGTCTTATTATTCCTGACAAAGAGAAGTCTATCGCAGATGGGGCCATCGCCACGTACCGGAACTTTCTCGATGGGTACCGTTCACAGCTTGTCGGAGCGGTGGCTGAACACTTTGGATTTACCATTCATACACCGATCAAAGATCTCACCCCGAAACAGTATGAAGTTCTGATGTTCGGCTCACCCGAGCAGATCAACTTCCACATGAGTTACAAGCAGGGGCAGGGAACCTGGTCGCATAAAGGTACATGGGAAGGTCTGCTCCCTCAGGCAGAACGACTCTACCAGCAGACCGAATCAGAGTACCGCAAGAGAGAACTCGAGAAGTTCATGCGGATAAGTGAGTGCCCGGTCTGTCATGGGAAACGGCTGAAAGATACAGTGCTTGCCGTCAGGATAGCAGGACACTCGATTGTTGATGTGACCGATCTCTCAATTACATCATGCATAAAATTCTTTGAAACGATCGAACTGACCGACAAGGAACGTGAGATCGCACAGCAGGTGCTCAAAGAGATCCAGTCACGGCTTCTCTTTCTCCAGCGTGTCGGGCTCGGTTATCTCACACTCTCAAGGACTGCAGGAAGCCTGTCAGGAGGAGAGGCACAGCGGATCAGGCTCGCAACACAGATCGGTGCAAATCTCATGGGTGTGCTCTACGTTCTTGACGAGCCCTCAATCGGGTTGCACCAGCGTGACAACAACCGGCTGATCGAGACACTCCGCCAGCTTCGGGACCTCGGCAACACGCTCATCGTGGTTGAGCATGACGAGGACACGATCAGGGCGGCTGACTGGGTGATAGACATGGGACCCGGTGCAGGTACCCATGGCGGGGAAGTTGTGGCGGAGGGCACACCTAATGAGATAGAGAAGCATCCCGAATCTCTCACGGGGGCGTACCTGTCAGGACGGATGATGATTGAGGTTCCGCAGAAACGCAGAACCAGTAAGAGATTTATCACCATAACCGGATGCCGGGCAAACAATCTGAAAGGAGTATCGGCCAGAATTCCGATGGGTACCCTTACTCTCGTGACCGGAGTCTCGGGATCTGGAAAGTCTACCCTCATCTATGATACGCTATATCCCGCCCTTCAGAAGGCGGTTTACCACTCACGTGTCGATGTCGGGGCTCACGATGAACTTATCTTTGACGAGGAGGTTGACAAGGTGATCGTCATCGATCAGTCACCTATCGGCAGGACCCCGAGGTCCAATCCTGCAACATACACCAAGGTCTTTGATGAGATCAGAACCTTGTATGCAGAGACCAAAGAGGCAAAAGTCAGGGGATACAAGTCAGGACGTTTCTCTTTCAATGTCAAAGGAGGACGTTGTGAGGCCTGTCAGGGTGACGGGCTGATCAAGATCGAGATGAACTTCCTGCCTGATGTGTACATCGAGTGTGAGGAGTGCAAGGGTACCCGGTACAACAGGGAGACTCTCGAGGTAAAATACAAGGGAAAATCCATCGCTGATGCCCTCGCCATGAGTGTCGAAGAGGCGATGGAGATCTTCGGGAATATCCCGAAGATCAGAAACAAACTGCAGACACTCCTCGATGTCGGTCTTGGATACATCAAGCTCGGTCAGAGTGCAACAACACTCTCCGGTGGTGAAGCACAGCGGATCAAACTGACCCGTGAACTCTCAAAGCGGGCAACCGGAAAAACCGTGTACCTGCTTGATGAACCAACGACCGGGCTTCACTTCCATGATGTGCGAAAATTGATCACCGTTCTTGACGGACTTGTTGAAAAGGGAAACACCATCCTCGTCATTGAACACAACCTGGATGTTATCAAATCGGCTGACTACATCATTGATCTCGGTCCTGAGGGGGGAGATGCCGGAGGTGAGATCATCGCAACCGGTACACCGGAGGAGATTGCACAGGCTACAAAGAGCCATACCGGTATGTTTCTCAAAAAACTCCTGCCCACCCAGGAGACGACATCTAAACCTAAAACTACGAAAAAACGAGCACAGACAAAAAAGAACAAATAACACGTACACTTTTTTTATCAGGATCAGGAATATAAGACGTGAATACCTGCAGCAGATAAAACATGATCGATCTTAAAATTCTCCCTCATGATCCGGGCTGCTACCTCTTCAAAGATGCAGAAGGGACGATCATCTACATTGGTAAAGCAAAAAATCTGAAGAAACGTGTATCCAGTTACTTTCAGAAGACCGATCACGGGGCAAAGACAAACCGGATGGTCAGTGAGGCTGCAGATCTTGACTTCATCATTACTGCTTCAGAGGTAGAAGCACTCATCCTTGAAAACACCCTGATCAAGCGGCATCAGCCAAAATTCAACATAGATCTCAAGGATGCCAAAAGTTATGCATTCATCAGGATCAGCGATGATCCCTTCCCCAGAATAGGAATAGCCAGATACAGGGGGGGGAAAAAGGGTGGATCTCTGTATGGTCCGTTTGTCTCAGCAGCTGAACGTGACCAGGTCCTCGCATTTATCAAACAGACCTTTCACCTGAGAACATGCAGAAAGATGACAAAGCGGGCCTGTCTTCGCTCACATCTCGGAACCTGCTCAGCTCCGTGTCAGGGAAAAGTATCAGAACCGGAGTATCAGTACCAGGTGAAGAGTGCCGATCTGCTACTGAAAGGGAAGAACCAGGATCTCATTGCTAGCCTCAAAGAGGAGATGGCAGAGCATGCAGAGCAGGAGGAGTTCGAGCAGGCTCTTGCAATCAGGGATCAGATCGCTGCCATTGAACGTCTTTCAGAGCGGCAGTATGTTCAGCGGCAAAAGCAGGCAAATGAACATATCATCAACTACCAGATCGTATCAGGGACAGTATACCTGATCCTCTTCACTATCGAGAGAGGAACACTCACAAGCAAGGAAGAGTTTGTCTTTCCGGATACTGAGGATTTTCTTGAGGAATTTATCATCCAGTATTATGCAAATGTGAGGCCACCAAACGAACTGATCCTGCCAGTAATGCCAGATTCCACAATTGAAGAATATCTGTCCAACATCAGAGAGACCAAAGTAACGCTTACAGTTCCATTACAAGGTGCAAAAAAGCACCTTCTGGATCTTGTGATGAAGAACATTGAGGCATCGTTCTTTGCCGGAAAGATGAGACTTATCGAACTTGGAGAAGCCCTGAACCTGGCATCTCCTCCAGAAGTTATCGAGTGTTTTGATATCTCCCATCTCTCCGGTACAGGCACTGTTGGGTCCATGGTAAGTTTCAGGGATGGAAGACCTGACAAGAAGAATTACCGGAGGTTCAGAATAAAAACCGTCGAGGGGATCGATGACTTTTCCTCGATAGCCGAGGTCGTGAAACGCCGATATAACAGACTGAAAAAAGAAGAACTATCACTTCCGGACCTAATCATCATCGACGGTGGTCAGGGGCAGCTCCATGCTGCCGAGGCAGAACTGAAAAATCTTCATCTTTCCATACCACTCATCTCTATCGCCAAGAGAGAAGAGGAGATCTACACGACCAAACGAGCCCTGCCCATTCCTCTCTCAAAGAAGAGCCCTGCATCCCTTCTTGTACAGGAGATCAGGGATGAGGCACATCGGTTTGCAATCACGTACCAGCGCCAGATCAGACGGAAGAAGGCACTATCATGACAGAGTTTCAGATCGTATCAGAATACCAGCCACGGGGTTCGCAGCCAGATGCAATCAGGGAACTGGTGGAAGGATACAACAAGGGATTTCCGGCACAGACACTTCTAGGGGTCACGGGATCAGGGAAGACCTTCACGATGGCAAACGTGATTGCTGAACTGAACATGCCAACGCTGGTGCTGGCCCACAACAAGACGCTCGCAGCCCAACTCTATCATGAGTTCAGAGAGTTCTTTCCACATAATCGGGTCGAGTACTTTGTCTCATACTACGATTACTACCAGCCTGAATCATACATTGCAAAGAAGGACCAGTACATCGAGAAAGATGCACAGATCAACCCGAAGATAGAGATGATGCGACTCTCAGCTACGGCATCACTGCTCGGTAGAAATGATGTTATTGTTGTCTCTTCAGTCTCGTGTATCTATGGTCTCGGTCGTCCTGACACCTACAAGAGCATGGGATTTGATCTCGGCATAGGTCAGAAGATCGACCGCAAGGACATCATCTCACGGCTCGTTGACAATCTCTACGAACGAAACGATATCGAACTGATACCTGGCAGGTTCAGAGTAAAAGGAGAGACCATCGATCTGGTCCCTAGTTATTACAATAACATCATCAGGATCGAACTCTTCGGTGACGAGGTAGATCGGATCACCGAGATCAACCGGACAACCGGAGATCCGGTTGAGAAACTCAGGCATATCTACGTGTACCCGGCAAGGCACTACATCATTCCGGAAGAGCAGAAAGAGGCAGCCATCCGGTCTATTGAGGCCGAACTCCAGGAACGGCTGCCTCACCTCGGGATGCTTGAAGCCCACCGGCTGGAGCAGAGGACAAAGTATGACCTTGAGATGATCAGGGAGACCGGATCATGCAAAGGGATCGAGAACTACTCACGCCACTTTGACGGAAGAAGTGCTGGAGAAAAACCATACTGCCTCCTCGATTATTTTCCTAAAGATTTTCTCTTCTTCATCGATGAGAGTCACCAGACAATTCCTCAGGTCAGGGCAATGTTCAATGGCGACCGGGCTCGCAAGATACCTCTTGTCGATTACGGGTTCAGGTTGCCATCTGCATTTGATAACCGCCCACTCAGGTTTCATGAGTTTGAGCGGTACCTGAAGCATGTTATCTTTGTCTCTGCCACCCCGGCAGAGTACGAAAAGGAACTCTCACAGCAGGTTGTCGAGCAGATCATCAGACCTACCGGCCTTGTTGATCCGGTGGTTGAAGTCCGGCCGATCAAAGGGCAGATGGAGGATATCAGAATAGAGATCCAGAAGACGATCGAAAATGGTGATCGGGTTCTCCTCACCACCTTAACCAAAAGGCTTGCTGAAGAACTCACCGAATACCTTGAAGCACGTGGGGTGAAGACACGGTACCTTCACTCAGACATTGACACCCTTGAACGGACCGAGATCATCAGAGAACTCAGACTCGGTGTCTTTGATGTACTTGTCGGGATCAATCTTCTCCGTGAGGGGCTTGATATCCCGGAGGTGGGATTCATCGGCATCCTTGATGCTGACAAGGAAGGGTTCCTTCGTGATGCCAGAAGCCTGATTCAGATCATCGGGCGTGCAGCCCGAAATGCAGAGGCACATGTTGTTTTGTATGCCGACACCATCACCGGCTCGATGAAGACTGCCATAGATGAGACAGAGAGAAGACGCAGTCTGCAGATGGGATACAACAAGAAACACAACATAACACCCCAGACCATCAAGAAACCAGTCAGGGAGCAGGAGATCGAACTGCCGGCTGGAAAGCCGGTACCAAAGTCGTCAATTCCGGCGATGATCATAGACCTTGAGGCACAGATGAAGACTGCTGCCCAACTCCTCAATTTTGAAGATGCAATCATGCTCAGGGACAAGATCGCAGCACTGAAGAAAGAACTGGAATAAACAGAAGCATAAGACGCGATCAGAACATCTGACCACTTTTTTTAAGATCAAAAAAAGTTTAGAGAACGGAGATATATCCGTCCTTTACTCTCTCTGAAGTTCCTTCATCGCTGAAGACCTTCAGAGTTACCGTGTAATTGCCCGGTGTAGAGTATACGTGAAGCGGATTCTGGTCGTATGACGCTGTGCTGTCTCCAAAGTTCCAGAACCACTCGGTCGGGAAGCCCTGTGATTTGTCCTCAAACTGGACACTCAGCGGTGACTTACCAGAGATCGGGTGCGCCATGAAGTCAGCAACCGGCTGTTGCATGACAGTGATCGTCTCATACGCATAGTCCTTTGCAGTGAACGGCTTGTCAACCTGGTGTGTTACCTGGTAGACTCCCGGTGCAGTGTAGGTATGCGTGATGTTCTTTGAGAGTGAACCAGCACTGCTGTCACCAAAGACCCAGCCCCATGAGACATCCTCTGTGTTCAGTGAACAGTCAGTGAACTCGACCGTCAATCCTGGTGGCACAGTTCCTCCCTGTGGTTTTGCCATCATGCATGCAATCGGGTCGGTGGTGACTGTGATGTAGTCCTTCTTCTCTACAGTCACACCCGTCGGTGCAGCTGCATTGAAGGCCGTGAGTTTGACGGTGTAGTTACCGGTCTTGGCATACAGGTGAACCGGCTCGCGTACATTTGTTACTTCACCATCACCAAAGTCCCAGAGCCAGTCGGTCGGGTTGTTGGTGGTGAGATCCTTGAATGTTACCGGGTACTTTGGTGGAACTCTGACACGGTCAGCCTCAAAGTCAGGCACTGGAGGGAGCACGAAGACCGGCTCGATAGTGTGATCTGAGCTGATGTTCGGGAATGTGTATGGATTGATCGGACCTACAGAGGTGTTGTCCACAATCAGATCATAGAGTGCATTCCCTGTGTCAGGAGTCATAGTGAAGACCTGACTGGACCCGCAGTTCACCTGGACTATTCCATTTGTTCCTGCTGGTGAGATGTTACCACCATTGGACTGATTGACCAGGATGTTGTAGGTCTTGATCTGGAATACTGCCTGGATTGTGTGATCAGCATTCACATTCGGGAATGTGTACACATATGGACTCACCTGCGGACCGCTGCTTACTCCGTCAACGATAACATCGCCGATGGTGTAACATTGGTTTGCCGTGATAGTGAAACTTGCCGAGTCACCAATGGAAACATTCTGTGGAGTTGATGGAGAGATGGTTCCACCAGTTCCTGCTGATGGTGTGATGGTGTAAGCATACTTGCTGAAACTTGCATTAATCGAGTGATTTTTAGTCACATTCGGGAAACAATACGTCATCGGACTGGTATTGTTACCCTGACTAACGCCATCAACCTCCACATTGGAGATGAAGTAGTTACTGAATGCGGTGATGTTAAAGCACTGAGTGTTTCCGAAGGTAACATTAACAGTGCCATTGGGCTGGATTTGACCGCCCTGACCAGCAACCGCCGTGATGGTCAGGACGTCAGGCTGAAAATGTGCAATAATCTCGTGGTTCTCGGTAACATTGACGGTATAGGAATTAATCGGGCCCTTGGAGACTCCGTTGTCAGTAATATCTGCTAGCTGGTAGCCGGAGAAGGCAGTCGAGTTGAAGGTCATTATCTGCCCATACGTTGCTGTCGAGTCACCGGCAGGAACGATCATCCCTGCATTTGCAGGGATGGCAGAGGATGTTACATTAAACCACTGCTTTTCAAAGACAGCATGCCAGGTGAGGTTGGTGTGAAGGTTACAGATCTGGAAGTTGGTCTTGAAGCCTTCAGACTCCATGTATGAATCACCTGATTCAAACTCGGGTCTGAGGTACGAGAGATAGTATCCAGGATCAGGAACACCGGTTGTGTTCTTCGTGCATCCGTCATAATCCACCTGATAAGGATCAGATGGATCAATCTTTCCCCCTGCTGATGAATTTGCAAAGACAGTGACTTTGGTCGGGCGGAAGGTGCAGTATAACGTATGGTTATACGTCATCTTTGAACCCTGGATCACATATGATGGTGCATATGGAACCGGCTCACCATCCAGGTATAACTGCTTGACCTGATAGTCTGTTTCAGGTGAGAAGTTGTAGGCTGCACTGTCATCACCGTAGTCATAGAAGGTTATTCCTGCGTTGTTAACTGAACCGCCCTTTCCGGCAGTTGCATTGACAGCCACCTGCTTCTTGAGAGAACTCAGATAGAGTGTTGCATTCCCGAGTGTCTTCTCATGTGGATATGTGACGTTTTCGAGATTATAGGTGATATTGAATACAGGTTTTCCTTCGCTCGTCCGGTCCACTGTCAGGTTGTGTGCAAGGTATGCCGGGTGTTCTCCACTCAGGGTGAACTCCTTTGTCTCTCCTGCTATAACCGGGATCAGACCTGATGGCTGAATCGATGAGTGTCCATCAGATGCCGCCTGGATGAAGTATGTAGCACGGTCAAGGCTGATGATCTGACCCCATTTTGAGGGACGACCAACAAACAGGCTCGTGTCAACAGTGACAGTTTTTGGCAGGTTTAATGGCATCCGGTCAAAGGTCACATTGACGATCTTCTGGGCAGGAAGACTGATCCAGCACGGAGTCCGGTTCTCCTGTACTTCGCCATCATAGGTGACACTGGCTCCCTTGGGGATACCTAGTTCAGGATGATCATCATCATCAACGCTTGTCTCGAAGTAGACCTGAACATAATTCGTGAATGGAACCAGTTCTACCTCAACTGTGCTCGGAACACTGGCAGTCACATTGAAGAATTTGTAGCCCCAGTGATACCGATCCTTGAAGAAGACAGAGAAATATTCACCTGAATAGAGCTGTTGTGTTGTTGTCGTGTTACCGATAATTCCTGCTGTGTACTTCAGATACTCAGGAGCGACATCCTCGGTAGAGACCACACCCTGAACTTTTGCTGCAACCTCTTCATGCGTACCGTTGAAGTTACTCAAAGCAGCATCCATCTTTGAAACGAGTGCATTCTGCTGATCCGCATTCATCCTGCTGATCTGATAGATGAATACATCAGCACTTGTCGGTTCACTCTTGAAGGTTACCGGTGCAGTCTCCGGGATCGGATCGAGATTAATCCGGAGTTCAGTCACATTCCCCGCTGTTACCTCAGTGGTCCCGTTCTTTGGATAATATCCGGACCGGGTGATATTATAGATATAGGTTCCAGGAGGCAGGGATTCCACTGATGCAGGAGTCTTACTGTAGATCAGACTGGTGACATTTGGAATCTCACGGTGAAGGGTCAGATCCGAATCAGACGGGTTGGTGTCAAGATGAATAGCACCATAGACCGGATTATTCGGGGTAAGTGTCACTGTACTGAAATTGAGGTACGTTCCCGGAGTTACAGTGAATGACTCATTCCACCATGTAATAAATCCATACTTCTTGAGGAATAGCCGGTATGTTCCGGGATTCACAAAGAACTCCCGTGGAGTGAGACCCTCCGTATCCGATACAGTCAGATTGTCAGGCGATACCGACACATTGGTGAGGTAGATCTCAGCTCCCTCTGGAACAGAGTTGACATAGACTACCCCTTTCTGTTGTGGCTCCGCCATACTTCCGGTAACCAGGAATGCCAGAATAAGCAGTCCTACGATGACCGGATATGCAGTTTTGTATGCCATTACTTCACACTTCCCCTGTAAATCATTCATGAATGAAGGAAATCCCCGTGACGCATACCATTATAGGATGCAACTCGCAAGAGGAGTTAATCAGGGTTATATTTCTCATCACATATATAGGTATTGAAATATGCCAAAAAATAAAGGGATTCAAGATATCAAACGTGTATGAGTATCCGTCTTCAAAACAGACACTCTAACAAGGCGAGCATAAAAAATTAAGAAATCTGTTGATTCAATTTAAAAAATATTGACAAATTTTTCAGATATTTATCTCTCTATTATTACACCACAACAACGTATGCAACACGAGTCTTCTCATTAACTCCCATATCATTTTTCACAGAGAGAATGACTGTGTATTCACCTGGGTTCACGTAAGTGTGTGACGGTGCAACCGGCGTTGTGTTGAACGAGTTGGACCGGTCACCAAAGTCCCAGTACCACTCAGTCACATTTGACTGGTTCGGAGTGTAATCCTCGAACTGGATGGTGAATGGGTGAGTACCGCTGTACCGCTTTCCTGCAGCCCCAAAGTTCACATCC
>CAZVAS010000077.1:6786-10935 GCA_964625165.1 uncultured Methanospirillum sp. | reverse complement strand
ATATCTTCTGCTGAAAGATTGGACTGCCATGCAATCTGGGAGATATCAGCGAGATCGGTGATAGGTTGATTCAGTGTCTCGGGGATGTACGAACGCACTGCATGATGCAGGTCACAAAGAGGGGTGCCTCGTTCAGGCCTCTCTCCGGTCTTCCATACAATCAGTCCTTCAAGTGTGTATTCAAGAGCACGGTGGGCATAACTGACAGCCCAGAGGAGTGAACCTGCGTTCAGAAGTTCCTGTGCAACTGTAAGTTCATGATCAGCACGATTAAACCACTGTTCTGCTTTCATTCAGGTTCCCGTTATTGAGTTCTCATAGTATCGTTCTCGCTGATCCGAAAAAAGAGCTGTGTTTCATCGCGGGTAAAATGGAAACTTCTCTATACCTCTCTCCCGGGTAATGCAACGAATCACCCGAAGATATCTTCAGAGCAGAAACCCTCTCCTACATCACTACGCTGTCACCGACCTATTACCAGTAACCCATATGATTGCTGGTCATTCCCGGATTCACTCAGAATAGTTCATCACGATGATCTCACTGATGGCTCCACGTTTCTCTGCATTGCTGTTGATCACCCGTTTCGCCAATACCCGCTCGATCCGGTATTGGTGGTAGAGATCATCAAAGAAGTGGTCGGTGGGATCCTCATTCCTGGGGTCAGAGTTGCTCAACATCACCGCCGCCCCGATCCTGTCCACCGAGTCAAAAAACTCCTTGAGACGTACCTGATCCTGATCTGAAAAACCGTCCCTGGAATAGCCAGTAAATGAGGAGGATGCACTCAGTGGCCTGTACGGTGGGTCCAGGTAGACGAACGTGTGATCGTCGATGTACTCAAGGCACCGGGAGAAGTCACCATGAAGGATGACGGTATTTTTTAGCAACGCTGCCACGAGCCGAAGGTTACACTCATTAACAATCCCCGGATTGCGGTACTTCCCGAACGGAACGTTAAACTCTCCGCTTGAGTTTACCCGGAAAAGTCCGTTGAAACAGGTTTTGTTGAGGAAGAGGAGTTGTGCTGCCCTGCCAACCCAGGCTGGGCCATACTGTGAGAAGTCAAACCCCTTCCGGTCCATATTCAGATCAGACCTAACCTTCAGATACAGGTCTTTGCGTCCAGTTTCATCAAGAGCATCGTATCTGGACTTGAAATCCTTTAGAAGGTTGATGAGTAAATCAACATCCTGCCTGATGACCTGGTAGGTGAGGACCAGTTCCTCGTTGGCATCACAGATCACCGATTCTCTGAACGGAAACAGTTGCATGACAAAGAAGAAGACCGCTCCACCGCCTATGAAGGGTTCTACATACAGGTCAAGGGTACCGGTTTTAAGTGCCTGAGGAAACCTGAGGTCGAACTCATGGAGGAGTTGGGTCTTTCCTCCTGCCCATTTAAAGAACGGTTTCGCATAATCACTCTCTGAAGTGCTACGTTTTCTGCGGAGGGATTGGATCAGGGTGTTGCTGTCTGGATTCAAAGGCATGGTAACGGATTCCTGAGGCTATACCAGTGTCAGTACTGTATGCTTCTGTCACAGTTCATATCTCCGATACCAGTTCAGAACATGAACAACGGACAAACGAGCCTTCAATAACAGCAGGAATCGAGTAACATTTCACAACTCATAAGAATGTAAAAACAAATATGACAGATATGCTTCGCAGTGGAATTCTCGCAGTGTTACTCATCGCAGTCATACTCTTTTCAGGATGCACAGGAAAAAACCAGGATGAAGATTTTAAGACTCTTGTGCAGAAGGTAGCAGATGATTTCAAGGATCAGAAGGAACTGATAGTAAAACCCAACCAGGGCCTGACTGTGGAGAAACTCAACCAGTACAAGTCAGCCGCCGCATCAGCAAAGGCATCTGCCGAGGCCATGACACTCTCGGACAAATATGGAAAGGCAAGAGGTATCTTTGTTATGGGTATGAACGCCACCGTTACGGCTGTTGATACGCTTCAGGCTGCAGGAAAACTTACAAACCCGACTGATATCGTAACAACAGAGTCGGTGAATGGCTTCTTTATTACATCCCAGACAAAGATCGATGATACCTGCGACATGATCGGGATAGAGAAAGAAAAGACGTTCTAGGCTGTGCAGGGGATTTTGTTCCTCTCCCCCTAATACTTCGGCCGCGGGGAAGATTGTAACACTCATTATTTTTTTGTGCTACTCAAGAAGGGTCATGACTTTTGGTTATTGTATGATATTAACTCAAATTCACGGGAGATTACATAATGTAACGCCCATTTGACAATAGATCTTTATACAGAAGCCTTAAAACCTGAATTCTGAAACATACAGATATGGAGAAGTTAATCACGTCAGTTATCCTTCTCGTGGCAGCAGTTCTTCTTGTGCCAGGATGCTTTGCAGAGCAGTCTGCAGGAAACGCAAGTGAGAACTCAACTGCACCGGTTGAGACCGTTGAACAGAACATCATTGTTGCTGGAAATGTAACAGAGACCACATCTGCAGATGCTGTGCCCGCTGTTAATTTCACCGCTGATGCCAACACGACAAACCTAACCATGAAGGTCAGTCAGACTGTCCTTGTCTCCCTGAAGGAGAATCCAACCACTGGCTTTGAGTGGAATGCAACAAACTCAACAGGGCTTGAGATCGTGAACAGTACCCACACCACTGACAAGGCACCTGAGGGCATGGTCGGTGTAGGCGGGGTTCACACCTGGATCCTCAAGGCAGTTGAAGCAGGCAACCAGACTTTTGACGCAGTATACAAGCGTGAGTGGGAACCAACTACCGGCAAGGAAGACGCATACTCACTCAATGTGACGGTTGAATAACCGTTCACGCCTTAAACCATTTTTTTATGCTCCCGATGAAAGGGATATTGCTATAAACACCCCCTGTATTCAGGAGTAGATCTGACTATCATGCCTGATCCAGAAAATTCCGGGGTGGACCGCGATACTTTGCTGAAGGATCCACCGTTTTATCTCCCAGAGTTTGAGCAGTCCTACCGATACATCATCGATGAGTACGAGGTCAGCCCAAGGGAGATAGCCATCTTTATGCCATGTGCGATGAGAAAGCCATACAGTACCAGCCCGAGTCACCGGCTTATCAGATCAATTATCACTGATGTTCTGGACCCGTCGCAGTACCACATCGTTATCTTCGGAACATGCGGGATCCTTCCAGCAGAACTTGAGCTCATGTACCCCTATGCTCACTACCATTACATGCTGGGTAAGGTAAAAGATCAGAATATCAAGGACGATTTTCTTCGCATAGAAACAGACCGGGTTGCCGGGTATCTGGAAAAGACACGTGATACGTACAGGTTCAGGGTTGGTTACTGCATCGGACTATTCAGAGAGGCACTTATCAGGGGATCAGAGAAGGCAGGAGTGCCTATCGATCTGCTCCTCCCCTCCCGGGACCTGATCAATGTCATCATCGAGGAGGACTGTCCGTTCCAGGAGGGAAGTCTCTCGATGGATGAATACCTGGAAGAGTTCCACAGTGGTCTGGTTGGGATAAGATCGAAGATAGAACGGACAGACTCATGACCTGGTGCGGTGACGAATCCCCTATTTTCACGAAGAGATCCATATATTCAATTGGATTGAAGTGGATACTCACGTGTAATTCATGAAAACAGATCCCCGGTCTTTTTCATCATTCTCTGCCAGGCTTGGCATATTCCTTCTTGTTATTTTTCTCGTTGTGATGATCGTATTTCTGACAAACTGGTATATCTCAACCAGAGAAGAGACAGAGCAGAACTTTCGCTCTTCAGAAAAGACGATAGATCAGATCCTTCAGCAGTCTATACTCTGGATTGACCGGGGGATGTATCTCTATGATCTCACCTTTGAGCCACCCCTTAAGAAGGCAATGAAGATCTTCCAGGATGAATACAATGCCACCGGGGGGAATCCTGGGAAGATAGACTATCAGGGGGTTAAGAAGAATATCGAGGATCAACTTGGGGATGAGTACCAGGTATACCTGATCGATAATGGAAACATCACTCATACAACCGACGCGAATGATCTCGGCCTGAACTTCTCCACGTTCGCCCCCGAACTTCTCATCAAGTTCAACAAGATACAGAACTCTGATCAGTTCATCCTTGACAGATCGGTAAAAGGGCATGAGAACAA
>CAZVAS010000077.1:0-6686 GCA_964625165.1 uncultured Methanospirillum sp. | reverse complement strand
ATGCCGGTTCTTCAGACCGATGCTCCGTCCACAAAATGGATGAATGTCGCAGCACGGACGGTCTATTCAACAGAACGACTCGATAATGAACTGATGATCATAACCCTATGGTACATCGGGTTTCTGGTAATCACTTTCATTCTGGCACTGATTGCAGCATTTACAATCTCCCGGTATCTTACCAGACCTCTGCGATATATGCTTGAGGATATTGATATCATCACTGCCGGTGATCTCACTCATCAGGTCAGATCCTCCCCGCATCACGAGTTGAACCGTATATCAGGTGCCATCAACCAGATGGTGGGTGAGATCCGCAGCAAGATAAGTGCACTCAGTGTATCAGAATCACGTTATCGGGGCCTTTTTTTCTATTCCAATGATGCAATCCTTGTATTGGACGGGATCCATATCCTTGATGCCAACCCGGCAGCTGGAGATTTTTTTGGAACTGAAATACCTCTTGCAGGAGCTGAGGTCACATCTCTTCCAGGACCATTGGGGACTACCATCAGTGAGATGATTTTTATGGATATTTCCCACCAGTCAAATCAGAAGTTTATCGAGCGGACCGAGGTGCTTGAGACAGAGTCAGGATTTGAGCAGTTCCTGAACATCAGGATAAACAAGGTGAAAGGCGGGGGGAAGCATCTCAGTCAGGTGAGGATTCGCGACGAGACACAACAGCAGATGGCATACCGGCTGTCTACACAACAGGAGGCGTTGAAGGAGGCATACCGGCATTTAGAAAATATTCTAGCGATGCTTCCGGACCCTACTTTTGTCATAGATGCTGACGGCCGTGTGATCATCTGGAACAAGGCGATTGAGGAGATGAGTGGTATACCTTCTGCAGAGATCGTTGGGAAGGGCGACTATCTCTATGCTATACCGTTTTACGGAGTTCAGAGACCGGTTCTGATAGACATTGTTATTCATCCCGAACTGACCCCGGAGGGGTATTCACACATCATCAGGAATGGAAATACCCTGTTCAGCGAGAGATGGTTCAGGGAGACTGAACCATCCCGTCAGTATGCATCAATCAGTGCAACTGCCCTGTATGACAATCAGGGAAGAATTATTGGGGCTATTGAGAGCATCCATGACATTACAGATCTTAAAAATGCCGAGGACGCAATTAAAATTGCTAACAGTAAATTGAATCTCCTTTCCAATATCACCAGACATGATATCCTGAACAAGGTGATGATAGGAAGATCCAATCTTTTTCTACTCAGGGATCTTCGATTGACCAATGAGCAGAAGAGATACTTCACTATGATCTCAGAGTCATTGAGTTCCATAGAGGAGTTTGTTGCATTTACGAAGACCTACCAGGAACTCGGGGTTGACGCCCCGACATGGCAGGATGTTCAGGCAATTTTCATACAGGCTACAACGAATCTCAATGCCGAGACGGTGAGGATCGATATCAGGATATCCGGACTGCTCATCTATGCAGATCCACTCTTTCCAAAGGTCTGTTTTAATCTGCTTGAGAATGCGGTCCGCCATGGAGGGCAGATCAGCAGAGTGCAGGTATCAGCAGACTCCACACAGACAGGGATGACTATCCTCATCGAGGATGACGGCATCGGAATTCCAGACGATGAGAAGGAGTTGATTTTTGAGAGGGGCTATGGAAAAAACACAGGGTATGGTCTTTTCTTGAGCAGGGAGATCCTTGCAATCACCGGGATTGGACTCAGAGAGACCGGGAAGATTGGAACAGGGGCACGGTTTGAGATCGTTGTGCCGTTTGGAAGGTATAGAGAAAACAAGGATTTAACGGATTGAGATGATGGAACATGAACAGTGTGAGGGGAGTGGGTGTACTGTATACCGGGAGATCGATGCAGCAGAGTACCAGATTGATGCTGACCGGGTACGATCACTACAGGACTCCTGGGGAGTGATGATGACTAAAGAGGGAAAGGTCAGAGTTCCGGTATGTTATTACGACGATGTGCTTCCCCTGCTCACCCGGAGGAGACCTCCTGGAAGGGAGTAAGAACGGGACGGATAACCTGAGATACTAATCGATACCTGATAATAAAAAAAGAAGCAGAAAAAAGGTTCCAAAGCATCAGCCGGGGCCAGGACAAAATGTTCAAATTATTCGAACAAAAAAGGCCTGTTTGTGAGATTCACTTTTCGCGTAAATATCACAGCAACATGGCAAATAATTGAGTGATACAAAAATAATGTGACTGTTTATCCAGAAATTGTAACTCATCCCTGAAAACCTGATTCTGTGGATTTGCCCACAATTTGGATATTCAAATAGGTTTTCCAGGATCCCTCATGCACTTGTGTCACTCAATGCATAGACCCGGTATAAGGAATCTATAAATCAGATAAAAAAGCATAAGGGAATTTTATTACCGGTTCTGCACTGGCAACTCCTTTGAAATTATAACGGGAAGGGGATAACGATGAAGAATGTCACAGTGAATTATCTGTTCACGTTTCTGCTATTGTTTTTGCTGACGATCCCTGGCGACTGCACCCTGAATATGACAGACAACGAGAATGGCAGCACAATTGAACCATACTACCGGATAGTAAGCGATGATCCGGACACGCTGAATGTATCTGACGCAAATATGACGGCATTTGGGATCTCAGGGAAGGAATCCGGGGACTTGAAACCTACTTCTGACCAGGAGGATTTTCCTCTTGAATATCAGCAAATCCTGAGACATTTAAGGACTGCCAATGAGGTCGCAAAGGAATCAGTGAAATCCGGCTACTACCCCTTTGGTGCTGTACTTGTAGCGCCTGATGGCGAGACTGTGCTGATGAAACAGGAAAACCGGGGTACGATAGAGCACGCCGAGACAGAGCTCTCAAGACGGGCTTTTGCGCAGTATGACCCCGATTACTTGTGGAATTGTACTCTGGTGACGACATTTGAACCGTGCTGTATGTGCTCTGGAAATATCTATTGGGCCAATATCGGAAATGTCGCCTATGGTGTTGAAGAAACGACATTGAAAAACCTGACTGGTGACAATAAGAACAACCCTACGATGAATCTGTCATGTCGCAGTGTCTTCAAGACGGGACAAAAGGCTATCAAGGTAGAGGGCCCCTTCCCTGAACTGGAGGGCGAATTGGTTGCCCCTCATCGAGATTTCTGGAAATGAAGTCTGCTGTATCCCCTTTTTTTCAGAAATAGTAGGTCGTGATTTATGATCGATATGCTCACGTTTCCAGGAAATAAACGGCAGATTTGTTCAAATATCTGTACTTCGCTTATTTACTCCCTCTCGGTGTTATCAATCCCATGAAACCTGTCGGGATCTGTTCTTTGGGGATACATAATATTGACTATACGATTACCGCGTATTAGTCAATTGAGAGGAACTGAGAAATTTAAACAAAATTAGTAAGCCTCAGCCGTGATCCCGGACAAATAGTTCAAATCCATCGAGCAAAAAAAGGTCAAATTGAAAAGTTCACTTTTCGCGCAAATATCACAACAGCAAGGTACTTTTTCAGATCTTTTGTTCCAGGAGGTGCCGCATCATTTTACCCCTGAAAATACGCTATACGCATATGGTTCTTCATAGATAATAGACATTTTTGTGATGGCACGGCACAGCATGATCCAGTCCAGCACACCGATATCCACCCAGTCATCAGAGTTTGCTTTAAAATTGTGACTCTGTTCTGATCAATCATTCATCTGATGAGGATTCCAGGAAGTGGAGGGTAAAAATATGAATATCTGACTAAGCAGGGACGGGAATATATCCGCCATTTCTTATGAAAGACATTCGAATAGAGGTTTCTTTATCATATTCTTCAGGGGTAAGTAAAATCAGATCGACGGGAACTTGATATCTTTCCATGATTCTGTATAAGGCTGGTTTAATCCGCTTCCTTCGCTGTAATGAATTAAGATTTTGAAACGATGGGGAAATAAGTGCGATATCAACATCGCTTCCATCTGATGCGGTTCCATCTGATTGCGAACCAAAAAGTACCAGGGTAGAGGTATCTATTCCCAACTTTCTTGTCTCTATCAAGAGATCATCTATCAGAGATTTGATTCGCGTATCCATATTAGAAACTCACCCGTGTCCTCGAAAATTTTCTTCGCAATATCAGCAGTGATCTCATGAAGAAGGAGATCAAGTACCGGGGGATACCTGACTTTTACACTTATATCTTCAAGGAGATCCATCAAGTCTTCGAATCTCTCAGGGACTCCACCGGGAATAGCCTGAATGAGAAAATCCAGGTTATGGGTCCGGGGAGGTTGATTATTGAAATGATGAAGATACAGGGCTTTTAATCCCTTTTCCACTGCTAAGTGGCAACAGAATACTGCTTTAGGAAATCTCTCTCCCGGGATGAGATATTCAGCATCTTCATAATCGTACTCAGCCTGATGGAGCCATTCCTGCACTTCAGGTTTCATGTTGTTATACAAATTACTCTGTTTCAAAGAGAGATTGTTTTTTCCCTCATTAGAATGGAGATCCGTACTTGAAAAAATTCATAAGAGATTTGATGGTTATACCGGCCAGCACAGCATGATCCAGTCCGGTACACTTTGGACCATGCCAATTTCCTGATCACAGAGTCGCCCCCAAGATGATCTCAAACAACTTGAGATTTATAGGGACTGATAAATCAAGGAGTTTAACAAAGACAATTCCATCTCAAATGACGGATCAATATTTCCGATATATGGTTTTCCGGGGGCCGACTTCCACTACATACACGATGAGTTTGTTGTTTTGAATGGAGAGGATAGCCCGGTAACCACCAACATGAAGAGAATGAAATGGAGACTTATCAGAACCTTCTAACTTCTGCACCCGTGACCAGGGATTATTCTTGAGTTCATGTATGGCTCTGATTATCTCTTGGGCAATTGGTAATGGTATTTTTTTGAGGTTTCTTTTGGCTTTATTCGAGTAGATGATTTGGAATTCAGTCATTCAACCCCGAATTCTTTCATGATCTCTTCTTCAGAATGTACCCTACCTGCTTTGATATCGGCGAGAGCTTCTTCAATACCAGTTATCTCTTCGGAAGTGAGAGGATCGGGATCAATGGCACAAGAGAGAAGTCGCTCAATGACCGCACTATACGATTCACGGGGATGCGTTTTCAGATTAGTCAATTGTTCCTTCAAATCTGATCGAATGTATATCGTGGAAGCCTCCTGCATGATTTACCTATAGGTGTTTACAGGTATTGATAGTTACGGCATGGCACAGACTGATCCGGGCCAGCACACATATCCCAAATCGTGATTTGTTTACCTGTTTCAATACAGCACAAATTGATCTGTGCCGGCACACTTATTTGTACGAGTCTCCTCACTCGTTGTATGACCGCCCCCCAGAAGGTCACAAAGAAAAGACTTGTGGCATATATTGATCCGGAAATCTATGAATTGATTGAGAATGATTCCATATCCCATAACTGTTCTATCTCAAAGAGCACGGAAAGAATACTGCTTTATTCCATGAAGGAAAATTCACAAAATGGATCTCAATATCCCTTCGAATTTCAGAATATTGAATTAACCGTACTGAGCATTCTATCCAATCTGCCTTTAGAAATAATTGAAAAGTTGTCAGAGCAAATAACCACTACACCTTTTTTTCGGGAGAGAGGCATTTCGGTCCATGCTGTTTCGGCCCGGACTGGCACAGAATCCAATACTCCAGATTCTCAAGATGTTCTTCCCAGATTTATGCCAGAAGTACCTGAACCATCAGATCCTATGATTGATTCAATGTATCAGGATCAGATCTCAGCACAGACTGGCACAGATCAGCACAGTACACAAACATGTTCAGAATCGCTTGAGCATAAGGAAGACCTTTTCAATTCTGATGAGGACCCTAATCAAACCGGAATCAGTAAAATTTACCCTCTTCCAATTTGTTTATCCATAGATCAAAACTTTTCATCGGATTCTTCTATTGGTCAAACTCAACAAATCGCCATTGCTCTGAAACATTACATGCAGGATCACAACTTTACTCAACGAACTTTTAAGGCAAAATATGGAATCGATGTCACAAAAATGAAAAACTGGATTCTCGGTACTCGTTCCATGAATCTAAGTACTATCATGAAAATCCTTCAGATCATTAATTCGCCTGAAATATAATCTAAAATAGGCGCCCCTGCGTCCGTGCCACCTACCCCCGACCCCTCCCTCCAGGCCAAACCCCAGGAGGGAGGGGGGACTCGTTGCTACAGGGACGCCTTTGGCTCGGCTCGCACCCCGTCGCTTCGCTCCTCCGCAAGCCGCCCTTTCGCAAATAAAATCTGATGGTTGCTCCCCCCGTAATACCGATTGAATGAAGAGGGGAAAGTCGCATATCACTCCGCTTTGCTTCATGAAATGCTCCTGCTCTTCACTCCTTCAGTCAAGGCGGCATCCCGGCAAGCCGGAAAGCCGCTTTCCTTCAGTCGTTCTGAGGGGACGTTTTTAAGATAGAAATGGTTGTGCTCCGCTTCGCAGAATCCCTTCTTCTCTGCGGTCCTCCTATGTCCGGTCCTCGTTCATCAGGGATACTGCTCCACTCCGGCTGTAGATAATCCCGGCGAAAAGTTGACTCTGCCTGTCAGCCTGGAAGTCTGCCAGCCAGGTCAACCGTTCGCCTTCTCTCATTTCAGGAGGTTGATCCTCACCTACAAATGAGAAC
>CAZVAS010000076.1:9873-11163 GCA_964625165.1 uncultured Methanospirillum sp. | reverse complement strand
CTCCCGGATCCTGAAGAGTTTCTTTCCGTCGCGATTGACGATTCTGCAGATCTCTTCTTTAGAGAGAGAAAGAGGGGCAATAATTATGAATTCACCAGAATCAGAGAGTTCAGGTGTAAGGCGGGAGATCTCCCGATCATAGATTACTTTATACCGGTATTGGTTCTCATCAACAAAAAAGTGGTCAGAAAAATTTTCTGGGAGAGGAGGGAGTGAAAAACCAGGGAGGGGGATCTGCATAAGATTGTTACAGAGGTTTCTGCCCGCTGGCGATGAGATTGTATGCAAGATACGGGATGTTTTCTTCGATGAAGGGCTCCACTTTCTTGGCTATCCAGAAGAGCGGGTCAGATAGTGTGAAGTGTGCAAATGAGCAACGGTAAATTGAGATATCGGTAAATCCTGCAGCTTCAAAGAGTTCACGCATCTCTTTGGCCGTGTAATAATGTTCGGTGAACTTCCCCACACCGACTCTGCGAATCTTCATCTTTTCTCCAATCGTGAACATGACCGGCAGACTGGAGGTGAACACATTCTTTCCAAGTGTGCAGACAGCAACTCTGCCACCAGGTTTTAGTATTCTGAGGCAGTCCTCCAGAGTCTTCTCCGGTTTTGTGAGATAGGAGAAGGCGAGAAGACTTGAGATTGAATCAAATGTGTTCTCACTGAAGGGAAGATACTCGGCATTCCCCACAAGGAACTGGACTGATGGAAAGATCGTTGTAGCACGTTTGATCATTCCTGAACTGATATCGATACCGGTGACCTCACCGCCATGTTTCAGGAATCTCCTGATGAAAAGACCGGTTCCACATCCTATGTCTAGGAGTTGTCCACCGGTGCCGATCTGATCCAGCACTTCCTGGGCGATATGATCATAATACTGCTTTCCCCTGTCACGGTGATCATACCGCTGGTCATAGACGTCAGCGATGTCATCGTAATGTGATTGTACCCTCTGTTCACTTGGTAATGCTGGATTCACAAAAAGACCTCTCCGACAATTCGTGCGGCAAGTGCGTTCATCTGCAGGTACTCGTTCCCTGCATGAGTCATGATGTAATCTGTATCAGCGATGCTTGAGATAATATCCGGATGATAATATTCCCTTCGGACGATCAGCATCAACTCCTGAAGTACCTCTCGTGCTGAAAGTCCATACTCGATCATTAATCCTTCAAGTCGTCTCTGGGCGGTGCCTATGTCTTTTGCCTGCATTGCCATAAACGCTGCCGCTGCGATCTTCCTCGTCTCCCCTTCGTCGAAGGAGGCCGGGGTGATCTCGGTTCC
>CAZVAS010000076.1:7011-9773 GCA_964625165.1 uncultured Methanospirillum sp. | reverse complement strand
ATCGGCCTGATGGATGCATACGAGTTGATCGCATGTTTCAGATTAGAGAGAAAGGATTCATCAGATTTGTAGAGATGCATGAATCTCTCGTCAGTTTCCAGATATGATCTTCCCCGCTCCATCAGGTCTGCAGTCTGAAAGATGGTGACGTTGTCCTGCCATGTGTCACCGTAGAGAGATCTCAGGGTTGCCTCCACTGCAATGCTCTTTCCTGTTCCGTGCGGCCCGGTTACAAGAAGATGTGGAAGCATGTGGCTTTGTGAAAACATCCTGAGAACTTCGACAACCCGCTCCTGGCCTATGATCTGGTCCAGATCTGACGGTCTGAACTTTTCAATCCAGAAGATCATCAAGCCTGCCCCGTATCGTCATGATTGCATCGCGAAGGTATTTTTTCCCGTCAGGATTTTCTGCCAGCCGTTCTGCTTCCCCGGGCTTTAGATTTTTATATGCATCTGTGATTGCTGGAACTGCCCTGGTAACCTCATCGATGATCGGAAGTGTTGCGGTCATGGCTGTACGAGAGAGTGGATTGAGATCTATGGCGATCACTTTCTTCCCCATGGCAATCAGTGCCTCAGCCCTGTCCCCATCCTCGAGGGGGACGAGGATCACGTCAGCAGCAGCCATTCCGTTGGCATGACAGAGCCCGCGGTCATGATCAAGAGGAATAAACCTCTCCACCGGGCCATCGATAACCTGACATCCTGCATCCTCCAGAATTCTTGTGATGGCAGTAACCCGTTCCTCTGTCCTGTGAAAGAGGTTCACTTCAACAACTGCTCCTGATGCCTGTTGCAGTGACGCAATTGCCCCGGCACAGAGTGCTGCCGTGTTGCCGTTAACTGATATTACCGGGTGAGTGGCAGTCTTCAGGAGAGCTGCTGCAATCTGCTCTGCCTCTTTTGCACTGGCACTTGTCTTCTCACCAAGAAGATAATCAAAAGCCTCTCCTCTCCCATGAGCTGTGAGTCCCTCAAGTGCAACGACACCCGACCGTGCAGCATCAGCCATTCGCTCGCGGGTAACAAGGGAGCGGTATCTCGGATGACTCTCAGGAATCAAAGCATCTCCTCCAGAATCCTGGGTCCGGTCTGTGCTATCTGCAGGGAATAAACCTCCCCGAATCGTTCGAGGAGGTCTTTCGCATGGTCTCCCAGTGCAAATATTCCGTTTCCGAGCATTGTCATACTAGCTGGGATATCGTTGGCGTCGCAGGCGATTAGGACTTTCCATATGTCTGGTGAGATGAGCCCGGATGCTTCTGCAAAACTTCTCGAGTTAGCAAAAAAATCTGAAAGATCACCTGGTTGATCGACTGGAAATGCAGCAATAATTTTTTTCATCATTTCAGGAGACGAGAGAACGGATGAGGTCCTGAGTGGCCCGAGTGTCAGGGCATGAATTGTCTGCTTATCCGGGAACCTGATGATTTCAGCCTTCACACCGGGCCCTTTTCTTACAACCCATCCGCCTCCCTGGCATGCTGCTACGTCACCAAGTCCGGTCTTGCATGATACCTCTACCTTGTGAGCACGTAATGCACAGACATCAGGTGAAAGTCCGAGATCAAAGAGCCGGTTGACAGCATGCACAGTTCCGAGCAGGGCGGCAGCAGAAAGCCCGTATCCTGCTGAAAGCGGTAGTGTACAACAGGTTATGATGGATGCCGTAACTTGCAATTCATCAAGGAGTTGTCTGATCACCGGAGATTCATTAGAAACAACATGTGTTGAGCCATCCCGATCCGATCGCATCACGCATATTGACGGTTTATCAGCCCTTGATGCAGTGACAGTAACCCCTGAATCAATTACAATACCCCCACCACAGCTTCCCGATGTATCCGGATCTTCGGTGATAACCGGTCTGAAATATCCAGATATATGACCGGGACAGAAGGCAGTGACTTTTGAACGAGTCATGGTTCAGGAGTTTGAAGTTATTGGTGGAAGAGATTGGATATGGCGGGAAATGATCAGTTCGAACATCCGGTGTGCAATCTCTTCTTTTGATCCTGTCACTGACATCTTTCCTGATTGATCGATCAGTTCGTATGTTCCCCCGGTCGAGCCCATGGTATCAGGTCTGTTTGCTGCAACAAGAGCAACACCTCTCTTTAGAAGGGCATGTGCATCATCAATGCTCTCATCACCAAGTTTGAAGGCTATTGTAAGTCTGGCTTTGGTGACCGCGTGATCAAGGATCTTAGGAAGCGGATGCAGATGGAGTACCGGGCTTTGCCCTGATGGGATCTTGCCCTCGTACCGGTCCGGGGCATAATCAGAGACTGCAGCAGCACTGATGTAGATATCAACCGGGTGGGTGTCAAGTTCCAGCATAACAGCATTCAGCATCGATTCTGCAGTGTCCGTCCTGATGTTCGTGAGTCCGGGTAGATGATCGTGATGAATGATCGTCACCTCAGCCCCAAGCCGGTACGCAGCCTTTGCAAGTTCCTGTCCCATCCGTCCTGATGACCGGGTCGTGAGTATCCTGACATCGTCGACAGGCTCTTCACATCTGCCACTTGTGATTAAGATATGCCTGCCTGAAAGTGGTCTGCCGCAAAGTTCACGCTCACATGTGAGAACGATCTCATCTATCTGTGCAATCTTTGCTTTTCCTTCTTCTATCCTCGGACCGACAACCTGAATGCCCCATGATTTGAGACGTTCAAGATTTTCCATCACTGCAATGTGGCGAAACATGGCCTGGTGCATGGCAGGGACAACGATGATCGGCATCCTGCTTCCAAGTGC
>CAZVAS010000076.1:0-6911 GCA_964625165.1 uncultured Methanospirillum sp. | reverse complement strand
GTAATTGAGGCATCCATTTCAGAATCAATGAGGATACTTCTGATCTCATCTGACCGGTCGCCGAGCATATGAATATGAAGTACTGTTCCTGGATGCACATGAGCAAGGGCGGTTTTGAAGAATGTAATGGCATCAAAGTGACCCATATGTATCCTATCGTAGAGTCCTGATATACACTCACGACAATCACCTCTCTCCGCCCGTATTAGTCCATCGAGCCTGTTGCGGGAGATGTTCTCTTCGAGAAACCCGAATGATATCGGATTTATCTCCATTGCATGAACCTTTGCTCCGGCCCGGGCCATTCCGAGTGTGAAGTATCCGATCCCGGCAAACATGTCAGCAACGATCTCCCCTGGTTGTATCATTTTGGAGATCCGAGATTTTTCTTCTCTGTTGCCCTGAGAGAACATGACCTGCTCAACGTCCAGACGATAGATGATCCCTGACTCTCGATGGGTGACTACTCCACCGGGCCCTTCAAGCCTGATAATATTTGGTTTCCTGACGATTCCTTCATGCCCGGTTATCCAGTATATCGTCTTTGGAACTTCGCGTCTTCTGACTTCTTCAAGTTCTTCACTTGTAGGCCGTTCCCCGTGGAAGATCAGTGCGTCACCGAGTTTTTGGTATCCTCTTCCTGATCGCCTGCGTGAAGGAAGGAGGTGTGTGGAAGGGTATCCTTCCCGTACCGGAACGAACGCTCCCTCGTTCGATATGTATGGGCGCCTGCTCTGATCCACCCATGGTTCACTCATGATATCTGGAACATCTGTGAGTGAAACCAGGCGGGCCCGCATTATACCACGATAGTACGGTCGTTATCGCGAAGGATCTTTACTGAGTCCCCGACCTCCGGATGACGCCATGAGATCCTGCTGATCTCTTCTGTCTTCCCTGTTTCAGGATCAAGGATCCCGATGATTCCCGCATCCTGGTAAATGACAGAAAAGACTGCAGCATCCCTCACATTTGCAACAAAACGTGTTTGTGTAGATTCGGGAACTGTCCGTGGGATTCCTGTCTTCAGATCCAGGTATGTAAATGTCTTCCCTTCCCAGTTTAGGATCTCTCCATACGTATTACGAACTGCGATAACATCTCCCCGCTGTAGTTTCGGGAGACGGACTGCATAGGTGATACGGTAGAGTTTCTGTCCGTTCTTCTCACCAATGAGTGTGGGATGGAGTGAGAATCTTCCGCCGATCCGTCTTGTGATCTCACGTGAGATCTGCTCACCAATTGCCTGGGACCCGACTACTATGTCGAGACCTTCACGACCTTCATCAAACCGTGTAATGAATGAGAGACGTTCGCCATCGTTCTGCATCTCGGTCTCGACCTGCACAGCGATCCGCTGGGATTCTTCCTGCTCCTCAACGGTTGCCTTTCTCCCTTCGGCCCGGATCTGAACTACTCCTTCGTAGTAGTTTCCATGCTGACGGTTGCACCTGTCACAGGATTCATTCTGCCAGACGACCTCAAGTGAACAGTACCCCTTGAGTTCTTCATCATACAGAGTACCGGTTATCTCAAGGTCAGCATAGGTCCGATTGATGCTGAGGTGATCAAGTTTGACAGAAATATTCGGTTTTTTGACATCCTGATGGAGTTTCACTGCTGATATTGCAGCATCCTCTTCAAGATCCTCGCGTTCCCGGGTACAGTCTCCCCATCCGGCAGATGTTTTGAGTGAGCCGCAGCCACCACACCTGACAATAAATACTCTGGGTTCACAGACAAACCAGGGTATCTCCCCGGTGAGACATTTTCCACAGAGGCTTCCGTCTTTTGAGGGGCCTCCGCATTTTGGACATATTGCGTCGTGTAGATCCATAGTTCTAAAAAGAAATTAAAGAATAATTGCGTGAGGAACACCGGCTATCATCCGGCATGATTCCCTCTCAACGAATCCGTGCCTGACTGCAAGGTCTATGCACCGTTCACCAAACATATTGATATTTCCACAATCATGAAGTGCTGCAAGTATTTCCTCTTCGGTTGCAAGGTGTTCACCGAAGAATGATGGGCTGATTACAATGCTCAGGTCACCTTCAGTCAGCGTAGTGCCAAGTAACTCCTGATCGCAGATTCCTACGACCTCCTGACAGCCGGGTGACCGGTGAATCCTGATATACATCTGGTATATATGAACCGGCTGATGACGTAAAATCATTCCCTACCTGGAACTGAAGGCTTCGGGCTAAAAAGTATAATGAGATCTTTAGATCCTGATCTCTATTCCATACACCTGTTCGGGAGTCTCCTGGTGTATCCTGAAAATATCCTCTTCAGTGATCTTCCCTGCCTGCAGAAGGCTGGTTGTCTGCCTGGGAACCGAACGGGGTCCCATCACTGCACCCGGACGTTCGTTCTCATCCATGTAGTCACTCTCCATGGTGAACCTTCTTTTTTCCCGGCAGAGTTCAGGAATGCTCTCGTGTTTGGCGACCAGCGAAGGCATAAGCGGCGTTTCAGGAGAACCAAAATGCTTGATAACCCGGGTGGGATCCATTCCCACAGATCCTGCCATCCCGACGACGTCATCACATGGCCCTGTCTCCGCATGGATCTGCACTGAACACCCGAGTTCTCCGCCGAGAGTGAGGGCATGGGCAAGGACTTCATTTGATGCATCCAGTATCTCGGGAGAGGTTTCATAGTGTGGCCGTCCGCTCTTCAGCCCCACTGCTCTCCCATCTTTTACATATGCAGCTGCGCAGTCGAGCCCCTCTTTCATCACCAGTGTAGCTTCCTCTAATGTGAGGCGGGGGGTCAGGACTGTGATCTCGGCAGGATGAACACCGAGGAGTGGAAAGACAACGATTCCTTCTTCTTCGATCTGCTTTGCTATAGCCAGTGTCTCGTCGAAAACAGCAGCAAAGTCATGACCTGAAGATGGGTGAACATCAAGCGACCAGGAGGGTTTTGTAACAAGGCAGATATGGGTTCCACCTGATCGTTTGAAGTCCTTTATTGCATCAATTCCGCGACCATTTCTCGGATCGATGTGGATATGATCATCAAGAACTGGAAACTTCGGACTCTTCATCAATCCACTCTATCCGCATCATCGGATATTCGCCTTCCCGTGAGAGCGATACATGACAGGTTGCCTGGTTGACCCTGACCGTCATCTCCACATCAAGCATCAGGCCTGCAAGTTCACTGTACCCAAACGAGTTCGGGATCATCGCTTCCCGATCAAGGCCCACCGTGATCTCGGTGACATATGGCTGCTGAACATGGGCATTCTCGATAGCCCGTTCAAGGGAACCGGCTGATTCCCGTGAGACCGGTGTTCCCACCCACTGGTGATAGAGGGCACCAAGCTTAATGCCGGCCTCGAAGGCTGCACGCTCACGATCAGATATCATAAGGCCTCACTGAACACTCGACCACAGGATAGATATTGAAAATCATGACCAACTCTCAGTAATTGTTTCGATCATAACGATTGTATTCTCCGGTATATAACAAAGGATGAAATGACTGATGTCAGCCTGACTCGTCAGGCATCATCATTAGTTGTCTCAAATAAGCTTGATGACTCCCTGTTTGGGTTCCATCGCCTCTCCTGATCTGAGCATCGCCCGGATCTGTTTGTCGACGTCATCCTTGTCAAAGCCCTGGCTCCGTACACGCTCGATCACATCATCTATATGTGCACGACCGTTATCGTCAGCAGTATCTCTGATAACCTGCTTGATGGTCCTGATAAGGTCCCTCTTCCCCTTTGATACCCCGGTTGCCACCATATCGATATCAAACGATCCGCTTGAAGGATCATAGGCTACCTGACGCAGACAGGTGTCGATGATCCTGATCGTACGGTCTGAATCGGTCTTTTCAATAACCGGTGAGAGTCTGATCTTGGCACTCGATTCTGCAAGTCTGATGATGGCCTCAAGCTGACGGGCAGTAACCGGGACGGGTTTGTTCGCATCTGCCAGGTCACGTAGTTTCATGTAATACTCGATCAGCGCCTCTCTGGCCTCTGTCCCGAGCCTTGGGAAGCAGTTCCTCTTTGCATATGCCACATATTTTCTGAAGAGTGTGGGATCGATCTCTGGAGTGACCGGTTTCAACTGCTCAGCGATGTACTCATCGGTCACGCCATCGATTGGTGTCCTGCTATGCTGAGCTATCAGTTCTCCCACACTGTGTGCCTTGATCATATGCTCTGCAATAGCAAGATCACGTTCATGTTCGGGCTTGTCTGCGAGGACAAAGATAAGATCAAAACGTGAGAGCAGAGATGGCGGCATATTGATCTGCTCACCGATAGGGGCGAAATCGTCAAATCGTCCGTACTTCGGATTTGCAGCGCCGAGCAGAGCACACCGGGACTTGAGTGTCGCAGTGATTCCTGCTTTTGCGATCGAGATGGACTGCTGCTCCATCGCCTCGTGCAGGGCAGAGCGATCGTTCTTGTCCATCTTGTCCATCTCATCCACACAGGCAACACCCATATCAGCAAGCACTAGTGCTCCTGCCTCAAGTGTCCACCGTCCATCACCGAATTCGTCCTTTACGGCTGTTGCAGTTAGACCTGCAGCAGTCGATGACTGACCTGATGTGTAGATGGCACGGGGAGAGAGTTTTACTACGTATCTGAGCATCTGTGACTTTGCGATACCAGGATCACCAATGAGGAGGACATGGATATCACCTCTGAGCCTCGATCCGTCTGGCATCTCTTTGGCTATGCCACCAAAGAGCTGAAGAGCGATCGCCTCTTTCACATCATCCACACCGAAGATGGTTGGAGCAATTGAGTGGGCGATCTTGCGGTAGATCATCGGGTCCTGTGAGAGTGCGATGATCTGCTTCTCATCCTCTTCGCTGATGTTGACCTCTTCAAACTCTTTCTCTGCAACCTCTATGGAGTTGCACTCGATGTAGATATCAAAGATAGTGGATTTTGTTCCGTACGAATTACGCTGAATGGATCTGAGGATTCCATTGATAACAATCCTGTCTCCGGCCGTGACTATCCCGGTTATATCATCTACTGCATCGACATCGATCGTCTGAGGCTGCTCACCTCCGCGAAGCCCTTCGGGCGACTCCTGGATACGAAGTTTCTGCGAGTCAACGAACCGGGAGAAGCGTGGGATCAGTTCCAGTTTCTTCTGAGTACATCCATCTGCCGTGCATCCGTCTGGCTCGATGAACGGGCCATACCCCTGTGCCTTAACGGTTCTGTGCCCTGACGGGCACCTGAAGACAGCGAGTGTTATTCTGGGTCTGACTTCGGTTGTCTTACGCAGGATACCTTCGACGCTGATTAACTGTCCGATGTGATCAGACCTGATATCCCTGATTGCGATCTTACGGGGAAGCGAGAGGAACCTGATATTGGGATCGGCTGGGTCCTTTTCCTTTTTTACTTTTATTAATCTGTGATTTTTTATTGCATCCCTGATGTCGCCGATGACTTTTCCCGGGTTCTCCAGGAGTTCATCAGCCATCTGGGTACCGGTTTTTCCAAAGCTCTCGATATCGTGATAGTTAATATAGAGAGAGCGTCGGAAGGGATACTCACGTGAGATCTCGTCAAGTTCCTTTTTATACCTGCTTTTCAGGAATTTATGCCAGTCAGCATCGCGGTCTGTTATCTCGATCTCGTCACTATTGTCTGCAGGGGTCATGATTGATGAAGGGTCCTATACTGTTCGCTTGCATGGGTGATAGTTGTTCATTGCTATGAAACAACCAAAAGAGTGGTTAGGAAAATTATCAGGCAGGAATAATCCGGAACGCATCGGTGGGGATTATCAGTTCAAAACATGCTCCCTCTCCCTCCCTGCCGTTCTCGGTTATTGATATATCAGTGATCGAGAGGATCTCCCGTACCAGAAAGAGGCCAAGCCCTGTATTTTTCCCATACCCCCGCATGAATATCTGTTCTTTTTCTTCGTCTGTAACTCCTGATCCATTATCTTTTACACACACACGCAGGTTGTCTCCATCCGGCTCCGCAGAGATGCTGATGCAGGTTACACCGCCCCCATGCCTGACTGAATTTTCAAAGAGGTTGTAGAATACTTTCTCGATCAGGGGATCTGCAAAGATCTCATATTTGAGAGCTTCCGGGGTGATGGTAAGATCTATTGACTGTGACTTAGGAAAGACGATGCCCTTTATCATGCTGAGGGATGTCCAGACCGCTCCATAGGTCCCGAGTTCTTCATAAAGTTTTGTGAACTCGATCTGGTTAGCGAGTTTAGCAAAGAGATCTGTCTCCTTGTCAAGATAATCCCGGAACGGTTTGTCTGGATTCCCTACTAACGCAAGATCATGATATCCCCGGATTGCCATGAGGATATTCTTCATGTCATGCCGTGTTATCGAGGAGAGAAGATTGAGCTTGGAATTAGCCTGTGAGAGTGCGCCTTCTATCCGTCTTCTCTCGGTGATCTCATAGCTCAGATCATCATTGGCTTTCTGAAGTGTTTCGTTAGTCTCGCTCAACTGCTCGATAAGTGCAGCAAGCCTGTCCTTGGTCTCTGCCAGTTCGTTGTTCTTCTGAATTGCTATCTCGTAGGTTGAGAGAAGAATATTGAGGATCTGAAGACGGTTGGACGTTATGAAATGACGTTTTCCTGCAAAATAGACCTCGATACCGATGTTCATCGTCTCGCTCTGCTGAAGGAACCGGTTCGCGATGATGATCTCGATACGGGAGAGGAGATACTGGTTTTCGTATGGTTTGATGATAAAATTGTCAGCGCCGCATTCCAGACCCTGGATAACATCCTGGGGATCGTAGAGCTGAGTCACCAGAATTACCGGGATGGCTGATGTCCTTGGATCACTCTTTATCGCATGACACAGATCATAGCCGCTCATCCCTGGCATCACGATGTCGGTCAGGATGAGAGAGGGACGCTGCCCGGCAAGGATCT
>CAZVAS010000075.1:6066-11391 GCA_964625165.1 uncultured Methanospirillum sp. | reverse complement strand
AGATTAGAAGAGTTCATCATACTGATGAGACTTCTTTGCTTTTGGTGAGGAGCGTTTCTTCCATCCGAATGAGCCACCACCACCTTTTCCACTTCCACCTTTACCTCCTCCACCGCCGCGTCTTTTTACAAAGAAGACAGCTCCTGCAATCACTGCAATAACGACGATAACGATGACAACATTAGGGAGTATTGATGCTACGGTCGCACCGATGTTTGGGCCTGAACTTGCAGGTGTCTGGTTAATCTCATTATTGAGGTTCTGGGTATCATTGAAGACTTCAGTGGCCTTTGTAAATGCATCTTCTGCTTTCTGCTTTGCATCGGTATACTTGCCCTGGTCGAAGAGTTCCTGGGCATTTGCGGCATACTCGGCTGCAAACTCACGCTTGGTAATAATTGGAGCCAGTCGTGGATCTGTCTCCATCTTTTTATCACCTTTGAAGTACGTGATCCATTCATCGGTCCGGTCAATTGCCTCTTTGGCGTCGGCTATTGTCTTCTGTGATATGCCCATGTCCAGATACGTATATCCATCCTGAACATACGTCCCTGCATTATCCATGTAGATCTTTGCATTGGCAAAGGTCTCCTTTGCAGCAGTTTGCAGGGCTGCGTTTGCATCTTTAACCTTTTGATCAGCCTTTGAGGTGTCAATACCGTCAGCCTTGTATTTGGCGATGTCATTCTGCAAAGCCTTGACTTTTGCCTGCACACCGCCAATGTCCCCGGTTAACTCACTTGGATTGGTAACAAATGCAGAGACATTTTTTACCTGCTCTTTTACCTTGCTGTTAGCGCCTGTAGTACTGATACTCACCACTTCAATCTGCTTGGATGTGTTGACTTTGGGAGCACTTCCTTTGAGTGTGACCTTCACCTGCTCTTCCTTGTCTTTGTATGAAAGTTCCCATCCGGTGAGACTCAACTGGCTCTTACTTGACGCTGGCCTGGGATTCTCTACACCATCAAGCACAATAACATAGTTCCAGATGGGGTTATCGAGTTGGGTGGAGAGCAGAATGTTCTCATCACTGGGAAATGTCTCTCCTGCGGTTGAGATGAAATCAATCTGGAAATCAGCCGTAACATTTGTTTTTCCAGATTCGAGATCTCCAGCAGGTTTCACATTGACATACCCTACATCAACCCCTGCCAAAACCGGGGAGATTGCAAGTCCAAGCAGGACCAGCACTGAAATTATGAGTGTTCCAGTCTTCATGCGCATCTCATTCAAACAACGGTTCGATACTTTCATCGAGTTTGATCTTGTTCTCTTCATCAATCCGTTCTGATGTGGCTTTGGTCTCCTTGGCAATCTCGAGGAGTTTTGTGACACGTGGTGCATCAGCGATGGATGCAAGGAGAACCACGGCAGCAACGAATCTGCTCTGTGCAGGGAAGTCTCCTCCTCTCACCTCAACACCGGCGATGTTCTCTTCGACCCAGCTCTTTGCCTTCTCGATACCCTTTCGATCCAGTTCATCAGGTGGTCCGGCTACCAGCACAAGGGCACGACTTGCTGTGGAGTATTCACAGGGTAGTGTCAACCGTCCAAGCATTGCCCTCCGAACAAGAGAAAGAACGCGCGAAGTTCGATCTTCGCCCATCAGCTTATCCTCAGGACGTCGCTCCTCTACCTGATTCCTCCGTAAGACCCGTCCAAGCAGACCCATTTCAGGTTCAGCTGTCGGAGTTCCAACCTCACTGATGGCATACCCAACTGAACTTATACCACCACCTTTGAGTGTGTTGATGATCTCACTGGAATCAACCACCATCTCACCGACATGGCCCAGGGAGCCGACCTCTCCGGCACGGAAGAGAAGTCCGAACCTGCGAACGATCTCCTCATTCAGCCGGTCGAAGGCTCCTTTGATACTTTCTCCCTCGTTTTTCCAGGCACTATTATCAAAAAGGATTACGTTATCCGCTTCTTTCACAAGGGTGGCAAGGCTTCGTGCTGCATTATATGAATACAGTCTGCCTTCTTCAGGTGCAGGAAGTATTGCTAATACATAAACCGGTTCGGTATAGATCTTCTTCAGGTGCCT
Organism: uncultured Methanospirillum sp.; assembly: GCA_964625165.1. Classification (GTDB taxonomy): domain Archaea; phylum Halobacteriota; class Methanomicrobia; order Methanomicrobiales; family Methanospirillaceae; genus Methanospirillum. The sequence goes on along the minus strand of CAZVAS010000075.1, from coordinate 9,338 downwards.
GGCAAGGACAGGAGCACCACCGGAACCGGTACCTCCTCCAAGGCCAGCAACTATGATGAACGCTTCTGTCTCTCCGATTCCCTTCCGATCAATAGCGTTCATTACGATGTCGATCTCATCGAAGGTTATCTGGGCACCGGTATCGTTGTCTGTTCCTACTCCATGCCCTTTTACAGTTGTCTGCCCGATTAGAACCCGATCTTCAAACTCGAGGTTCTGAAGTCCCATGAGATCAGTACGAGCAGTATTGACTGCAATTGCCCGGAAGCTTCCTCCCGCGGCTCTCTGGTCAAACTCGATGAACTTGTCAACGATTTTGCCTCCTGCCTGACCGAATCCGATAAAGAATACTTTCATTGTGGTTACACCAGTTGCCCTGACATTATTTGGAACCTTGATATTGCGTACATTTTACGTGTATATACTCAAAAAGCTTCTTCAATAAGCGCGAAGGGATTAACTAAGGAAGAATGAGCGGAGATTTGAGATGAGGATAGGTGTCATAGGCGGAGGACTTGCAGGTCTTGTCGCCGGGTACTCGCTCGCAGAAGCATACGATGTGGTAATATTTGAGCAGGAACCTGAACTTGGCGGCCTGCTCTCTTCGTATAGAAATGAGCGGTACACTATCGAACGGTTCTATCATCATTTCTTCTCTGGCGATACAGCACTGATGACTCTGCTTGATGAACTTGGACTTTCAGACGAAATTATCTGGCTTTCAGGGTCCACAGGATCGTTTACAGATGGGGCCATCCACCCGTTGACCACCCCATTTGAGATTCTTCGCTATCCATACCTGAGCATCATCGACAAGGCAAGACTTGGGTTCTTTACCAAACAGGCATCGCATATGGATATGGCTCCACTTGATGCCATCACCGCACACGATTTTATCATTTCAAAACTTGGTGAGCGGATATATCATTCATTCTTCGAGCCACTTCTCAAATCGAAGTTTGGGCAAAATGCAGATCTTGTCTCTGCTGCCTGGCTCATCAGTCGTGTGGCTATCAGATCAGATCGTGGGGTGGCAGGTGAACGTTTAGGGTATATCAAGGGCGGATTTTCCGTCCTTATCGATCGGCTTACTGGTGCTGCTCGCGATAAAGGGTGTACTATCCGGACCGATGTCCCGGTAACATCAGTAGTTCAGGTGAATCAGGCATCAGGCCAGGGTTGGGAGATCAATGGTGAATTTTTTGATTTGGTAATCGGGACAGTCAGCCCCCGGATACTTCAGAATCTCGGTGTGCCAGGCATCCCTTCAATTCCGTATCAGGGGGCAGCATGTATGACCCTTGCGCTCTCCCGTGATGTGACTGATGGTATTTACTGGCTGAACATCACTGATCCTGCCCCTTATGGAGCTGTAGTTTCACATACAAATTTTGCCCCGTTTGAGTGGTACGGGGAACATCTGGTATATCTTGCATCCTATTTCTCAGGTGATCCTGATCCTTCTCTTCAGGAGAAGATGCTATCTGATTTCTGCACAAAATTTTCTGTAGATCCTAAAGAGGTACATTGGAGTCGGATTGCCATCGATCGAGATGCCGGTCCGTTGTATCTTACCGGATATCTGAATAATCTTACCAATCCGGCTGTGCCAGGACTGTATCTAGCCGGGATGTTCTCACCAGAGAACTACCCTGAACGGAGTATTGAAGGCTCTGTAAAAGCAGCCCTGCGGGTCGTGGAGGGTATCCAAAACCGTGAATAGTATTACTGAATCATTCGTATCCATAGTTATTCCTGTCTATAATGACCTGCCTGCCTTGCAGGATGCCATACCGCTTACAATAAAGGTGATGGAGGAGTGTTGCTCCCGTTTTGATATCATCATTGCTGAAGATGCTAGTACAGACGGCTCTGCTGAATGTGCCGCCTCGTGGCAGGAAAAAGACTCGCGGGTTATTCACATGCACCGGGACCAGCGGCTTGGTCGTGGGTCGGCCCTGGCTTCTTCTGCCAGACAAGCAAAAGGAGGAATTTTCTGCTATTTCGATGTGGATCTTGCAACTGATATGTCATATCTTCCCATGCTCATCAGAGCAATTGCCGAGGGTGCCGATGTTGCGACTGGATCACGACTTCTGTCTGATAGTGATATTACCCGCAGCCTGGGCCGGGAGATTAAGAGCCGCGGATACAATTGGCTTGTCCGGTTTATTCTCCGAAGCAGACTGAAGGACCATCAGTGTGGATTCAAGGCTTTCAAAAAGGAGAGTCTTCTTTCACTTCTGCCTGATATTCGGGATACTCATTGGTTCTGGGATACTGAAGTGCTGGTTTGTGCACAAAGAAAGGGGTTTCAGATTACAGAGATTCCGGTTATCTGGCGGGAAGGGCCTGGAACTACGGTCAAGTCACAGGACATCTGGAAGATGGGTCGCTCAATATTGAACCTCTGGTGGAGACTTCATGTACCGTAAAATTATAGCCCTCGTACTCTCTCTTCTTCTGGCTGTCGGGATCATAGGTGCAATGCTCTGGCGTGTCTGGGGTGATCTTAATGCAACGCTCCAGTACATGCATCCTCTCTATCTAGTTCCTGCTATACTGATCTGCGTTGCTGCTTGGTTCTCAAGAGGATGGCGGTACAAGATCATTCTTGCCCGGCTTACCGTGATGGTGCCGACGCTCTTTGCAACTGCCTGCATCTATCTCTCGCAGACTGTCAATCTTCTTGTTCCGGCAAGGTTAGGTGATCTGATCAGGATAATTCTTGTGAGGCATGAGTATGACTCAACTGTTTCACAAGGACTTTCCTCTATTGTTGTCGAGCGGGTTTTTGATATCATAACTGTTGCATTTCTGGGTCTTGTCTCGATCCTTTTTGTCATCAATGTTCCCGAATGGGCCCTCTCTCTTATTGCAATCCCTCTTATCCTTGGAGCAGTGTTCTTTGGCATTCTCCTCTTCATGGGGCGGTTTTCTTCAGAGAACAAGTATGTTGGATACATTCTGACCATGCTTGCTGAGGTAAAGGAAGCATCCCTCACCCCTTCTTCTGCTCTTCTGCTCTTCTTCTCATCGATTGCCATCTGGATCATGGACACGATCATCTGCATCTCGGTTGCAGCGATGTTTAATCAGGAGATTCCACTTGCGGTTGTTCTGCTCGCGATTGTTGCCGGGAATCTGGTAAAAGCTGTCCCGATAACTCCTGGTGGCTTAGGGACTTATGAGGCATCTCTGGCCATAATTTTTGAGTTGTCGGGAGTTGCCCCAGCTACAGCGACACTTATTGCTGTGATTGATCATCTCAT
>CAZVAS010000075.1:1603-5966 GCA_964625165.1 uncultured Methanospirillum sp. | reverse complement strand
ACCCGGGTAATAGATGGGACCATTAATGAATATCCTCTGTTTTCATTCATCTTTGGTGACGTGCATGCACATGTGCTTGGGTTTTTCCCACAAACAACTCTGATACTACTCATCATTCTTGCCATAACCTGCTGGAAGGAGATGCATCCAGTATCCCGGCTGGTTCTGATCCTCTCGTCAGGTCTGGCACTTGGGTCAATCCCGCCCACGAACACCTGGGATGTCCTTATTCAGGCCCCTCTGGTTCTCATCACCGGTGCCATTTTGCTGATTAATTCAGCTAGTCCACGTTCAGAGTCTGATCATTCTACTTCTCTGGTAGGGAGAATGGTTCATGCAGTCAGTGAGCATGTATCCGGAGCATCAATACTAAGGCATTTTTCAGAGGGAAGGGGTGCCCTCCTCTACATTCTGTTGGTACCGATTGTTGGTGTCCTCTGTTATCTTCCTTATTATCTGATGATGAAAGCACAGGGAATTGGTGGCATTGCAGTAGTTCCTCTTCCGAGCTCGATAACTGAATTTATGCTTGTGAATGGGTGGTTCATCCTTATCCTTGCCGTTTCACTCCTCCCGATCCTCAGGCGTTCGCCCTGGCTTCTTCTCATTGCCGTGCCATTTCTGGTAACCGGGTATGTTGCAGCAGCGATTCCTGCAGTCCTCCTTTGTGGGTTATTGGTAAGACGTGAGGGGGCTTGCGATCTCCTGGCTGGTGCAGGTCTTGTGATCCTCGTCTTCTGTGAGCTCCTTTATCTCAAGGATAATATGGGTGACCAGTATTTCAGGATGAACACCGTCTTCAAACTCTATATTACCGCATGGCTGCTTTTCAGTGCTTCAACTGCCGGAATGCTTGGAAAATTACTCCTCTCTTTGACAACCAGAGAGTCATGGTCAATACGGATGGTTGAAGGGGCAGTTCCACTTATCCTTCTGCTCCTACTTCTGCTTCCAGGAGTGGTCACTGCTACTCATGCAGGACCGCATACCCCGACACTCGATGGACTTGCCTGGCTCTCTGTCTCTCATCCAGATGACCTTGCAGCGGTTACCTGGCTTCGAACCCAGGACGGAAACCTTACTATTGTTGAGGCTGAAGGGGGTGACTATGGCTACTACTCAAGAGTTTCAGCATTCACCGGAATACCTGCACTTCTTGGGTGGCCGTTCCATGAATCGATGTGGCGCAACAATACTCCCCTCGGATGGTATGCACAGAGGACAACAGTTATTCGGACTATCTATGAAGACCCTTCGTGGTGTGTGAAACTCATGAAGATGTTTCACATCGATCTTCTGTATGTGGGACCGACTGAAGAGGAGCGATACAATGTCACCCTCCCCGATGATGGTCTCTCACCAGTGTATCACCAGGGTGCGGTCACGATATACCGTCTGGCTTGATCCGGTATTTCGGAGCGGATCTGTTGATTTCAATCTCCTCTTTTCAAAACATTTATTGACTCTGTTCCCATACTTGTATGGCACATTCGTCATGTACTGATGAGTGATGACGGAGAGACCGAAGCTCTCCTGAATGAGGTCTAATATGGCAAACTACGTTACCTTTGAAGTTTCTGACGAGATTCAGAACAAGGCACTTGAGGCAGTCGAAACGGCCAGAGAAACCGGCAAGATCAAGAAGGGCTCCAACGAAGCCACCAAGGCTGTCGAGCGCGGGATCGCCCAGCTCGTTCTTATCGGTGGAGATGTTGAGCCGGCTGAGATCGTGATGCACCTTGGTCCTCTCTGTGAAGAGAAGAAGGTTCCGTACATCTTCGTCACCAAACAGAACGACATAGGAGCCGCATGTGGGCTCGAGGTCGGCTCTGCTGCTGCTGCCGTCATAAAACCCGGCAAGGCGAAGGAGATCGTTGACGAGATTGCAGGACAGATTGCTGCGCTTAAGGCCGAGTGAGTCTCATGTCTGACGCAACGCCCGCCGAAGTGATCGAGGTGATCGGCTCAACGGGCATGCATGGTGAAGCCATGCAGGTCAAGTGCCGGATTCTCGATGGCCCAAACAAGGGTCGAATTATTACCAGGAACACGGTTGGCCCCATCCGAGAAGGGGATGTCCTTATGCTCCTCGAGACCGAGCGTGAGGCAAAGAAGCTCTCCCGGAGGTGAAAACGGTGATGCAATCACACGTTTGTTCGTTTTGTGGTGAGGGTATGGAGCCAGGAACCGGGAAGATGTTTGTCCGAAAGGATGGGTCAATCTTCTACTTCTGCAGCACCAAGTGCCAGAAGAACTACAAACTCGGGCGTATTCCGCGCCGGGTCTCCTGGACTGCAGCCGGCCGCAAGGCGATGGGCAAGGGGTAATCAATGGAACAAACGTTCCTGATGGTCAAGCCTGACGGGGTACAGCGTGGCCTTGTCGGTGAGATCATCTCCCGTTTTGAACGCCGCGGATTCAAACTCGTGGCAGCAAAGTTCGAACGGCTTCCTGATGCCCGTGTAATGGAGCATTATGCAGAGCATGTGCAGAAACCATTCTTCCCAGGCCTGAAGGCTTACATCACCAGCGGACCCTGTTTCCTGATGGTGTTTTCAGGGAAGAACATCGTGAAGATCAGCAGGGATATGATTGGTGCCACGAATCCTGCCGGGGCTGCTCCCGGAACCATTCGCGGTGATCTGGCTCTTGAGATCGGAATGAATGTCATCCACGGTTCAGACTCGGTAGAGACTGCAGCCCGGGAGATCGCGATTCATTTCAAACCTGAAGAACTTGCATCCTACACCCGCATTGACGAGCAGTATCTTTACGAATAACCACTTTTTTTGCCAGGCTCTCTGAGTCAGGCTCATATGCGCTGCGGATCAAAATGAGTGAGAGTACCTGGTATCCATGAATTATTTCTGTTCATCTCCAAGAATCTGCCGTGCGGTTGCTCTGACCTGGCTGATTCTGCTTCTATCGGTCATGCTTACAGGTTGCATGAGCACAGGGGAGTGGAAAGAGAAAGGGCAGAAGGATTTTCAGAATGGCAAATACTCTGATGCAATATCAGCTTATGATCGGGCTATAGCCATCACTCCAAATGACAGTGAACTCTACTACCTGAAAGGCCTGTCACTGTATGAGATGGTGCGGTACAAAGATGCCATTGATGCGTTCACCGATGCCATTCGTCAGAATGGGAACTATTCCCTGGCATGGTTCTGGAAAGGACGAACCAGTTATATGATGGGCGATTATGATGAGGCTGTCAGATCGTTCTTTAAAGCAATTGAGATAGAACCTGGGAACACCGAATACTGGTATTATCGTGGAATGGCTCTCTCAAGTCGTGGCCAGTATGACATGGCAGTTCAGCATTTTGACAAAGCTCTGCTCATTGATAAGAATAATGAGAAGGTCTGGAGTGCCCGCGGATTTGCGTACAATATGAAGAAACAGTATGAACCGGCGCTGTACTCTTATGAGCAGGCGATCGTTGTCAATCCGCAGAATGCAGAAAACTGGATCAATAAAGCATCTGTTCTAAAAGCTATGGGAAAAGAGGCAGAAGCTGAAGTTGCGATTGATAAGGCGAACCTTCTCTATAAAGAACAGGAGAAGGACATCAGCAAGAAGATCCCCAAAACTCCTATGCAGTTTACATCCTGAAGGATCCATTTTTTGATCAGTATAGAGGAAGGCATTTCCCGGATCTTATCAAACCTGTTCATCACTCGTGCCCTTTGGCATGTCACAGGTGATATCAGGTGTCTTCACGGGAAATAGTACGAACTCTTATCCCTCTGGCTATACTGCTCCTCCTCATCTCTGTTCTGCTCTCCGGCTGTGTTGGTACACAGTGGAATGCATCTGACTGGCTTGAAAAAGGGAACCAGTATGCAAATGAGGGTATGTATAAAAGCGCTGTTGATGCGTATAACCAGTCATTACAACTTGATGCCAGGAATTCTAAAGTTTTAACCTATCGAGGAGTAGCCCTTGAGCATATGGGAAGTTATGATGCTGCGATGCAGGATTTTGAGCGGGCTCTCACCATCAATCCGAATGAGAGTGGTGCCTGGCAGGGCAAGGCAGCTACGTATATCGATACCAATGAATACCGTCAGGCTGTCAAGGCAGCTGACCGTGCGATTGAACTGGCAAAAACACCTTCCGACAAGGCAGAGAATGCGTATCTGCTCCGGGGATTTGCCCTGAACCGGCTTGAAGATTATGAGAATGCACTTCAGGCATTTGATAAAGCCATCGAGATCGATCCAAAACGGCTGGATCTATGGCAGAACAAGGCTTACTCACTAACAAAGATGGGACGGTTCGTTGAAGTGCTCAAATGTTATGAGATGATGACAAGTATCGAACCAAATAATGCTGAGATCTGGAGCAAGAAAGGAGA
>CAZVAS010000075.1:0-1503 GCA_964625165.1 uncultured Methanospirillum sp. | reverse complement strand
AGGGTCTTCTTGCTCCGGTATCCACGAAGATCAAGAGTCAGTCCAAGGACCTGGGTCTTGGCAAGGGAGTTTGCAACCAGTGGAATTATGATGGGTCGCAGACTTTTTACCTTCCCTATTGCTCCTGTTCCCGGGTTGTATCCCCTTGATACCTGTGCTTCATGAATACGTGTCGCTTCAAGCTGAAGGCTCGGGATGAACCTGAGTGCTATCAGGAACATCAGGATATAATCCACCGGCATGTGAAATGCGAGAAGTGCTGTAACCAGTTCACTGGGCTTCGTTGTGACGATAAAGAGATGGAATGAGAGGATCATCACGATGAAACGGCATGTGAAGAGGAGTCCAAGGCCCAGCCCGCCTTCGGTGACCGGCAGCATTTCCCCGATCACCGGAATTGATGCTGGAATAATGGTAAAGTATGTTGTCCCCTCCTGCACGGTCAATGTTGTGACAATGAGGAGAAATATTCCGAGCAGGATGAGAAACGGGATCTGTTTGGTGATCTCACGGTGCATTCCTGATATTGAAGCACCAATGGCAATGACCAGGATCAGGCCGGCAAGAAAGAGAGCACTCGGGGTGAGTACACTCATCCCAACGATGAGCACGACGATGATCAGTTTTGTCACCGGATTGAGCCGGTGAAGTACCCCGTTGCCAGGAATGTACTGGAGAATCTCGGTCATGCCTTCACCCTCTGGATAGAATAATCACCGCTGACTCTTCCGCTCTCCATCACAATGATCCTCTCTGCATTTTCCTCTGCGATCCGCATGTTGTGTGTGACCATGATGATGGTGTGTCCCTGCTGCTGGAGTGACTTCATCAGTGCCATCATCCTGTCCGACTCAACCTCGTCTAGACCGGTTGTTGGTTCATCAAGGATAATTATCTCCGGTTCCATGGCGAGGATACAGGAGACAGCCAGACGCTGCCTTTCTCCCCTTGAAAGATGGCGGGGATAGGTCTGTTCCTGTCCATCGAGCCTCACCATCGCCAGAACATCCCTGATGCGGCTTTCTGGATCAGGTGTCTTGATATTGGTCAACCCAAAGCGAATCTCCTCTTCTACAGTATCTGCAAAGAGCATGGTGTCAGGGTTCTGAAATACAAGGCCCGTGTGGCGGACCAGAGTCATTACCGGTTCAGTGGTAGCATCAAGATCAAGCACTCTGATTGTACCTGAATCAGGCCTGAGAAGACCATTCAGATGCTTGACAAGCGTGGTCTTTCCTGATCCGTTCTCACCAAGCAGGGCGACAAACTCACCTGAATAGATGGAGATGCTAACTCCGTTGAGTGCAGCAATCTCCCCATACTTGTGGTGCACTTCTTCAAGTCTGATAATGGGATCAGTTCCCTGTGGTGAATACTGGGAGAGATCCGGGTCTTCGTACAGAGCCTTCAGTGATCCCTGGGTATGAGGAAAGAGTTCATCAAAGGTCCCCTGCCTGGATATCTGTCCATGGCTCAGCTCAAAGACCCTGTCTGCCACCCCCC
>CAZVAS010000074.1:7384-11486 GCA_964625165.1 uncultured Methanospirillum sp. | reverse complement strand
ATACCTGCTGCAAACAATGTTATTCCGCAGGCATATCTCATGGATTCAACCCCTTGCGATAAAACCGGACCTGATTGCCCGCTATACCCCGAACCCATAGACATAAAAATACATGCAAACGATACTCCCAGGGCAATGCCCAGGGTCCGTGAGGCCGAGGCAACACTTGAACTCATTGCTGTTTTTTCAGGATCAAGTGAATGAAGGATCTCGGTGTTATTCGGACCCTGAAACAGGCCACTCCCAATACCCCGGAGACATAGAGCAAGCAATATGATCTCACGATTCACAAGAAATGACGCAACGGCCTGAACAATACATGAGATGGTAACAAGAATCAATCCAGATGTTGGATAATCCATGCGATGCCGATCGTACAGCCATCCAACAACTGGAGAAACCACAATCATCATGAGTGGGATCATCATCAGTACCATGCCTGATGTTGTTGGGGTAAATCCCAGAACTCCTTCAAAATAGAATGGGCTGACAATATTTGTCGAATTTATCACGAGGAAGAAGAACAGAAGACTGATTATTGATATTCTGAACTGGCGGTTTTTGAATATCTTCAGATCAATCAATGGATTTTGACTTCTGGATTCATACGTTATGAAGAGAATCAATGAGATAACGCAAGTCAGGCAGTATAATACAAGACATAATGACATAGAGAGGTCTTTAGCAAATTCAGTGCATGCCATCAGAAAGGACACCAGTATCAGGATAAGTAATACTGATCCAATAACGTCTAATTGAAGGTATTGAGTCCTCTTCTCCGGGATATTCAAAAATATCAGGCAACAAATAATGAGAAATATTCCAATCGGGACATTAACCAGAAAAATATACTGCCAGCCGAGAAGATCGGTGATAAATCCTCCAAGACCGGGACCAATAAATGTGGCACATGCAACAGCTGCTGTAATATATCCCATAGCCTGTCCCCTTTGACTGGGCTCACTGGCATGAATGATGAGAGGACCCATACCACAGTAAACCATGGACGCACCGATACCCTGGATGATCCGAAAGGCAATGAGACCGCCGATTGCTGTTGTAAGCCCGCAGGCTAGTGAACTGACCGTAAAAAGACACCACCCGGTAATATACAGCCTGGTGATCCCGGTGTATTCTGACAACTTTGCAAAGATGATAAGCAGGCTGGTCATCATGAGGATATAGCCGGTAACCGTCCACTGGGACAAGGCTAGGTTAGTTGTGAAAAATGTAGTTATTGTTGGCAATGCCACGTTAACCATGACAGCGTCAAGGTTTGCCATGAATACACCAACGATAAGAATCATCAGAAGGATGTGTCTCTGTCGTGATTGTGAATATGACCCAGATCGGCTTTTTATCAATAATTGCATCACATCTGGTAAAAGATTCGTTTGATTCACGAAATATCACCGGATTTTTTGTGCAACTAACCTTGATCAGGACGACATATATCGTAAAAACGAACTTTATTCTCCCATACGCACCATGAAGATACCAATGAAAAACAAAACCGGTGAATCTGAAAAAATATGTCCGGTTGAAGTAGCATTAGATATCATCGACGGGAAATGGAAACTTCGAATACTCTACTTCCTTCAGGACAAAACACTGCGCTATAATGAGATCCAGGAGAAGATACCGGCAATTACCCAGAAAGTTCTGACGACTCAGCTTCGCCAGCTCGAAAAGGATGGTATTGTAACTCGAAGAGCATATGCTGAAATCCCTCCCCGGGTAGAGTACTCACTCACGCCAATCGGAGAAAAACTGATCAATGTGTATAAGGCGCTCAATACATGGGCTCTTGAGTACATAGATCAGGAACTTATCAGAAATCAGAACTAATTTTTTCGGTAAGTGTCACTGATCGTTCAATTCCCATGGACCAGGTTACTCATACCATACCAGGACCATCCTGAATGAGACAATTTGGAAAATTTTGCCCAAATATCCGGATATAAATTATATTCACACCAACATTGGTATGTAACAGGGGATATCCCTGAAGAGAAGACCTGAAATCCAGAACGCGGTGTCACTGCACATACACTCCAAACATCACAACCCGCGTATTGTTTCAGATCTTCTCTGCACACATGCCAGTGTGGCGGAATGGCTACGCAACTGACTGCAGATCAGTGTAACTCGGTTCGACTCCGGGCTCTGGCTCTTATTATGAGCACAATTTTGAGTGCTCTTCAAACAACAGGCTCAAAAACGATTGTACTGCATCTGTATCCTCTTTGCGGTGACTGATATAGACGATGGTATCTCCAACCATTCCTTTCATGGAGAAAAGGTCGCAGGAGAACGTAAAGAGAACATTTGACCCAAGATGCTTGGTTGAAACCTCTCCTTTAGACTGAATAGACTGCAAGAATATATCACTGACCGGGATATCAAGCGTACATTCCTTTACAATTGCGCCGTCTGTGCATTTCGATGAGACTCGTGACTTAACAATCTTCATGCAACCAGTTCCTCAATAATATCTCCCACGATCCTGCACTGCTCCATGGTGTTCAGGTACGAGAGGCTCATTCTGACGCAGCCCAAACCATTTGTCAGTCTCTGATGAATCCATGGAGCACAATGAAGGCCGGTCCTGGTGATCACCTGATATCTTCTCCCAAGTACCAGGCCGATATCTTCAGGATCAATACCAGACACATTAAAAGACAGAATAGGAGTGTCAGGATCCGGATTGTATAGAGTCACTGCATGAAGATCTGATAACCGACCTGACAGGTATCGGGACATCTTTGCAAGGTGTGAGGATATCTGATTGAATCCGGTATCAGACAGGTACCGGATCCCGGCTGTCAATGCAGCGATGCCGGGAAAGTTCGGGGTTCCTGCCTCAAAGCGTACCGGCATCTCCCCCGGGTGATCAGGGGAAGCAGAGTCGAACCCGGTACCTCCCTGTTTGAGTGGGAGGACAGGTTCAGGGGTCCGGAGGAAAAAACCTCCAATTCCGGGAGTGCCGAACAGGTATTTATGCCCGGTAAAGACAAAAGCGTCAGCAGACGTGTCAGAAAGACTGATTGGGATCTGTCCGGCAGTCTGTGACCCGTCGAATATCGAAAAAACTCCATCATCATGAAGAAAACGGCTAATTGCCCTGATATCCTGCACTGCTCCGGTTACATTGTTACCATGATTGATAACGCCAAGTCTGGTCTCCGGAGTTATGGCTTCAGCAATTGAATCAGGAGATATATGGCCACATGAATCTGCCGGAACGATGGTGAGAGAAATTTTTCCTGCTTTTTTCAGGGAGAGAAGCGGCCGGATAACAGCATTATGCTCGAGTTCCGTCGTGATCACATGAAATGGGGAGTCATGAGATGCAGCAAATCCGTGAATCAGAATATTGAGCGAGTCTGTCGCATTTGAAGTGAATACCCACTCACCCGGATCACCTGAATGAAAGAAAGAAGACAGTGCCTCCCGACCCTCATCAGGATAAGAGACCAGGCCCTCGAGAGTAGTCCGGCCTGACTCCAGATAGGGAAGTGAAGCTGCCTGTGCTACTGCATCCAGTACACAGGCTGGTTTAGGCCAGGTACTGGCAGCATTATTCAGATAGATCAGGTGCTTGAGATCCACATGCTGCACGATGAAATTACTCTCCTGCACCAGGTACCCAACGCACCTTGTCACCAAAGAGTTCTGCTTTCCATATAGGAACCCGGACCTTTAGTTCATCAATAAGGAATCGTGATGCTGCATATGCCACATCGCGATGGCCGGATGCTACCGTGATGAGCACAATCACTTCACCCACTTTCATCGGTCCGTACCGGTGAATAACCTGCACACGGGTGAGATCCCATTTTGTTTCTGCTTCGGAAATTATCTTCTGGATCTCTTTTTCAGCCTCTTCCTTATCAGTCTCAAGTCGCAGGATATCCATTCCGTCACTCCTCACTGTTCCTGCAAAGATGAGAACAGCCCCTGTTTCCGGCCCGATATTCTCAAAAACCTGCGTCAGATCGATGGGGTCTTCCTGTAACCGGTACATATTCTGTATCCTATACTAATGGGATCTGTTCCTATAATGGATCTGTCCTGCAGAAACGGTGAAGATTCATTAAAA